>NZ_BAAAWH010000001.1:954951-1273268 GCF_039534975.1 Microbacterium terregens
GCGGACAAGGTGGAGTACCTGCTGGAGCGCCTCGACGTCCTGGCCGACATCACCGCCGCCGGCACCCGGCTCGCGCATGATCGGCACTCGATCGAGAACCGGGACCAGCTCCGCCAGTGGTACGAGCTGCGCAAGAGCGCACCGGGGCAGCAGATCACCCAGCCCGATCCGTTCGGGCTCCTCACCGTCAACGCCGCCGGTGATGCCGAGTCGGTGAGTATCGTCACCCGTCCCGGCGTGGATCGACGCCTGCTGGCGTCGGCGGTGGCGTCGATCACGGCCGGGCGTCCCGGCGAGGCGGCCGATCGATTTGGACAGGTGCTGAACTTCCACTTCGAGCCCGAGGCGGCCCTCGGGTTCGCGCGCAGCGCGCTGCACCTGGGACGACCGGATCTGGCCCGGGCGCTGCTGGAGCACTCCACCGCGATCGTCGTCCGCGGACACGGGGCCTCGCATGCGGATCCGGTCGAGTGGGCCTGGCTGGCTCGCGTCGCGCTCTGCCAGGGAGACCTCGAGCGCGCGCGAGAAGCCGCAGCCGCCTACCCGCAGGTGCGTCATCCGGAGCTGGATCGCATGCGAGCCGTCGTCGCCCACCTGGTCGGTGCCTCCGTCTCGCCGGCCGACCGACCGCGGCACCGGAGCGTCCATGCCGGCTATGGCGCGGAGGCGTGGGAGGTGTGGCGGGCCGACCTGGTCCAGGACCTGCTCGCCTGCCGGCGCCCGGCCACCGCGTCGCAGGTTGGAACGATGCCGGACCCGTCGGCGGCCGCGCCGCTGCCCGCCGGGCCCGCGGAACCGACCCCCACCGCGTCGCGCGTCCATCGCGCGGTGCGCTCCACCCGGCGCCTGCTCGGACGGGTCGCGCGCCGTGCGCGACGGGAACTCGCATCGCTGACCGGACGCGAAACCGGTCCCGACCGCTCTTCGATGTTCCAGATCCTCGGCGGGCGTCGGCTGGACACCGTCCTTCTCCTGATGGTCGCGGACGACACCGCACGGCGGCTGCAGTCCCTCGTCGCACGCGACCCGTCGTCGCTGGAGATCGTCCGCCTGGGCTCGGCGGTGCGCTCTGCGGACCCCGATCGATTCGTCCCGTGGGGACTTCGATCCGGCGTCGAGGGTTCGGTGCTGCGCTCCCTCCCGCTGTGGGGCACCTCGATGGTCGTCGCCACGCGAGCGGGCGCGGCGTACCTCCGCGTCCCGGACCTGGCGAACACGGACGTGGTGGTTCTCATCGACGACGACGCACCCGAATCCGCGTTCGAGCGGTCGGCGCGAACCGGCGCGGCCTGGGTTCCGGCCGGAGCGGAGACGACGGATCGCTGGAACGAAGCGCTCCCCGGCATCCGGATCACGGCGTGGGAACGCTCCGCGGCATCCGATTCGCGGGGGAGCGTGTGACATGACGGAGTCAGAGCCCACCCTCCGCTCGCGGGCGACCCGCGGTGCGGCGTGGAGCGGGCTCAGCACGATCGTCCTCCGGCTCGGCGGGCTCGTGGTGGGCATCGTCCTGGCGCGCATCCTGACCCCCGAGCAGTTCGGCGTGTACGCGGTCGCGCTCACGGTCCAGTCGATCCTGATCACGGTCGCAGATCTCGGTCTGTCGGCCGACCTGATCAGATCCGACAAGCCCGAACGGATCGCGCCGACGGTCGCCAGTCTCGGCCTGCTCAGCGGGGCGGTCATGACGGCGATCACGGTGGCGTCGAGCACCGCGATCGCGGAGCTCCTCGGCAGCCCCGCAGCCGGGCCGGCCATCGCGGTGCTCTCCTTCACGCTGGTGCTGGCGGGAGCCACCGTCGTCCCGTACGCCATGCTGCAGCGCCGCTTCCAGCAGCGGGAGATGTTCTTCGTCGGGGTGGCCGACTTCGTCGTCTCGACCACCGTGACCCTCGTGCTGGTGGCGATGGGGCTCGGCGTGCTGGGCCTGGCGATCGGGCGGGTGAGCGCACAGATCGTATCGTCCGCGATGCAGTTCCGATTCGCGCGCGTCGTTCCGAAGTACCGGATCGATCGTGCCGTCGTCCGTCCGGTGCTGGCCTTCGGCCTGCCCATCGCGGCCGCCAACCTGCTCTCCTGGGCGTTGCTGAACGTCGACAACATCGTGCTCGTGCGCGTCGCGGGCGCGACGGCCCTCGGCTACTACGTCCTCGCCTTCAACATCTCGAGCTGGCCGATGAGCGCGTTGTCGCAGGTCGTGCGCTCCATCTCGCTGCCCTACTTCTCGCGCACGGGAAACGGGAGCGAAGGGCTCTCGTCCGTCGTCGCAGTCGCGTGGGCGGCGGCTCTTCCGGCCGGCGCCGTGCTGGCCGCGCTGAGCGCCCCGCTGATCGAAGTCGTCTACGGGGAGAAATGGCTCCCCGCCGCGCCGGTCCTGGCCGCGCTCGGCCTCTACGGAAGCCTCCGGGTCGTGTTCGACATCTTCGCGGGCTTCCTCTACGCTCGCGGGCTGTCCCGACCGGTGCTGTGGGTGCAGATCGTGTGGCTGGTCGTCCTCGTGGTCGGCATGATCTTCGCCACGCAGGCATTCGGCATCGTCGGTGCCGGGTGGGTGCACGTGGTCGTCGCCGTCGTGGTGATCCTGCCGGCGTACGCCATCGCCCTGAGGACGGCCGGGGTGCGGTTCCGCACGATCCTGGCGGCGGCGTGGTGGCCGACCGTCGCCGCGATCCCGGCGGTCGGCGTCGCGCTCGCCGCGCGCGTGTTCCTCAGCGACCCGGTGTTCGCCGTGCTGGTCGGGGGCTTCGGCGCGGTCATCGTCTACCTGCTCGTGGGCTGGCCGTGGCTGCGCGCTCATGTGCGGGCGGTCCGCGGCGGCCGGCGGACGGAGGTGTCGGATGCTGGATGAGCGATCGGTGACCGCGGTGCCGGTGTCCGGGACCTGGCAGGACTACGCCGAAGCCCACGCCCTGTCGGGCCGTGCGCTGCGCCTGCTGGCGCTCGCCACGCCGCCGCTGCCCAGACCGGTCGCCCGCACCCGCGCGCCCCGACTCACGCCTCGGGAGCGGCCCGTGATCTCGGTCGTCATCCCCTGCTACAACTACGCCCGGTATCTGCCGGATGCCGTCGGCAGCGTCGTGGCGCAGCAGGACGTCGATGTCGAGGTCATCATCGTCGACGACGTCTCCACGGACGACAGCCTCCGGGTGGCGCGCGGCCTCGCGGCGGCGCACCCCAACGTGCGGGTTCTGGCCAGCGAGCAGAACGGGGGGCACGTCCGCGCCTTCAACGCCGGATGGCAGGTCGCGTCCGGCGCGTACATCGTGAAACTGGATGCCGATGACCTTCTCGCCGCGGGGGCGCTGGCCCGCGCGGCCGCCCTCTTCGAAGCGCATCCGAACGTCGGCCTGGTCTACGGCCACCCTCGGCACTTCGACGGTGCACTACCGGCCGGCCGGGTGCGCGAGGTGCGCTGGACGGTGTGGGCCGGACGGGATTGGCTGGCGGAACGCTGCCGCCTGGGGGTCAGCGCGATCACGAATCCCGAGATGGTGCTGCGCTCGGCCGTGCTGGTGGAGCTGGGGCCGATGGACCCGGCGCTCCCGTACGCCCCCGACATGGAGATCGCGATGCGCGTCGCCGCGGTCAGCGACGTCGGGTGGATCGGCGGAGCCGACCAGGCGCTGCACCGGGAACACGGCGCAAGCATGAGCGCGACGGACGGCTCCGGCACCCTGGTCGATCTCATCGCCCGTGCGGGGGCTTTCGCCAGCGTGTTCCGGCGGGTCGGGGGGCGGCTTCCCGAGGCCGCGCGCCTAGGGGACGAAGCGCGCCGCGCCCTGGCCCGTGATGCGCTGCGGTTCGCGTCCGCCGCGCTCGACCGGGGGCGACCGAAAGAGGACTACGCCGACCTCCTCGACTTCGCGGCGGGCGTGTGGCCGCCGGCGACGGAGTGGGGCACGTTCCGGCGGGTCGCGCGCGCAACCCCGCCGTCGCGGGCCGCGCGGCTCGCGGTGCTCGCACGGAGGGCCGGGCGGCGCACCCGCGACCGGCTGTACTACGCGCGGTGGGTGGTCTCCGGTGCCTAGGACGGTTTCTGAAGAGAGTGGCGGGCCATGGGCAGGGTGAAGGCGGTGATGACGACAGCACGACGCGCCCGCGACGTCGGGCCGCGCGGCGTCGCGCAGCGGGTCGCGTGGCGCGCGTACCGCGCGACCGGGGCGGCGGACCTCTTCTTCCAGATCGCCGACGAGGACCTGCTCGCCCGCGTCCCGGAAGAGCTGCCGACACCGCTCGTCCGCCCCCGCCGTGGGCGTCCGCTGACCATCGGCTGGGTCTCCACGGCACCGGCCCCCGGTTCGGGCGGTCACACGACGCTGTTCCGGATGGTGGAGGCGCTGGAGGCGAACGGCCATCGGTGCGTCCTGTACTTCTACGACCGGCACGGGCTGGACGTCGCCGCGCTGGCCGCCGTCGTCCGCGAGCACTGGCCGACCGTGCGCGCGGAAGTCAGAGACGTGCGCGCCGGCATCCGTGGCCTGGATGCCGTCGTCGCCTCGGGGTGGGAATCCGCCCACCTGATCGTTCGATACGGCGATACGCCGATGCGGCGGCTGTACTTCATCCAGGACTACGAGCCGCACTTCTACGGCCACGGCGCCGAGCACGAGTTCGCGGCGATGACCTACCGGCTGCCATTCCGCCGGATCGCCCTGGGGGACATGCTGGACGGCATGATCCGTCAGCACACCGGCCTGGCATCGGACGTCGTCCCGTTCGGCTGCGATTCGGCGGCCTACCGACTGCCGTCCCCGCAGCCGGACCGCCGCGGGGTCGTCTTCTACTCGCGCCCCGACTACGCCCGTCGCGGGTACCAGCTGGCACGCGTCGCGCTGACCCACTTCCACCGCCTGCACCCCGATCAGGAGATCCACGTCTACGGGGCACCACCCCGGGGACTGGACGTCCCGCATGCGTTCCACGGCCGCCTCACGACCGCGGAGCTGAACGACCTCTACGGCCGGACCGTCGCGGGGCTGGCGATGTCCTTCACGAACATCACGCTCGTCGCCGAGGAGATGCTCGCCGCCGGGAACATCCCGGTGGTCAACGACATGCCGCTCGCGCACCGGGTGCTGCCCAATCCGCACGTGCGGTGGTCCGAGCCCACCGCGGGCGGCCTCGCCGCCGCGCTCAGCGCGGCCGTGACGGCACCCGACATCGACGCGAACGCGATTGCCGCAGCCGCATCGGTCCGCGGGCGATCCTGGCAACCCACCCGTGACGCGGTCACCCGGATCATCGAGGACGAGGTGTACGGACCGTGACCGCGCTGCGCTGGAACGTCCACCACCTGCTCGCCCAGGCCGCCGCGGCGACGCCGGATGCGCCGGCGCTGACGTACAAGAGCGACACCGCCGCCTACGCCGATGTGTGGCGTGCGGTGACCTCGGTCGCCGTGCACCTCCGCGAGCTGGGTCTGGCGCGCGGGGACCGCGTCGCGGTCTACCTCGAGAAGCGGATCGAGACCGTCGTGGCCCTGTTCGCGGCATCCGCTGCGGGCGGGGTGTTCGTGCCGATCAACGCCGTCCTCAAATCCGCCCAGGTCGGCCACATCCTGAGCGACAGCGGGTCGCGCATCCTGATCACCTCCGCGGACCGGCTGGGTCAGCTCGGCGAGCTGCTGCCGCACACCGCGGTCGAGCACGTGATCGTGATCGGCGCCGCGGACGAGAGCGACCTCGCAGCCGGTTTCCATCCCTGGCGGGGATCGGCCGATACGGCGCACGACCCCGTCGCACCGGCGGCGATCGATCTGGACCCCGCCGCGATCCTGTACACCTCGGGCAGCACCGGCAGACCGAAGGGTGTGGTGCTCAGCCACCGCAACCTGCTCGTCGGCGCCGAGAGCGTGAGCGGCTACCTCGAGAACACCGGCGACGACGTCATCCTCAGCGTGCTGCCGTTGAGCTTCGACGCCGGACTGAGCCAGGTCACCACGGCGTTCGCGGTCGGCGCGCACGTCATCCTGATGAACTACCTCCTCCCGCGCGAGGTGCCGAAGCTCTGCGCGCAGCACGGGGTGACCGGGATCACGGCGGTCCCCCCGCTCTGGCTGCAGATCGCGGACGTTCCGTGGCCCGACGCGGCGGTGCAACGCCTGCGCTACTTCGCCAACACAGGGGGACGGATGCCGCGGGCCACACTCGATCGGCTGCGCGCGACCTTTCCCGGGGCCGACCCGTACCTGATGTACGGCCTCACCGAGGCGTTCCGCTCCACGTATCTCGATCCGGCCGAAGTCGATCGTCGACCGGACTCGATCGGCAAGGCCATTCCGAACGCCGAGGTCCTCGTGCTGCGGCCCGATGGCACCCGCTGCGACCCGGGGGAGCCGGGCGAGCTCGTGCACCGGGGAGCACTGGTGGCGCTGGGCTACTGGAACGACCCGGTGCGCACCGCCGAGCGGTACCGCCTCGTCCACCATCCCGATCAGGAGTGGCGCGCCCCCGAGATGGCGGTGTGGTCCGGTGACACCGTCGTGGCCGACGACGACGGGTTCCTCTACTTCGTCGGACGCGCCGACGACATGATCAAGACGTCGGGGTACCGGGTCAGCCCGACCGAGATCGAGGAGGCGGCGTACAGCACCGGCCTGGTTCGGGATGCTGTCGCCGTGGGTCTGCCGGACGCGGCCCTGGGCCAGAGGATCGTTCTGATCGCCACACCCACGCAACCCGAACTCGACGTTCCCGCCCTGACCGCCGCCCTCCGCCGGCTCCTGCCGCTGTACATGGTCCCGTCCCGCATCGAGGTCCGTGAAGAGCTGCCCCGCTCGCCGAACGGCAAGTTCGATCGCACCCTTCTGAAGGCCGAGGTATCAGCGTGACACCCCACGACCACGTCGCCGCGTTCGGCGCGACCGACGGCGAACTGCGGGTGGGCGGTCTGCCGCTCAGCCGGCTGGCCGCCCGCGTCGGGTCCACGCCCTTCTTCGCCTACGACCGCGGTCTGCTCGACGCGCGGGTGGACACGCTGCGCGCCGCCCTGCCCGCGCGCCTCGAGCTGAGCTATGCGATGAAGGCCAACCCGATGCCCGCCGTCGTGCAGCACCTCGCCCGACGCGTCGACCGGATCGATGTGGCCTCGGGCCTGGAGATGCAGGCGGCGCTGGATACCGCCATGCGCCCGGACCGGGTGAGCTTCGCCGGTCCCGGCAAGACACCGGCCGAGATCCGCTCGGCGGTCGCGGCGGGCGTCCTGCTCGAGATCGAGTCGACGACCGAGCTGTCGCGCGTCGTCGCCGCGGGCGACGACCTCGGCCTGACCCCGACGATCGCCCTCCGCGTCAATCCCGACTTCGCTGTCAAGGGCTCGGGGATGCGCATGGGCGGCGGACCCCAGCAGTTCGGCATCGACGCCGAAGACGTTCCCGCGGTCCTGCGCGAGATCGCCGCGACCGGTGTGGACGTGCTCGGCTTCCACGTCTTCGCGGGTTCGCAGAACCTCCACGCGGCGATCATCGCCGAGGCGCAGAGCCGCACCGTCGACCTGGTCAGCGCGCTCGCCGACCACCTCGACCGACCGGTGCGCTATCTGAACCTGGGCGGAGGATTCGGCATCCCGTACACCGAGAAGGACCAGCCGCTGGACCTGGACGCGGTCGCCGCCGGGCTGCACGAGCTGGTCGACGGGCCGATCGCCGCGCGCTTCCCCGAAGCGAGCGCTGTGCTCGAGCTCGGACGCTACCTCGTCGGCGAATGCGGGATCTACGTCACCCGGGTGCTGGACCGCAAAGTCTCCCGCGGCAAGACCTACCTGGTGGTCGACGGGGGGATGCACCACCAGCTGGCAGCCTCGGGGAACTTCGGCCAGGCGATCCGCCGCAACTACCCGGTGGTGGTCGGCAATCGCGTGGACACGGCCTCGGGCGAGGCCGTCACCGTGGTGGGATGCCTGTGCACGCCGCTGGACCTGCTCGGCGATGACATCGCGCTGCCGCCGGCCGAGATCGACGATCTCATCGTGATCTTCCAGGCGGGAGCCTACGGGCTCACCGCCAGTCCCACCGCCTTTCTGGGGCACGCCCCGCCCGCCGAAGTCCTCGTCTGAGACCGAAGGAGACCGACATGACCGAAACCCTGGATGCTGTGCGCACTGTTCTCGTCGAGGCGCTGGAACTGCCGCAGCAGCCCGACGAACTGAGTGCAGACACGGCGCTGTTCGGCGCGCTCCCGGAGCTGGATTCGTTCGGCGTCGTGGCCCTCGTCGCCGCGATCGAGGAGCGTTTCGACATCACGATCGACGACGACGAGTTCGGCGCAGAGCTGTTCGACACCGTCGGCTCGCTCACCGCGTTCGTGGACGCGAAGCGGGCGTCGGCGGTGCGATGAACTCCGCCGCCCTCGCCGGCTTCCTCGCCACCACGGCGCGCCCCGTCCCACCGGGCGCGCCCGGTGGGACGCGTGCCACCGGTGGCCCCGTGCAGCTGGATCACCGGGGGTTGCGTTCCACCGCGGGCTCGAACGCGGTACTGGCGGTCTCGCGGGTGGTGCGGCGGGCGGACGGAAACGTGACGGACCGCGAGGTCGCCGAACTGATGCGCGCTGATCCGCACGCCCTCACCCGGCTTCTGCCCCCGTTCGGGGCTGTCGGCGTCGACGAGGGCGGCGTGTCGATGGTCGCGGATTCGCTGGGGTTCCAGCACCTGTTCCACACCGAGACCGGGAGTGCCGGGAGCGCGGTGCTGTCCAGCTCCGCGCTGCAGGCCGGGTGGGCCGCGTCCGCGCCGCTGGATCGCACGGCCGTCGGGATCCAGTCGCTGCTCGGCTGGCAGATGGGACAGCGCACGCTGTTCGACGGCATCCGCAAGCTCGACCCGGGCGCGGTCGCCCGCCTCGGCGAGGACGGGGTGGCGGTCTCCGCATCACGTGCGCGCGCGACAGCCCCGATCGAGCTCACCGACGCGGTGCACGAGGCAGCCGCGCTCCTGCGGGTGTCCCTCAACGCCCTGCTCGACGATCACCCCGAGGCGGTGCTCCAGCTCACCGGCGGCATGGACTCGCGGCTGCTGCTCAGCGCGATTCCCGAACGCCGGCGGCGTGGGCTCCGGGCGATGACGCTGGAGGTGCCGGGGACGGGAGACGTCGCGCGGGCGCGGGCGATCACGGCGCGCTACGGCATCCACCATTCCGTGCACGGGCTCACCGACGTCGCTGCGGTCACCGCCGCCCAGGCGTGGGAGCTGTGCCGCGCCGACGCCATCCGCCTGGACGGCATGGCCGACCCGGTCGCGCTCGCGGCGCAGCGGATCGCCGAGCGCGACTTCGACCAGGGCGTGCGGATCTCGGGGCTGGGCGGCGAGATCGCGCGGGGCTTCTACTACGTCGGGCGGACCCGGGACCGGCCGTACACCCGGAAGGATGCCGAGCAGCTGGCGGCATGGCGGATGTTCGTGAACGAGGCGGTCGAACCGGGCCTGCTCACGGACGAGTTCAGCACGCAGGCGCGAGAGGCCGCCAACCGGGCGGTCTACGACGCGCTGCGCGCCGGCGGGGACGAGTGGTTCCGGGCGGCCGATGAGCTGTACGTCGGCCATCGCATGCAGCGCTGGGCGGGCGCCACGGACGTGGCCGTGTCCGACCAGCGCGTGGTCATCAATCCCATGCTCGACCCGGGTTTCCTCGACATCGCCGCGCGACTGCGACCGCAGGACAAGGCGCACGCCCGATTCCTCGGTGCGCTGCAGATGGAACTGGATCCCGAGCTCGGCGTGATGCCCCTCGATGGACGCCCGCCGCCGTCGGCGTACGCGAACCCGGTGCCCTGGCAGCCGGCGCTGGACGCGGTGCGCACCGGTCGCCGGGCAGCGCGCAAGGCTCTGCAGCGGCTGCGTCGAGGCAACCGCCCGCCGGCCGGCGGATCGATCATGGCGGCGAAGGTCGTCGCGCACTGGCGGGAGAACCCCGGGCTGCTGGATCCCGTCAATGGACTGGACTTCGTGCGCGCCGACTGGGTGGAGGCGGTGCTCGCGGGACGCGTCGAACCGCGTCCGAGCTCGGTCGCGTTCGTGACCAACCTGATCGTGGTCAGTTCGCCCGACCCCGGGTAGAGCCCACCGCGGGCGCGGCGATCTCTTCGTACAGCCGGTTCACGCGCTCGAGGCGGTGCGCCCAGAGGTGGGTGCGGGCGGCGCGTTCGCGCGCGGCATCCCCCATGCGCTGTCGGAGATCCGGATCCTCGACGAGTGTGCGGATCGCCGCGGCGACGTCGGCTGCCAGCTGGGCGGGGGAGTCCGCGTCGAGCCGGAACGCGCAGGAGTCGTCGACGTTCGCGCCGGGCCCGCCGCGGCGGCAGACGATGAGGGGAAGCCCGTACGCCATCGCCTCGAGGCTGACATTCCCGCCGGGCTCCCGATAGCTCGGGAAGACGAAGACGTCGGCGCGCTCGTAGAAACCGTCCACGTCGTCACGCGGGACCTTGCCGTGGAAGGCGACCCGCGCGCTCAGACCGAGCTCGGCGACGAGGGCCTCGCACGCCGCACGGTCGTTGCCGTCGCCGACGACATCGAGGGTCACGTTCAGATCCCGCGTGCGACCGAGGGCCGTGACGACGTCGCGGAGCCCCTTGGTGCGCACGATCCTGCCCACGAAGAGGAGTCGCACCGGGCCATCGCGTCGGGAGCGATCCACCGGTGCGGGAACGGAGTGGACGGCCGTCTCGCTCATGATCTCGAACTGCCGCAGCCGGAGCCCGCTGAGGAAATCCTGCACGTACGGGGCTACGCCGATCACGCACGCGGCCGACTCGTACGTGCGTCGCAGCAGCGGATCGCGTCGGATCCGCCAGGCGTCGAGGGCGCGCAGCCGTTGCCACCACGGCGTCGCTCCCTCCTCCTCGGTGAACGCCGGCGGCGAGTCGAGGCTGCCGCCCACCGGGCCGATGAGGAGAGGGATGCCCAGCCCCGCCGCCGGCGACGGGTAGCGCATCGCGACCGGTACCGGCTGATGGGCGACGTCGAACTGCTCACCCGCAGCCTGTCGCCGCCGGATCCATCGCTGCGCACGGACGTAGAAGGGCAGGTACCCGGGCTGCATCAGGCTGTTGAGCCGCTCGAATCGGCCCACGCCGGGCGGCTCCTCCCACTCGATGACGCGAACGCCGGGCAGCTGCTGCGCGGAGGGCGTATGGCCGCGCTTGAAGGTCGTCAACAGGGTGAGGTCGTGCTCCTCCGAGAGCATCCGCGCCCACTGGAAGGCGACCCACGCTTCTCCGATGTCCTCGCCGTCGCACGCCGGTGCGATCATCAGGACTTTCATGCCGGTCGGCCTCTCGGTGGGTTCATCTGGGGAGGAGGCTATCGCGTGCTCCGAGCAGCGGCGGCCGCTCTTTCGGATGCAGCAGCGCCCGCACGGTCGGCCAGGACTTGGCGTGGCCGAGCAGCCCCCGTCGCACCTCGGTCGCGACGGTCAGCCAGAAGTAGACGATCGCCCGGACGGTGCCGGTTCGCCGGCGGTACAGCCGCACGCGGTTGAGGATCTTCATCGTGTGGGTCGTCGCGCTCTCTCCTGATCCGCCGCCGATGTGCATGGCGCCCGCCGCGGGCGTGTACACCGTGGCCCACCCGGCGTCCTTGGCGCGCAGGCTGAAGTCGGTCTCTTCCGAGTAGAGGAAGTACGACTCGTCCATCCCCCCGAGCGCCGCGTAGCGTGCGCCGTCCACGAGCAGGATCGCGCCCACCGCCCACTCCACCTCGTGCTCGGTCTCGTATTGCTGCGGATCCTCGATGCGTTCGGTGAACATCGGCCTGCCGGTGAAGCTCAACCCACCCACGCGGCCCATCGTCGGACCCCGCCGCAGCGTCGGTGACAGGCTCCCGTCCTGCTCCCGCACGCGCGGAGCGACCACGGCGGTCCCCGGCTTGCGCAGCACGGCGTACATCGATGGCACCGAGCCGGGGTCGAGCACGGCGTCGGGGTTGAGGATGAGGATCGCGGAAGCCTGCGGCGAATGACGCACGGCGCGGTTCATGCCCGCGGCGTACCCGTCGTTGTGGGAGCGGATCACCGTGCAGTCCGCGCGGCCGTCCAGGATCGCCAGGGTGGCGTCGGTCGAGCCGTTGTCGACGACGACGACCGAATACGTCAGCTGTCCCATTGCGGCGGGGATGCTGTCCAGCAGCTCGGTGATGTGGTGTTCGCTGTTGAACGTCACGACGACGGCAGCGATGTCCACGGGCGGCGCGTCGGTCATCGCAGGAGCGCCGCCAGACCTGCTTTGGCATCTTCTATCCGGCGGAGCGCGCCGCCCAGGCCCAGGATCAGGAACAGCGTCCCCATCGTCATCGGGAACGCGAACGCGTCGAACATGAACAGGCACGTGAATCCCGCGCAGACGGCCGCGGCCAGCGCCACCGCCAGGTCGCGCGACGCCTCGTCGCGCAGCCGAGCCCGAAGCCGGAACAGGGTCACCGCCGCGGTGATCCCCAGCGCGAGGAACGCGAGAGTGCCGACGATCCCGATCGTCACCAGGAGCAGCAGATACTGGTTGTCGAAGATCCGGTACTTGGGCAGCAGGGTGCCCAAGCCGCGTCCGAACCACGGATCCCGGGCGATGAAGTCCCCGGCGAACGCGAAGCTGTCGGTGCGCGAGGTGATGCTCGGGTCATCGCCCGCACCGGTGAACAGGCCGACGATGGAGCCGACGAAGCTCGGCACCAGCACCACCATCGCCAGCACGCCGGCAACCGCCACGGCCAGGACGTATCGCCGTCGGGCGGGTGACCATGCCACCAGGCAGACGAGGACGGCGACGGCAGCGCCGAGATACGCGGACCGCGACGAGGTGAGCGGGATGATGGCGGCGAGTGCGAGAGCAGGAAGCCACCGCACCACCAGTGGGCGATGATTGTGGCAGAAGCCGACGTGCAGGGCGATCGGAAGGATCATCGCCAGGATGACGCCGTACTCGATGGGATGCGTCGCGGTCCCGGCCGGGCGAGGGTACCCGCCGCGGGTGCTGAGGCTGTACGACGGCCCTCCGTTCAGGCCGGGGATCGACAGCTGATCCACCCACAGCTGCCGGGTCGCGATCTGCACCAGACCGAGAACCGCGAGGAGTCCGCCGCACACCGCGAAGCGCCAGATGAGCGTGTCGAGGCGGCTTCTCTGATGGATGCCGTCGTGCGTCAGCAGCAGCGTGCCCGACCACGACGCGAGAGCGAGCAGCCCGACGTCTGCGGGGCTGATCTCATCCGGGCTGATGGGGCCTGTCATCGCGAGCACATAGGTCACGCCGACGCTGAACAGCAGGATGCCCAGCGCGATCCGGATGGGCTGAGGCTCGGAGACCGCCCGTCGTGCGGCGCCGACGAAGGTGAGCAGCCAGAGGAGCAGACTCCCCAGACCGAAGAGCAGGGACGGTGCTCCCGCACTGCCGAGCGGGCCGACGATCAGGCGGGAGGGGAGGAACAACAGCAGCCCGAGGTACAGAGTCAGCCATCCGACCGAGTCCGTCAGGATCCTCGTCTGCGCGACGGGCAGGAGAGCCGTCAACTATCCCGTCCCGCCCGGATCTCGATCGGGCCCGTGACCGCGCCCTCGGGTTCCTCGCTCGGCGCCGGTGCCGTTGGTGCGGGACGACTCCGTCTCCGGCCCCTCGGCGCACGTGGGGGCCGTCGATCGGTGGACGATTCCGCGTCGGCGGGGGCGGGGGCGCTGCGGCGCATTCTGCGCCGCAGCAGCAGGCCATCCAGCGCGAAGGCGGCGAACCCGGTGACCACCACTCCCACGACGACGGCCGCGATCACGTTCCGCACCGTGGACGAGGTCTCCCGGGTCGCCTCGGAGTCCACCGCCAACTCCATCGATGTGATGACCGACGACTCCGGCGCATCGACCTCGCCCTGCAGTCGAGCCAGCTCTTCGGGGATGCGCGTCAGCAGGTGGTCGAGCGTCGACAGCGTCGCCTCGGCCGTCCGGTCGGTCACATCCACCGAGATGACGGGTCCTCGGGTGGAGTCATCCAGGAGGACTTCGTACTCGGCGGTGCGCGAAAGACGTTCGACCTCGGTATGGGCGGACTCGCTGGCGAAGTACGCGACGACGATGCTGGCGGGTTGTTCCAGGCCGCTGAGGGCCAGGAACGGGTTGCCCCCCTCCGCGACGGCGTTCGGGCCGGGAAGCAGGAGGACCAGTGCCCGGGCGTTGTACTCCGGTGGTGTCACGGAGTAGGCGCTCACAGCGAGCCCGGCGGTCAGAAGAAGTCCGACCAGCACGACGTACCAGCGGCGCGCCAGCGCTTTGACAACATCGGCGATCACGGGCTTCCTCCCCCCACGAGCACTCCCCGAAAGCCACGTACAGAGTTAGTCTAATCCGGGGGACGTATGACTTTCTGGGAGCTTTTGCGAGCGGTTCTCAGGTATTGGCCCATCGTGCTGGCGGGGGCGCTGTGCACCGCCATGGCGGGCGTGGCGATTCTGAGCGACGATGGCGTGTATTTCACGCGTACCGAGATCCTGTTCCTCGCTCCGACGAGCCCATCGAACCCGAACGCCCTGCGCACGCAGTCCGAGGACGTCATCGACATGGCCGGCGTGGTGGCCAAGAGGCTCACCGGCCCGGGCGAAGTGCAGAAGTTCGCCTCCCCGGATGTCACCCTCCTGGGCCTGGGGATTCGAGACGGCTGGTCCCTGCGTCTGCCGGACACGGGTGGTCAGTGGGGTACCAACTTCGCGACCCAGCGACTCGTCCTGGACATCGTCGGGCCGACCCTGGAGGCCGTCCGGGAGCGGCAGCAGGACCTGCTGGAGGGCGTCCGGACCGAGCTGGCTGCGTTGCAGCAGGAGAGGGGCGTCGACGTCTTCAACGAGATCACCTCGCTCGCTGCGCCGGAGACGACCGTGATCAATCACGTCGGAGGCAGCCGTCCGCGCGCCCTCGGAATGACCCTGGCGCTGGGCGTGGGCGCGACCATCACCGTGGTCCTGGTGCTCGAGCGGCGTCGTCGGCGCCGCGAGGTCGAGCGGGGGATGATCACCCGACCTCGACCCGCGGGTGCCTCCGATCGAGCCGATCGGCAGGCGGTCAGACACTGATGGGTGGTACCCCTGCACTGCGCAGGGGCACCACCCAGAACGGACTCGGGTCAGTTCGCCGGAGCGACCGCCGTGCCGTCATCGAACAGGTTGTTCGTCCAGACCGCACCGGGTGCGTTGATGTCGAAGGACGTCACCGGTCCCCAGTATCCGCACACGTACCCGCGGCCGCCTGCACCCATCTCGGTGCCGCGCTGCCACACGTTGTTGGTGAAACGGATGTCCCGCGTCTGGCCGGAGTACGGCTTGCCCGCGGTGGATCCGCCGTACGTGCAGTACCCGCCCGATCCCGCGATGATCAGGTTGTTGTCGATCCGGTTGTTCTGCATCGGATCGAAGTCCGGGTATCCGGTGATCGCGGCGGAGCAGCCGGCATCCGGAGCGAAGTCCGGAGCGTCGCACGCGATGGTGTTGTGGATCAGGTTGCTGTTCGTGTTGACGCGGATGCCCGACTCGTGGTTGACGCCGGACGTGTCATGCAGCTGGCCGTGGACGTACGAGTCCTGCACCGTGCAGTTGGCGTAGCAGTTGATCGAGCGGGTTCCGCCGGTCACCTCGACGCGCAGAGCGGTGAAGAACGCATCCCCGATGCCGGTTCCGGCATAGTTGCCCGCGAAGACCTCGCTGTCGGTGATGGTGAACGAACCGACGTTGTTGTTGTAGTCGGCGTACACCGAGCCGTTGATCTTCGAGTTCTTGATCACGACATCCTTCGCCAGGATCCGCAGCGAGCAGTTGACCTGCTTGGCGTCGATGACGTACCCGGCGGTCTGAATCGTGCAGGGACCGGTGTAGGCCGTCAGAGCGACCCCGGCGGGGACCCCGGTCGTTGCAGAGCTGGGGAACGAGCGGCCGAGGGCGACGAACCCGCCGGAGGCCGGGGGTGTCGGCGTGGTCGTCGGCGGCGGAGTCGGCGTCGGAGTGGCCGTCGGAGTCGGCGTCGGTGTCGCCGTGGGCGTGGGCGTCGCGGTCGGCTTCGGCGTCGCGGTCGGCGTCGGTGTGGCCGTGGGTGCGGGCGTCGTCGTGGTGCCGGAGGCCTGGTAGACGACATCCACCAGATAGTTCGACCCGGCGAACGTCGAGGTCGGCACCGCGCGCGTGGCGCCGTAGCGGTAGACGCCGGCACCGGCCTTCAGCGTGAAGCCGTTCTGGTTCTTGGCCGACGAGAGATCGCGGCTGATGGAGGGGTAGCCGCCGTTCGGCGCCTGGTACGACACCACATAGGAGGTGCCGCCGGTCAGTGCGACCGGCTTGGTCAGCGGGATGGTGCGCCACCCCGGTGTCGTGCTGGCCTTGAACTTCACGGTTGCCAGCACGCTGCCCTGTGCCGACCACAGTGTGGCGGTGGTGACGTTCTTCGCGCCACTGCCCTGGTAATACTGCAGGGCGGTGACCGAACCGGACTTGTCCGGCGAGAACCGCACGCCCAGTTCGACGGCGGCTCTGTCGCGGTCGGCGCCGGAGCTCGGTTTGAGGTCGTCGGCGAAGATGCCTGTCGTGGCGGGAGCGGCCAGGGCCGGCGCGACCGCCGCACCGGTGAAGGCGAGAGCCAGGGTCGCCACAGCGGCGATCCCCAGCTTCAGCCGATTGGGCAGGGGCGTACGAGGACGTAGAACATTACGAGGCATGACAATCCAGGGGGGTTTCGATACGGGGGGTTTCCGTCGGACATTGGGAGTATTCCCCACCAGCCTTGGAATCCAGCCCGGTATGAGAGAAGATTCACGGAGTTTTTCCGGCCTTCGGTAGTGTTCGGTGATCCCGGTTCGCGCGATCCGACGCCCCCGGAGACCCATCACGGAGGGCGTGACGATGGCTCGAAGTCCCGGTCCGTTCCGCCTCTTCGTGCTCGTATCCCTCGCGGCGTATGCGGCGCTGGCCGCGGCGATTCTGCTCGCGCCGTTCTCGGTGACCGGGGCGCTGGACGCCTTCTCGGAATGGGTGCGCCATGATCTTCAGCTCAGCTGGTTCGGCTCGGGGTGGATCGAGTTCGCCGCCAACGTGGTGCTGTTCGTGCCCCTCGGTCTGCTTCTGACGCTGCTGTTCCCTCATCCGTGGCAGGGCGTGGTGCTCGCACTCCTGCTGTCGGCCGGTGCCGAGCTCGCGCAGTTCGTCATCCCGTCGCGCCAGCCCAGTCTGCGTGACGTGCTGGCGAACGTGGCCGGCGCGGCGATCGGCGCGGGGATCGCGTGGCTCTTCGTGCTGCGCAGGCGACGGACCGCGGCATCCCACACGATGGCCGTGCTCGAGGATCCGGCGCCCTGATGGCGAGCGCATCGGTCCAGCTGCGCCCCATCATCGAGGCGGACTTCGACGCGGTCGCCCTGTTCCTGCGCGAGCAGCTGAACCGTCGCGTGCCGGTGGCGGCATGGAAACGGCTGCTGGCGCCCCCGTGGGCCTCGACAGCGCCGAACAGCGGCTTCCAACTGGTGGCCGAAGATCGGATCGTCGGGGTGTACGTCGCGGTCTCCTCCGAACGCGAGGTCGACGGGCGGACGCTGCGCTTCTGCAATCTTGCGGCGTTCTGCGTGCGGGAGGACTATCGCAGCCACAGCCTGCGGCTGCTGCGCGCACTCCTGGGGCAGAAGGACGACGTGTTCACGGACTTCTCGCCGAGCGGCAATGTCATCGCCCTGAACGAACGGCTCGGATTCGTGCGACTCGACACGTCGACGAGGCTGACCGCCAACCTGCCGAGCCCGCCCCGTCGCGGCGTTCACGTCTCGGAGGATCCGGCCGTCATCGCGGCGGCCCTCACAGGAGAGGATGCCGCGGTCTACCGCGATCATCGCCATGCCGCCGCCGCGCGGCACCTCGTGGTCACCGCCGCGAACGAACACGCGTACCTGGTCTTCCGCCGAGACCGCCGCAAGCGACTGCCCGTCTTCGCCACACCGTTGTACGTCGGCGGAAGCCGCTCGCTGCTGCGCGCGGCGTGGCCGGCGGTGGCGTCGCGCCTGCTGCTGCGGCACGGACTGGCGGCGACCTTGGCCGAGCCGAGGATCCTAGGCTTCGCCCCGAACCCCGGCCGGTCCCTCTCGTCGCCCCGGGTGAAGATGTTCCGGGGCACGGCCGTTCCGGCCGAGCGGATCGACTACCTCTACAGCGAGCTGACGCTGCTGGAGTGGTGAGCGTCCGCTGCCGCTAGCGCCACCGTTTGATCGCGCTCTTGAGCACGCTCTGCGCGTCGCTGAGGCCCGGGCGGCGCAGAATCAGGGCGCGGATCGACTCGCGCGTGTCTTCGGCGGTGACGCTGTAGCGGGCCTGGAACCACGAGTTCGGCCGCGCCGGGAACCGGTCACTGCTGTACACGCCGGCGTACCCGCTGAGTTTGAGCTGGTTGATGACCCTGCGGTCGTACTGACCCAGGGGCAGCGCGGCCTCGTCGACCGGTCCCCGGCTCGCTTCGCCGAGCGCTGCCCGCGCCTCGACCAGCTCGCGTGCCGCCACCTCGTCGGACATGCCGCGCCACGAGATGTGCGACCAGCCGTGGTTGCCGACCTGCATGCCCGCGGTGCGCAGGATCCGCAGGTCGCCCGGCGACAGACTCGCCGGGTCGTCGAGCCGCCCGGCGAGCGCGAAGAACGTGCCGGTCAGGCCGCGGTCCTCCATGGCGGGGAGTGCGACCGCGGCATCCGAGATGTTTCCGTCGTCGAAACTGAGCCGGACGTTCGTGTGTGTCGCGATCTCGTCCAGCATCCGCAGGAAGTGGGTCTCGCGCACCCAGTACTGTGACTCGCCCTCTTCGCGTTCGCGGGTGCACACACCGATGCCGTGGAAGCAGATGTTCTTGATCACGGACTGATTCCGTGCGCCAGCGCAGGAGCACGTTCGCGCGTGCTGGTGTCCTGCCCCCAGCCCGCGCCGGCGCTCGCCGTCTGCCGGGCCCGCCGCGCGGCGACCATCGTGATCGAGAAGTACGCCACCGCGCCGGGCCAGAGCCGCGGATGCGGCAGAGCGACGCGCAGCCACGCCCAGCGATCGGTGGGGCGCACTGCGAGTGCGATCTGCCCGGTCGCCGCCGCGGCGCGCATCTCGGCGTTGCCGCGCCTGACCCGGACGAGACGGTTCATCAGATCCCGCGTCTTGTACGGTGCCTCGACGAGCACGGCGACCTCGCTCACCTCCGCCTTCTCCGCCGGTTCGAATTGGGAGTCGAGGAAGAGATCGTCCGCGACCAGGGCCGGGAACGCGCCGAAACGCGAGCGGCCGGCCTCGGAGACCACGATCATCCCGCGCCCGAACAGGCCGTCGCGGAACGCGGGCAGGCGTTCGTTGATGGAGAAGTAGGCCCGCACCGGCCACGGCCGCCCCGCGGTGTTCAGGCGCCGTCGCGGGACGACGGCGAGAGCCTGGGGCGTCCGGTCGAGCGCGGCCACGAGCCTCGCGATCGCGTCGTCCGGCGGGACGATGTCGGCGTCGAGGTAGACGCGGGGGTACGACGACGCCACCGCATCGCCCGCGTTCAGCGCGCCGGCCTTGCCGGGTGCCGGACGGTCGATCACCGTGACGCCGTAGCTCTGTGCGACCTCTGCGGTCCGATCGCGGCAGCCGTTCGCGACGACGATGATCTGATCGCCGCAGACGTCCTGCCGGAGGAGCGCGTTCAGACAGGCGCCGATGATGCGCTCCTCGTTGTGCGCGGCGATCACGAACGTCGGTCGCGTGGGCGCCGAGGCGGCGGTGCCTGCCGTCGTGCGCGCGTCTGCCCCGGACATGAGTCAGAACGCGCCCTCTGCCCGAGCCAGGGCGCTGACACGGGCCGTCGCCGGGACGGGCGCCACCGGCTGCACGGGCGCAGCCCGCTCGGCATCCCGAGCCAGAAGGTAGGCATCGAACGCGGCCGCGTCCTCGAGCTCGACGAAGCGGCGCCCCTGCGCGTCGAAGATCGGGTCCTCGAATGTCTCGGGAACGGCGGGCGCGTCCAGATGGTGTCCGGTGATCGTGTCGTAGACGCCGACGTACGCCTCGGCCTGAGGGCGCCAGTCCATCAGCTGTGTGGCGCGGAGCCGGGCCGCGCGTCCGAGGTGCACGCGCAGGTCGCGGTCGTCGATCAGTCGCTCGACCTGGTCGGCGAACGCGGCGACGTCGCCGGACGGGGCGTAGAGCACGGTGTCGGCTCCCGAGACCTGCGTCTCGACGAGGTCGAACGCGACCGACGGCAGCGCGTAAGCCATGTACTCCATCGTCTTGTTCATCGTCGAGACGTCGTTCAGCGGCGTCTTCAGGTCCGGGCAGAGCCCGATGTCGCCGCGGCTGAGGTACTCCGCCATCTGCACGCGGTCCACGCGGCCGGTGAAGGTCACGTGATCGTGCAGCCGCAGCGCCCGCGCCTCTGCCTTGAGGTCCTCGAGGCAGTCCCCGAAGCCGAGCAGGGTCGCGGTGACGTTATGGCGTCCGCGACGGTGCACGAGCTCATCCACGACGTGCAGCGCCTGGTCGACGCCGTCCTGCGGACCCATGATCCCGACGTAGACGAGGTTGATGCCGTCCGCGGCGCGCGGGTTCTCGGGGTAGATGGGGCGCATCTGCTGCGTATCCGGTCCGCTGCGCACCACGGTGACCTCGGACGCGTCCCGACCGCCGCGACGGACGGCGATCGCCTTGTAGGACTCGTTCGTCGAGATGATGTGGTCGGCCGCGCGGAACGAGCGGCGCTCGAGCCACAGCAGCGCCCGGTACTCCAGCTTCTTGAGGCGGCCGCGGGGCTCTCCGAAGCGGGACCGGAACAGCTCGGGGTTCAGATCGTGGTGGTCGAACACGAACCGGACGCCGGCCACGCGCCACAGCAGGGCGAGGAGCCAATACGTGTCCGGCGGGTTGCAGGCCTGGATCACGTCGAAGCGGCCCGCCCGGCGCACCCGCAGGCTGAGCCACGCGGTGCGCACCCAGCTGTAGGCGAACTCCCACGCGAATCCGCCCAGCCCCTCGGCTTCGGGCGCCGGGGCGTACTTGTAGATGTCGACGCCATCGAGGTGCTCGCGAGCCGCGTCACCGGGACCCTTCGGGCAGATCACGCTGACCCGATAGCCCCGGGAAACGAGAGCCTGACACTCCAGCCACACCCGTCGATCCAGCGGGACAGGAAGGTTCTGGACGATGATCAGGACGTGCGGGCGCCGCGTGGACGAACCGCCTCGGGTGTTCTGGAACATGCTCATCCTTCTTCTCGGGAGCGGGAACGGACGCAGAGGTGTGCTCGACCCGAGGGACCCACGGCCGCGGCAGCCGGCGCCTGAGCGCCGAAGCGAGCGGGCCGGCCGGGGATCGGGGGTTCGCAGCCGTGGATCCGGTCTCGGTGTGATGGGGATGTGCGCGATGGTGGTGCCGGAGTCAGAGGATGGGTGCGCGCAGTCATGGCATCAGTACGCGCCCCGAGGACGGACCATCACCCGGGCGGTGCGCCAGATGATCATCAGATCCGTCATGACCGACCAGTTCTCGACGTAGTGCAGATCGAGGCGGACGCTCTGCTCCCAGGACAGATCGCTCCTGCCGCTGATCTGCCAGAGGCCCGTGATGCCCGGTTTGATGTACAGGCGGCGGAAGACGGGACCGTCGTACCCGCCCACCTCGCTGGGCAGCGGCGGGCGCGGACCGACGACGCTCATGTCGCCGCGCAGGACGTTCCAGAACTGCGGAAGCTCGTCCAGCGACAAACGGCGCAGCACCGCACCGACGCGCGTCACGCGCGGGTCATGGTGCAGCTTGAACAGGGGACCCGCACCCTCGTTGTCCGCGAGCAGAGCGGACAGCTCCTGCTCGGCCGACGCGCGCATCGTCCGGAACTTGAGGATGTCGAACTCCTGGCCGTTCAAGCCGACCCGCCGCTGCCGGAAGAACACGCGGCCGGGGGAGTCCAGCGTCACCAGCAGGGCGATCAGCGGAGTGATCAGCGCGATCGGCACCAGAGCGACGCCGGCGACGAGGATGTCGAGAGCGCGCTTGTACGCGTGCTGCGCTCCCTCGAACGAAGGGATCCGCACCTGCACCAGGGGGAGCCCCTCCACCTGGCGCAACGAGATCCGCGGCCCCGCGACATCGGTGAGCCTGCTGGAGAGCACCAGATCGGCGGCGGTCCCCTCCAGCTGCCAGCTGAGGCGCCGCGTGTACTCGGCGTCCGCCAACTGGCTCGCCACGATGATCGTGTCGGCGCCGACCTGGCGCGCTGCCTCGGCGACGGTCTCAGGCGTACCCACCACCGGGTAGACCCCGGTCGGAACGATCACGTCGGATCCGACGGGCACCTCATCCAGCGCGGTTCCCACGACCTGGTAGCCGCGCTGGTCGTCGCGCTCGAGCGTGGAGATGACGTGCTCGATGTCGGCGCGCCGGCCGACCACGAGAGCCCGGGACACGTAGTTGCCGCCCCGTCGCTGCGCGATCAGCCAGCGCCGCCAGCCGCGGCGGGCGATCAGCAGGGCGAGCAGACCCACGGGCAGGGCGAGAATGAGCTGATAACGAAGCCCCTGCCACTGGAGCACGATGAACGCCATCGCAAGCACTCCGAAGGCAAGGCCGGTGGCGTGGGCGACGAGTTTGTACTCGGTGCTCCCCGCGCCGGTGACCCGGGCCGAGCGGGTCTGGAAGGCCCACAGCATCACCGTCCACGCGACAGCGGCCGCCAGCGGCAGCCGGCAGATGACCCACGGGTCCTCGATGAGCACCTGCGGACCTGTGGCGATCAGCTGCAGGAGCGCGGCGCCCGCGGTGACGGCGACGATCACCGCGGTATCGGTCGCGATCAAGCGCCAGCGGTAGCGGCGCTCTTCGAGGCGGCGACGTTCGAGAGCCGGCGTGACCTGCCTGGCTGCGGCTTGAACCGCCGGCGAGCGGGTGAGTGCGGCGTCCGGACCGACGCGGTCGGACGGCGCTTTCGGGCGAACCGGCAGCTCCGGGACAGGCGTTATCCACGGTGCGGCACCGACCCGGACGGTGGTCATCTGCGCGCCCCGAATCGGCGCGCGCGAACAGGCTGATGACGTACCCGTGCATCATCGAAAATGCGCAACCGCGCACCTCCAACGGTGCACGGGTACGCCAATTGACGTCTCCCCATGACGTACATTCCCCAGTGTTTCCCCAGATGCGGGCCCCATACCCGCGCGCACATCGAAGAGAAGACCTCGTGCCCGACCCCAGATCGGGAGGTCCTACACTGCCGACCCCTCGGCAGTGCACTCTCGGCATCTTGCGATGTCGGATGTGCGGTTCGAAGCATAGCCCCAAGACCGGCGATCTGTCCCGACTTTTTTCTCACGGGCGGCGTGTCGGGCGTCGTTCCGCGGATCTCGGGCGCCTGGGCGTGCGGCTCGGGACGGTTCCGGATGCCGAATCCGCGGCCGCGGCATCCGCCCTGTTCCTTCGCACGGGGTCCAGGGGCTATGATGCGAATCGCGAGCACTCCGCTGGGGAGTTGAGAGCTCGCCGAATCCCGCCGGGGAGCGGGATTCGATAACGCCTTCTGGGGAGGCATTGCGCATGCGTACATGGGGGACGCTGCTGGTCGCCGCCGCGCTCATCGCGGCACCGACGGCAGCTCATGCTGATTCGGCCGACAACTACACTCCGGTGGATCCGTCGGGGGCGACGCTGGCCGGCTCGGTAGTGACCGGCGAGTGCCGCAACGCCGAGCTCTGGCTGGCGTACACCGTCACGATCACCGATCCGGACGACGTGGCGGCCTCGACGGGTGTGGCGACGCTCGTGATCGATGTTCCCGGGCGTTCCGTGCCCGTGACACTCGGGCCGCTGACCGACGGGTCTGTCGCAGGCAGCATGCGGTTGCCCGCTGCCGCCGGCGCCGAGCTGCGCCGGGTCGCGGGCGGGGGCACCGCGGCCACCACCGTGAACGCGACGATCCAGGTGCAGCCGGCGTCCGTGCCGGCGCTGGCGTACCCGATCACGCTTCCCGCCTGCGGCGCCGCGCCGGCCAGTACGGTCGGCGCTCTCGCCGTGACCGGAACCAGCGGGCTGACGCCCGTCGTCGGACTCGCCGGTGGGGCGCTCATCGCCCTCGGGTCGGTCTTCGCCCTGCTGCGCCTGCGCTCGCGTCGGCCGCACTGATCGGTCGTGTCTTCCGTCGCCGTGCGGCGACGCCGCCGCCGCGTCCTGTGGGGGGTCGGCGGCGGCGTCCTCGCCCTCGCGGTCGTCGCGACCGGCTGGGTGGGCCTGCGCGCCTGGCAGGCGTCGCAAGAGCTCACAGCGCTGGCGCCGATGGTCGCCGAGGCGCAGGCCGCGGCATCCGCCCGGGACTCCGAGCGCATCGGTGAGCTGCTGATCGACATCGGTGCGCACGCCGACCGCGCCGCCGAGCTGTCCTCGACACCGATCTGGCGCGCGGTCGAGGTCGTGCCCGGGCTGGGCCCGAATCTCGAGGCGCTGCGGGCCGTGTCCGAACAACTGTCCTCGGTCGCGGACGCAGTGGCCGAACCCGCTCAGACGCTGCTGGCGATGGAGCCGGCCGCGCTCGACGTGGGATCGCTGCGCGCCCAGGAGAAGCCGCTCGCGGCGGCGGCGTCGGCGCTCGCGACGGCACGCGACACGCTGAACGCGATCCAGACCGACCGGCTGCTCGCGCCCCTGGCCCGGGGTGTGACCGAGCTGACGCCGGTCATCGACGCGCTCGCCTCCGCTACAGACGGGCTCGCCGATGCTGCCGCCGTGCTGCCGGGTCTTGCGGGGGCGGACGGGCCCCGCACGATCCTGGTGATGCTGCAGAACTCTGCGGAGCTGCGCACCGGGGGTGGGATCACCGGCACTTTCGCCGAGATCCGGGCCGAGGACGGAGAGTTCACGCTGGTGCGGCAGGTGGATTCGTCGCAGTTCGAGCACCTCGCGGCGCCGATCGTGCCGCTGCCTGCCGCGACGGTCGCGCTGTACGGCGACGTCGTCGGGCGCTTCGTGCAGAACGCCACGATGCCGGCCGACTTCGCGCTCTCGGCCCAGCTCGCGCTGGCGTGGTGGGAACGAAGCCAGGGCACGACGCCCGACGCGATCATCGCCGTCGATCCGCTCGTCGTGAAGGCGCTGATCGCCGCGACCGGACCGGTCGCGCTGACCGACGGGTCCACTCTGGACGCGGACGGACTCGTGCAGCGCCTGCTGGTGGACCCGTATCTGCACCTGGACTCCGATGCGCAGACCGCGTTGCAGCGTGAGGTCACGGCATCCGTCGTCGCCGCACTGGTCGCGCGCGTGGATCCGGTGGTCTGGGCGGCGGCCCTCGCCGACCCTGTCGCGGCTGGACGCGTGTCGGTCTGGAGCGCGGTGTCCGCCGAACAGCGGGTCCTGGCCGCAACGGCGGTGGGCGGGCCGCTGGCCCGCCTTGACGCGGCCGGTCCCTCGGCCTACGGCGTCTTTCTCAACGACGCCACCGGCGGAAAGATGGACTCGCACCTCGGCGTCGCGTTGAGTGCGGAGAATTCGTGTGCGGGAGAGTCCGTCGTGACGGTCACGCTGTCGCACACGGCCGACGCGGCGGCGGTGGCGGCCTACCCGATGAGCATGACCGGCGGTGGCCTGTGGGGAACGGGCGCCGGCGACATCGGCACGACCGTGACCGTCGCGGCTCCTGTCGGCTCGGTGTTCGGGGGAGCCACGGGTGAAGAGGGGCGACTCCCCTCGGTCGACGTCGTCGCGGACGGGCACCCGTCCACCGCGGTGCGAGTGAACATCTCGCCCGGCCAGACCGAGAGCGTCCAGTTCCGTTTCACGCAGACCCGGGCTTCCTCGCCTGTGCCGGCGCCGGTGCTCGTGCACACGCCGACCCTGACGCCGGTGGAATCGCAGACCCCGGACAGCACCCGACCCTGTGCCTAGTGCCCATTCGGGTTGGCCACGCACAGGGTCAGGGTCCGCGAGGTCTCCCCAGATCACTCGCGAAAGGTCGACAGAAAGAGCCAGATCGAAGCTTCCCCAGAGGCATAAGTCTGCCAGCGCAAGACACACTACACCGGAATCCGTGTCCACCAAATGGGGGACACGGACTTTTTGCGCGAATTGTTCTTCCGGCGGGTTTTTTCCCGTGGGCGCGCCGGAAAATCGGGTCAACGGACCGCGCGTTCAGCCCGATATGCTCAAAACGCCTCCGTTCGTGCTTCCCCGACTGTCCCCAGCAGTACCGCGGTTCGCTCCCCAGCGATGCCGCTTCGGGCAGGCTTTTCGGGGGAAGTGGGCCCCCTCGCAGTTTCGTTCCTCACGGACCGGCCGAGGGGGCCTGCGCCTTCTGCCGCCCGGACCCCGGTGGTGCGACCGGCCGGACCCGGCTTGCGCGGCTGGCTTGGCGTGTTCGGTGGTTCGGGCGCGGCATCCGTGTCCTGGGCGCGGCATTCGTGTCCTGGGTGCGGCATTCGTGTCCTGGGCGCGGCATCCGTGTCCTGGGCGCGGCATTCGTGTCCCGGGCGCGGCATTCGTGTCCTGGGCGCGGCATCCGTGTCCTGGGCCGCTGCTCAGGATGCACGCACCGCGCGACCGTAGGATTGGGCGCATGTGTGGAATCGTCGGATACGTGGGCCCTCGCGACAGCCAGGCCATCCTTCTCGCCGGACTCGCGCGGCTCGAGTACCGGGGCTATGACTCCGCCGGTGTCGCGGTCATCGACGGCGACGGCGGGCTCGGGATGCGCAAGCGCGCCGGCAAGCTCAAGGTGCTGCGCGACGACCTCGGCGAGCACCCGCTCGCGGACGGGCGCACCGGCATCGGCCACACCCGGTGGGCGACCCACGGCGGACCCACCGACACCAACGCGCACCCGCACCTGGCCGACAACGACAAGCTCGCCGTCATCCACAACGGGATCATCGAGAACTTCTCCGAGATCAAGGCCGAGCTGGTCGCCGAAGGGTTCGAGTTCCGCAGCCAGACCGACACCGAGGCCGCGGCCGTGCTGCTCGGTCGCGAGTATCAGGCCGCCGGCGGAGACCTCGTCGCCGCGTTCCGCGCCGTCGTCAGCCGCCTCGAGGGCGCATTCACGCTGCTCGCGATGCACGAGGACCACCCCGGTCTCGTCGTGGGCGCCCGCCGCAACTCCCCGCTGGTGATCGGACTCGGTGAGGGCGAGAACTTCCTCGGCTCCGATGTCGCCGCGTTCGTCGAGCACACCCGCAACGCGCTCGCCATCGGGCAGGACCAGATCGTCGCGATCACACCCGAGGGCGTCTCGGTCACCGACTTCTTCGGCAACGCGGTCGAGGTCGAGCCGTTCGAAGTGCTGTGGGATGCTTCGGCCGCAGACAAGGGCGGCTGGACCAGCTTCATGGCCAAGGAGATCAGCGAAGAGCCCGAAGCCGTGCTCAAGACGGTCCTCGGACGCACCCGCGGCGGCCAGGTGGTCATCCCGGAGCTGGATGGGATGGACGACCTGTTCGCCGGCATCCAGCGCATCATCGTCGTCGCCTGCGGGACCGCCGCCTACGCCGGTGCGGTGGGCAAGTACGCGATCGAGCAGTGGGCGCGCGTCCCGGTGGACGTCGAGCTCGCGCACGAGTTCCGCTACCGCAATCCGGTGATCGGCCCGGACACCCTGGTCGTCTCGATCAGCCAGTCCGGCGAGACGATGGACACGCTGATGGCCGTCAAGTACGCCCGCGAGCACGGCGCCAAGACGCTGTCGATCTGCAACACGCAGGGTGCGACCATTCCCCGCGAGTCGGACGCGATCGTCTACACGCACGCCGGACCCGAGGTCGCGGTCGCCTCGACCAAGGCGTTCGTCGCGCAGATCACCGCCCTCTATCTGTTCGGGCTGCACCTCGGACGCATCCGCGGCACGGTCGATGCCGAGGCCGCTGCCGGTTACGTCGCCGAGCTCGAGGCGATCCCCGACAAGATCCGCCGCATCCTGGCGGAGGAGCAGGAGCGCATCGAGCAGCTCGCGCACTGGATGGCCGACACCCGCTCCGTGCTGTTCCTCGGCCGCCACGTCGGCTACCCGATCGCGATGGAGGGTGCGCTCAAGCTCAAGGAGCTCGCCTACATCCACGCCGAGGGCTTCGCCGCGGGCGAGCTCAAGCACGGGCCGATCGCGCTCATCGAGGCCGGCCAGCCGGTGTTCGTCATCGTGCCGTCGCCCCGCGCGTCCGCCGAACTGCACAAGAAGGTCGTCTCGAACATCGAGGAGATCCGTGCGCGCGGCGCCCGCGTGATCGCGATCGCCGAAGAGGGCGACGCTGCCGTGCTGCCGCACGCCGACGAGGTGCTGCGCATCCCGATCGCCGGACCGCTCTTCGAGCCGCTGCTGGCCGTCGTGCCGCTGCACATCTTCGCGATGGGCCTGGCCACGGCGAAGGGACTGGACGTGGATCAGCCCCGCAACCTGGCGAAGTCCGTCACGGTCGAGTAGGGGCTCGGGTCTCGCCGCCCGTTGCGGCCTGGGAGACCGGGTGCCCGCGGCGGACGGCGGTGGCGGGTGTCCGCGGGCTACGGCGGTACGGGGTGTCCGTGGCGGACGGCCGGTAGATGGATGCCGCGGCGGACGGCGGTACGGGGTGTCCGTGGCGGACGGCGGTGGCGCGATGCCGCGGGCTAAAGTGGCGGGGTGCTGAAAAGACGTCGACCGTGATCGTCGGGATCGGCGTCGACCTCGTCGACATCGCCCGGTTCGAGCGGACGGTGGAGCGCACGCCGCGCCTGCTGGACCGCCTCTTCTCGCCCGCGGAGCAGACGCGCTCCCCACGCTCGCTTGCCGCGCGCTACGCCGCGAAGGAGGCGCTCATCAAGGCCCTCGGCGGTTCGGACGGCGTCCACTGGACCGAGATCGAGATCACGCCGGAGGCCTCCGGTCGGCCCTGGTTCACCCTGACCGGCTCGACCGCCGCGGTCATCGCCGCGCGCGGCATCACCGGGCTGCACCTGTCGATGTCGCACGATGCCGGCTTCGCGACCGCGTTCGTCGTCGCGGAATCCTCGGGTGATGCCGCGGCCCCCAGCGCGGCGAACCCTCCTGTGGCAGCTCGCGCTGCGGCGGGTCCGTATGCCGAGGCCAGCGCTGCCGCGGCACCCGATTCGAGTGGCGTTGTGGTCTCTGCTGTCGCGGCAGGTGATTCGTCTCGCGGCCCGTCCTCAAACGCGGGCCACGACGCCGAACCCGGGCCGCGAGCCGCGGACGCGGCGCGGACGTCGGATGCGGGCGCCGGTGGTGTCGCTGGTCCGGATGCCGCGGCCAGCGCTGCCGCGGCATCCGATTCGAGTGGCGTTGTGGCCTCTGCTGTCGCGGCGGGCGATTCGTCTCGCGACCCGCTCACAAACGCGGGCCACGATGCCGAACCGGGGCCGCGAGCCGCGCACGCGACGCGGACGCCGGATGCGGGCGCGGGTGGTGTCGCTGGTCCGGATGCCGTGGCCAGCGCTGTCGCGGCATCCGATTCGTCTCGCGGCCCGTCCTCAAACGCGGGCCGCGACGCCGAACCCGGGCCGCGACCCGCGCACGACGGGCCGCGCGACGCCCGACCCGGCACCGACGAAGCGGTCGCCGCAACGCCGGTCGCGGGTCCGGATGCCGGGGCCAACGCTGTCGCGGCAGGCGATTCGTCTCGCGGCCCGCTCACAAACGCGGGCCACGACGCGGAACCCGGGCCGCGAGACGCGCAGCACGGGCCGCCCGCCGCGCACGCCGACCCGCGACCCGCGCACGCCGACTCGCGACCCGCGCACGCGGACCCGCGACCCGCGCACGCCGACCCGCGACCGCCCGCGCAGCCCGACACGCGACCCGCGCAGCCCGACACCCGGGCCGCGCGCTACGACACGGAGACGCCCGCATGACCCGCCTGCCCGCCGGCGTGCTGCGCGAGGCGACGATCGACGTCGGTGCGATCACGGCGAACGTCCGGCACCTGCGGCGGCTCACGGATTCCGAGATCATCGCCGTCGTCAAAGCCGACGGCTACGGTCACGGGGCCGTGCGTTCCGCGGTCGCCGCACTCGAGGGCGGTGCCAGCCGCCTGGGCGTGGCCGACATCGGCGAGGCGCTCGCACTCCGCCGCGGCGGCATCATGGCCCCGATCCTCGCGTGGCTGCACGCCCCGGGCACCTCGTTCGTCGAGGCGGCATCCGCCGGTGTCGAGCTGGGCGTATCGAACTTCGCGCAGCTGCTGCAGGCGGCGGCCGCGGCATCCGCTGATCGTGCCGTCGGGGTGCACCTCAAACTGGAGACCGGGCTGGGGCGCAACGGGATCGCGCCCGAGGACTTCCGTGTTCTCTTCGCCGAGGCGGCGCGCCTCGAGCGCATCGGCAAGCTGCGCGTGATCGGGCTGTTCAGTCACCTCTCCAATGCCTCGGCCGACGACGACCGGGCGGCGCTGCGGCTGTTTCAGGAGGGGGTGGGGATCGCGGCATCCGCGGGGCTCGCCCCACCGCTGCACCACATCGCCGCGACGCACGCCGCGATCGCGCTGCCCGAGGCGCGGCTCGGCTGCGTGCGCATCGGGATCGGGCTCTACGGGCTGTCGCCGTTCGCGGGGCGGTCCTCGGCCGAACTCGGCCTGCGCCCCGCCATGACCCTGCGCGCCCCCGTCGCCGCGGTACGACGCGTGCCCGCCGGGCAGGGCGTCTCGTACGGGTACGACTACCGCACCGACCGCGAGACGACTCTCGCGCTGGTGCCGCTCGGCTACGCGGACGGCGTTCCGCGGCAGGCGTCAGGGGTCGGTCCGGTCGCGATCGGCGGCACGCGGTTCCGCGTCGCCGGACGCATCGCGATGGACCAGTTCGTCGTCGACGTCGGCGATGCCGAGGTGGCGGTCGGGGACGAGGCGATCCTCTTCGGCGACCCCACGCTCGGCGCCCCCGCCGCCGACGACTGGGCCGAGGCCGCCGGCACGATCAACTACGAGATCGTCACGCGCATCGGGCCGCGCGTCGCTCGCCGGCAGGTGTCGGCATGAGCGGGCTGGATCCGCTCGTCGGGCGGTACGAGATCGCCAGTCCTGACGACATGGAGGCGTTCGGCGAACGCATCGGCCGGATGCTGTCGCCCGGGGATCTGGTCGTTCTGACCGGCGCGCTCGGGGCGGGCAAGACGACCCTGACGCGCGGGATCGCCGCCGGGTTGGGCGTGCGTGGACCGGTGCAGAGCCCGACGTTCGTGATCGCGCGGACGCATCCGTCGCTGGTCGGAGGGGCGCCGCTCGTCCACGTGGACGCCTACCGGCTCGGTTCGGCCCTCGAGCTGGACGACCTCGACATCGACGTGGACCGATCGGTCGTCATCGTTGAGTGGGGCGGCGGCATGGTCGACGGCCTACGGGACGAGTGGTGGGAGATCGAACTCGAACGCGAGCTCGGCGGCCGCGGAGCCGACACGATGTGCGGCGACCCGTCTCGCGCGGCGCAAGAGCTCGACGCCGACGCGCCGCGGGTCGTGACGGTGTCGCGCAGGGCGTAGCGCCGCCGCCCGATCCCGGGCGCTGAGCCCCCTTACTCGCCGGCCGCGGTCGGGGGCCCGATCGCCCCACGCCGCCCGCGGCGCCGGCCTGATCGCCCGGTCGATGAGCCCGGCCGCGCGCCGCGCGTGGTGCGGTGTCGCGCCGCCCGCGCTGCGCCGCCCGATCCCGGGCGCTGAGCCCCCCGCCGCTCGCCGACTACCCTGGAAACGTGATCCTCGCCATCGACACCTCCGTCGGCACCGCCGTCGCGGTGGCCGAAGACGACGGGGTGGTTCTCGCGGAGAGTTCCAGTGAGAACCCGCTCGGCCACGCCGAGGTCATCGGCGGGATGCTGCAATCGACGCTGGCTGCGGCATCCGTCTCACCCGAATCCTCCGCCGAGGCGCTCACGCACGTCGCCGCCGGCATGGGCCCGGGTCCCTTCACGGGCTTGCGGGTCGGGATCGCGGCCGCGCGGGCTTTCGCTCTGGGGCGCGGCATCCCGGTCGTGCCCGTCGTCAGTCACGACGCCGTCGCGCTGGAGATCTACCTGGCCGGCGCCCTCAGCGATACCGAGGTCCCCCGGTTCGCCGTCGTCACCGACGCGCGCCGCCGCGAGTTCGCGTTCACCGTGTACGAGGGGATCGACGACGATGGGCTCCCGGTGCGCGCCACCGAGCCCGCGCTGATCCCGCGCGGGGATCTGGACGGGCGGCTGGTCGAGCTGGGCGCGGAGCGCCGCGATGCGGCAGCGGTATCCGCCGCGATGATCGCGATCGTGGCGGGCCGCGCGGTGGCCGCGGCACGCGTCGGCACCTCGACCGAGCCCCTCTATCTGCGCTCGCCCGACGTCACGATGCCGCACGGACCGAAGCGGGTCACGGCATGACGATGCGCGCGGCGACACTGGACGACCTGGACGCGATCATGGCGCTGGAGCGTGCGTCGTTTCCGAGCGACGCCTGGTCGGAGGCGATGATGCGCGAGGAGCTCGCGTCGCCGCACGGCTGGTACGTCGTGGTCGAGGAGGCGGGCCGGGTCATCGGATACGGCGGGCTGCGCGCGGTCGGCGGCGCGACGGATGCCGACATCCAGACGATCGCGCTGGCCGAAGGATTCCGCGGCAAGGGCCGCGGGCGAACGCTGCTGACCGCACTGCTGGACGAGGCCGCGCGCCGCGGGATGCGGGACGTGTTCCTCGAGGTACGCGCCGACAACCCCGTCGCACAGGCGCTGTACGTGTCGGAGGGCTTCGCCGAGGTGGGGCGCCGGCCGCGGTATTACCAGCCCGACGACGTCGATGCACTCGTCATGCGCGTCAATATCGCGGGATGGATCGCACGCAATACGTCGGATCCGGAGGTGTGCACGTGATCGATCCCCGACTTTTGACGATGAACCGCGTCGAACCCCTCGTCCTGGGCATCGAGACCAGCTGCGACGAGACCGGCATCGGCATCGTGCGCGGCCGCACGCTGCTGAGCAACACGATCGCCTCCAGCATGGACGAGCACGCGCGCTACGGCGGCGTCGTCCCCGAGGTCGCCGCGCGCGCCCACCTGGAGGCGCTCACCCCCTCGATCGAGGCGGCCCTGGCCGAGGCATCCGTGTCCCTCAACGATCTGGACGCGATCGCGGTGACCTCCGGCCCCGGCCTCGCCGGAGCCCTGATGGTCGGCATCGGCGCCGCGAAGGCGCTCGCCGTCTCGCTCGGCAAGCCGCTGTACGCGGTCAACCACCTGGTCGGGCACATCGCCGCCGACATCCTCGACGCCGACGCCCCGGCGCTCGAATACCCCACGGTGGCACTGCTGGTCAGCGGCGGGCACACTTCGCTCCTGCTCGTGCGCGACCTCACCTCGGACGTCGAGCTGCTCGGCGAGACCATGGACGATGCCGCCGGCGAAGCGTTCGACAAGATCGCGCGGCTGCTCGGACTGCCGTACCCCGGCGGGCCGGAGATCGATCGGGCCGCTTCGTCGGGTGACCCGCGCGCCATCCCGTTCCCGCGCGGCCTGTCGCGGGCGAGCGACATGGCCACGCACCGCTACGACTTCTCGTTCTCGGGGCTCAAGACCGCTGTCGCCCGCTGGACCGAACAGCGCGAGGCGCTCGGCGAGCCGATCCCGATCGCGGACGTCGCGGCATCCTTCCGCGAGGCCGTCGTCGACGTGCTCGTCACCAAAGCCCTCGCCGCGTGCGCCGACCACGGTGTTCCGCGTCTGCTGCTGGGCGGCGGCGTCATCGCGAACCGCCGGCTGCGCGAGGTCGCGACCGAACGAGCGGATGCCGCGGGCGTCGCCCTGCGCATCCCGCCCCTGTCGCTCTGCACCGACAACGGCGCGATGATCGCGGCCCTCGCCGCACAGCTGATCATGGCCGGCAACGAGCCCTCTGCCTGGGGTTTCGGCGCGGATTCGACCCTGCCGGTCACCGAGATCCAGGTCGCTGAGGAGGCCGCATGAGCGACGCACGGGACGACCAGGCTCCGGATGCCGCGACCGCGAGTCCGCGGGACGCCGGCGTGGGTGCGGCCGCCGCGGATTCCGGTGTCGAGCCGAGTCCCCCGCCGAGGCGGCCGCTGCGACGGGCCGGACGGGAAGCGAGAGCGCGTCCCGAGGAGGGTTCCGGCATCGCCGATCCTCCCGTCGCGCCCGGCACTCGTGCCGCCGAGGCAGCGCAGCCCCCGCCGCCGCTCCTGCGCGCGGCTCCACCGCTGCCCCCGACACCGCTGCCCCCGGCACCGCTGCCCGCGACACCGCTCCCCCCGACACCGTCTACGACCCCGCAGACCGCCGCCGCTCACCCGGCACTGGACCCCGCCGCCGCCCACGCAGCGCTCGAACCCGCCGCCGCTCACCCGGCGCTCGACCCCGCGGCATCCCGCCCCGCACTGACGCCCGCGGCCGTCGAGCCCCCCTCGCCGGACGTGGCGCGCGTCGAGGCGGAGTCGGCGCTTCCCGGCATGCACCGCGGTGGCTTCGAGCGCTGGCCCACCGCACCGGTCGGCGTCGCACCGATCGTGACCGCGCCGGATCTCGATGCTCCGGTGCAGTGGGCCGTTGCCGAGCCGGCGGCACCGTCGCGCGGCATGGCGGCGTGGGCGATGGTGTTCGCGGTCATCGCGCTCATCGTGTCGATGTTCGTCGGCTGGGGCTTTCCGCTCGGCCTGGCCGCGATCGTGACGGCGATCATCGCCCTGCGGCGTCCGCTCGAGAGCCGGGCGGTGGCGGTCTGGGCCCTCATGCTCGGCGTCGTCTCGGTGGTGTACAGCGCGGGCTGGCTGTTCTTCGCCGCGACGCGCCTGGGCCTCTTCGGCTGACGGCTGACGCGGCTGACGCCAGCCGACGCGCCTCTTCGGCTGACGCGCTTGACGCGGTACGCGGCTGACACGGCGACTTGGCTGACGCGGGCTGACGCGCGTCTATTGGGCGGCCGCCTGCTGACGCCGGACTATTGGGCGGACGCCTCCGACCCGGCTGACGCCGCCATCCCACAGCCCCCGCCGCACAAACCGGTTGAAGCTACTCGACCACCCGGTCCGCGAGGATCGCGATCCGCTTGGATCCGACCCGCGTCAGGATGAGGGTCGCCGACCCGTCGCCGCGGAGCTTCAGCTGCTTGCGGCAGGCGGCCGGGTCGATGTCGACGCCGCGCTTCTTGATCTCGAGCCGCCCGATCCCGCGATCGCGCAGCGCGCGGGACAGCGCCCGCACCTCGGTCGGCAGCACCTCGCGCACGCGGAAGCTCGCGACGAACGGACTGGTCAGCGCCGCGTCCGAGGTCAGGTAGGCGATCTGATCCGACAGCATGCCGGCATCCAGCGCCCGCGCGACGTCGCCGATCAGACGCGCGCGGATCACCGAGCCGTCCGGCTCGTGCACGAAGGCGCCGAGCGGCCGGACGGGTTCGTCCGCGGCATCCGTCGCCGAGGTCAGCTCCCACGCCGCGTCGCCGCGCAGCACGAGAGCGGCGCGGCGCACGCCCTCACGAGCGAGGATGCCGGACCACAGCACGAGCTCGACCGTGGATCCGTCCGCGCTGACCCACTGCGCTTCGACGCCGTCGGGGATCATCCCGCGGTCCAGGCCCGGGCCCAGCTTGATCCCGGTCGGGAGCCGCGCTGCCAGCTCGAACGCCCAGTCCAGCGCGGGGGAGTAGTCCTCGGGGCGCACGCGCGCGGTCTCGGAGTGCCCCGACGTGCGGCGGGCGGGATCCAGCCACACGCCGACATCGGATGCCGCGTCCCCCGGTGCCAGTGCCTCGGCCGTGCCGTGGCGGACGGTGACGGCATCCCCGAACGGGGCGAGGTTGTACGCGGCGATCGCGGCGGTCACCTCGTCGGCTTCGACCGCGTCGACCCGCAGGCCGAGCGCGGCGAAGCCGAGAGCGTCGCCGCCGATCCCGCAGCCCAGGTCCGCGACAGTGGTGATGCCGGCCGCGCGGAACCTGCCGGCATGCCCGGCCGCGACCGCGAGACGGGTGGCCTGCTCCAGACCCGCCCGGGTGAACAGCATCCGATCGGCGAAGTCGCCGAACTTCGCGCGAGCCCGCACGCGCAGCCGCGCCTGGCCGACGACGGCGGAGACCAGTTCGGGGGAGTGCCCCGCCTTGCGCAGCCTCGACACCGTGCGGGCGACGTCTTCGGTGGAATCGACGGCGTCGGTGGAGTCCAGCAGCCGCAGCCCCTCGGGGGTGAGCAGTGCCGTCAACTCGGTGAGATCCACCCGGCAAGCCTACGTTCGTGCGGGGTCGCGGCACGGCGCGGGATCCGGACGGGGGTTCGGGGGTGGATGCCGGTACCCCTACTCGAACACCCACCCCCCTCCCGAATCCCCAGGGGGGTGGGTCTCAGGCGCGGGGGGCATCCCCGATGTGGCGGGCCGTCGGAAAGCCCAAACTCTAACTAATACGCCGCCGGGCAACTTTCGAACAAAGGAAAAAATCATGGCTGCTGACGATAACGTCAACGTTCTGGGACTCCAGACCAACATCGACGACTCGGTCGAGGTCAACGACAACGTCGTGGGCAACGACGACAACAACATCGGTAACGACGACAACGTGGTCGGCAACGACGACAACAACATCGGTAACGACGACAACGTGGTCGGCAACGACGACAACAACATCGGTAACGACGTTCTGTCGCACAACACCGACAACACGGACAACACGAACAACTCGACCAACATCGCCACGGCGGTCGCTGACTCGGGCAACGAGGCCAACGGGAACTTCTCGGGCAACCTCTCGGGTAACGACAACTCGGACAACTCGGACAACTCCGACAACTCCGACAACTCCGACAACTCCGACAACTCGGACAACTCGGTCAACACCGACGCCTCGGTGAACGGCATCGCCAACAACTCCGACAACTCCGAGACCGACAACTCGGTTGACAACTCGGTGAACGGCATCGCCAACAACTCCGACAACTCGGAGAGCTACACCAACTCGTTCAACACCCAGATCCTCAACGACAACTCGGTATCGGCTGGCATCCGCCAGTACAACACCGGCTTCGGTGACTTCAACCTGGGTGGCCTGGGCGGCGCGGGCCTCGGCGGTGGCGACTTCACGTTGGCGCTCGACAACCGCAGCACCATCGTCGACCAGTCCGTCAACCAGAACATCGACACCGGTGGCGGCTTCGCCAGCGGCAACGTGATCCAGGGCTTCGAGAATGAGGCACAGACGGCATCGGGCGACCAGGCTGTCGCCGCCGGTGACGACGCGAACGTCGACAACTCGGTCACGAACATCGAGGTCGGCGACGTGTGGATCGGCAACGAGTGGAACACCACGTCGATCAGCGACTCCTTCCAGGACAACTCGGTCAACACCGACGCCTCCACGAACACGCTGATCAACGACTCGTTCAAGGACTTCTCGGACAACTACGACGTTGACGTCGAGGTCGAGGACTCGTTCAACGACGAGTGGTCTTCGGAGGTCGACATCGACACCGAGCTCGAGTGGGAGAACAGCGGCAACTTCTTCAGCCCCGGCAGCGCTGCCACCGGTGGCGAGAACCTCGACTTCTAAGCGAAATCGGGTCGAAGAAACCGACACACCGACTTGCCCGGCCACCCTCAGGGGTGGCCGGGCAAGCGGCGTTTGACCGCGTATTCATCATCAAGCATTTCCCCTCGACCGGACTGCGGTATCGCCCGATGGCGTAGCGTTGTACGGTACGGGGGACGACCAACGGGGGCTGGTTTTGGCAGAGAGCAAAGAAGTTCAGCGCGCGGCCGACAAGGGGAACGACGCCGCCTCACCGCAGAACACTTCGGCTGCGCCGACGAATGGCGCACCGGCGAAGCGGCACGTTGCGGCCGCGCAGAAGAATGCAGCCGCCGCACAGAAGAAGAACGGCGCAGCCGTTCAGCAGCAGCCGCAGACGACCAAGATCGAAGCGCTGGTCCGGGTCATCGGAAACGTCGGCAAACTGGCGGCGTCCTCAGGACGCGAAGACCTCGCGGCACGTATGGATCAGACGCAGGAGCGACTGCGCGATCCGAACGTACGTGTCATCGTGGTCGGCGAGTTCAAGAAGGGCAAGAGCAAGCTCATCAACGCGCTGGTCAACGCGCCGGCATGCCCGGTCGACGATGACGTGGCGACGAGCGTTCCCACCTCGGTCGGCTACGCCGAGACGGCCTCCGCCGCCATTCTGGTCCACCACGAGAGCGGCGCGCCCGGCAATATCGAACGGCAGGAAGTCGCACTCGAGGACCTGAGTGATCTCGTCTCCGAAAAGGGCAACCCGAGCAACGAGCGCAAGATCATCTCCGCTGAAGTCCTGCTGCCGCGCGAGATCCTCAAGGGCGGCCTGCGGATCGTCGATTCGCCCGGCGTCGGCGGCCTTGACTCGTCGAACTCGCTGACCACGCTGGCTGCCCTCTCATCGGCGCACGCCGTGCTGCTCGTCTCGGATGCCTCGCAGGAGTACACCGAGCCGGAGATCCAATTCCTCAAGCACGCGATGCGCGTCTCGCCCAACGTCGCTGCGGTCCTGGCGAAAACCGACCTCTACCCCGACTGGCGACAGATCGAGCGCATCGATCGCTCGCACCTGGGGAATGTCGGCGAAGTGCCGATGTTCACGGTCTCGAGCGACCTCAGGATGATGGCAGCAGAGCTGCAGGACCGCGAACTCAACGACGAGTCCGGGTTCCCGGCGCTCGTCGCCCACCTCCGCCGCGAGGTCCTCGAACGCGCCGAGGTGATCCACGAGCGCGCCGCCGTGCACGATCTCGCCTCGGTCGTCGATCAGCTCACGATGTCGCTGCGCTCCGAACTGAACGCGCTCGAGCATCCCGAAGACACCCCGCGGATGATCGCGGAACTCGAGGACGCGAAGGCGCGGGCGGACGAGTTCCGCGGCCGCTCGTCGCGCTGGCAGGTCACGCTGAGCGACGGCGTGGCGGACCTGATCTCCGACATGGAGCACGATCTGCGTGACCGCCTGCGCAAGGTGCAGCGCGAAGCGGAGAAGTCCATCGACGAGGGGGATCCCGGTCCGATATGGGACCAGATCACCGAATGGCTCGACCAGCGCGTCGCTGCCGCCGTCTCCGAGACGTTCGTCTGGACGGACGAGCGCTCACGGTGGCTCTCCGAAGAGGTCGCCGAGCTGTTCGCCGAGGGCGGCAACGATCTGCCACTCATCGAAGTCGGCAACACCGAGGGAGTCCTGGATCCCGTCGAAGGCATCGCGAAGCTCAACGGCGGCCAGATGGGCGCGGGCGAGAAGATCTACATCGGCGTGCGCGGTTCGTACGGCGGTGTGTTGATGGTGGGCCTGGCCACAGGCCTCATCGGGCTGAGTCTGATCAACCCGCTTTCTCTGCTCGCCGGCATCCTGGTGGGGCGGCGGGCGTACCGTGAGGACATGGGATCCCGCCTCTCGCGCCGGCAGTTCGAAGCCAAGAACCTCGTCCGTCGCTACATCGACGAGGTGACCTTCCAGGTCAGCAAGCAGCTCAAGGACCGGCTTCGCCTCGTCCAGCGCTCCGCGCGGGACCATTTCGGAGGCATCGCGGACGAGTTCCACCGCTCGCTCTCGGAGTCGGTCCTGGCCGCCAAGCAGGCTGCGGGCACCTTCGCGGCCGACACGGATCAGCGGATGACACAGCTGCGGACGCAGGTCAAGCAGCTGGAAGCGCTGCGCTCGGAGATCCCGGTGCTTCCGCCGATCCGCAAGGAGGCAATCAGCCGGTGAGCACAACGGTGCGCGACGAGGCGAGCGATCTCATCCAGTCCGCTTTCGCTGTCTACGAGGACGATCCCGCGGCGACCGGCACCCTGCAGGACCTGGACCGGCGTCTTCGCGAGCCACTGCGCCTGGCGCTGGCGGGAATGGTCAAGGCAGGCAAGTCGACGCTTCTGAACGCCATGCTGGGCGAGCAGATCGCCCCCACCGACGCCGGTGAGTGCACGCGCGTCGTCACCTGGTACCGGTACTCGGCGACGCCGTACGTGACCCTGCATCCTCGCGAGGGCGAGCCGCGCCGCATGCCGGTCAAGCGCGAGGGCGGCAAGCTCGTGCTCACCCTCGATGGGATCCCCGCCGAGGACGTCAAGTTCATCGACGTCGGGTGGCCGTCAGCGGGCCTGCAGTCAGTGATCCTCATCGACACGCCCGGCATCGCCTCGCTCTCTCAGGAGACCTCCGCGCGTTCGACGACGTTCCTGACACCAGATGAGTCCCCGTCGTCGGCGGACGCGATCGTGTATCTGCTCCGCCACCTGCACGCGTCGGACGTGAAGTTCCTCGAGGCCTTCCGCGACACCGCCGCCGGCGTTTCGCAGACCGTGAACGCCGTCGGGGTGCTTTCCCGGGCGGACGAGGTCGGTTCGGGTCGCATCGACTCCCTCCTGTCAGCGGGCAGGGTGGCGCGCCGGTATGAACGCGACGGCGATCTCGGCTCTCTCGCGCTCGGCGTCACGCCCGTGGCGGGTCTGCTGGCAGAGGGAGCGCGCACGCTCCGCGAGAAGGAATTCGCCGCATTCCGCGAGCTCGCCGCCCTCGACAAGCCGTCGCGGGATCGATTGCTGATCTCGGCCGACCGCTTCGTGCGCGCCAGCGATGTCACGACTCTCAGCGAGGAAGCGCGTCGTGATCTCCTGGAGCGCTTCGGAATGTTCGGGGTGCGGCTGGCAACGACACTGGTCCGTGGCGGCGCGTCGGACTCTTCTCAGCTCGCCGAGCGGCTGGTCCAGCAGAGCGGCCTGAACGAGCTCAACCAGGTCGTTCGAAATCAGTTCCGGACCCGAGCGGACGCGCTCAAAGTGCGCGGTGTGCTGGATGGACTGGAGAAGCTCGTCCGCGAGAAGCCCCGCGCGGGGACCCAGAGCCTGGTGGACGGCATCGAGCGCATCTACGCGACCGCCCACACTCTCCGAGAGCTCTCGCTCCTGGCGCGCATGCGCGCGGCAGAGTTGCCGCTGTCGAAGGACGATGCGGTGCTCGCCGAGCGGATCGTCGGAGGCAAGGGGACTCCCATCACCGCGCGGCTCGGCGCGGACGAGGGCGCCGCCCCGGTCGTCCTGCGACAGCTCATCGATCACCAGCTCATCCACTGGCGCACCCTCGCGCAGTCCCCGCTCACCGAGCGGGCCACCACCGAGGTATGCCGCGTCGTCATCCGCAGCCTCGAGGAGATGGCCTCAGAGCTCGGGACTGCCGGCTTCTCCGGAGGGGCCGCGACGCACGTCGACGCCCCGAGCGGACCAGGCGATGGCGGCGGGCAGAGTGCTGACGAGCAGCCCGAGCAGCGCGAGGCCGAGCTGGATGATGAGCAGTTGGCGCAGGAATTCTCCGTCGCTCCCGGAAGCCACAAGCTCCAGCGATAGCAGCACGACCACTGCTTGCAGCAGCACCGTGCCCATCTGCCACCACCGCACGCGCGGACGTCGTCCCATGAACGACACCATCAGAGTGATCTGGATCAGCAGGATCGCCAGCATCGTTCCGAAGACCGACCAGAAGATGATGTCGGCAGCCGTCGTGTAGGTCTCGTCACTGCGACCCTCGGTGACCCCGCGAACGACGTCACCGATCAGGGGCAGCTGCTTCTCGCGGATGATGAAGAAGTAGACGACCGCGAACGCGCCGACCGCGAAACTGAGAATCCAGAACAGCTGGGCGAAGCGCACCGACGCGGGCGGGGTGACCTTCGCGACGACGGGCGGGGCGTTCGTGCTAGCGAGCGGCGGGCGCGCCGGCGCCTCGCGTCGAGGGGATTCTGGCCGTCCTTGCGGAGCGGGGGCAGGCGAAACCGCGCGCCCCGGAACAGCAGGGACGCGCGGATTCGGAAGTGATTTCTGCTCGTCAGACACGGGTCTGAGTTTACAGCGTCTCCTCAGTTTCGAACTCGACCTCCACGTCGGTCTCCACTGCGGTCTCGGTGTAATCGTTGAAGGAGTCTTCGACCTCGACGTCCACGTTCGTGTTGGTCGAGCCGTCGTTGAACGACTCGTCGGCATCGAGATCGACGGACTCATCGGTCTCGGTGGACGCGTCGTTGAACGAACCGTCGATATCCACGTCGGTCGTCTCGTTGCCGATCGACACGTCGCCGATCTCGACGTCCGTGTCCGAGTTATCGACGAGGGCGTCGTCACCGGCCGCGACCGCCTGGTCGCCTGAGGCGACGATGGCCTCGTTGTCGAAGATCTGCGTGACGTCGCCGCCCTCGGTCCAGATGTTCTGGTTGACGGACTGGTCGACGATGGTCGCCCGGTTGTCGATGGTCACGAAGTTGTTCGTGATGCTCTTGATCTCTTTGATGACATCGTTCGGGTACGGCTTGGGCGGCGGCGGCGGCGTGGGGTGCACGTCGGGACGATCGATGACCACGGGGGCAACGGCCCTGACGTCGTCCGCGCACACGTCGCTCAGGCCATTGCTCGCCAACATCCCCGTGGGGTTCGCGTCGAATTCTTCCACCGCCGACGGGTCACGCAGCAGGCTCAGAATGAATTCGATCAACGCATCCGCGATGGTCGCTACTGGTGTACTCATGACTCGACTCCTAGATGTCTGTTAAAGCTATTCATATTGTTCTTGAAATTGCCTTTCGTGGCATCGGGGGTTGCCCCGATGCGGTGGGGGTCTGTTACGGGGTTCACGCGTCCTGCCCCTGCCCGATAGGGGCTCGCTCCCCGGTTCCCGCATCCTGATCCACGACCACACGCAGTTTTGCGATCAGATCGGACCGCGACGACGCGCCGAGGCGCCGCCGGATGTGGGCGATGTGGTGTTCCGCCGTGCGCGGTGAGATGAAGATGGTCTCGCCGATCTCGGCGTACGTCTTGCCCTGCAGCACGAGCCGCGCGACGTCGCGTTCGCGCTCGCTCAGCGTGAACCCGGAGGGGCCGGCCGGCGCGGCGGACTTCGCGTCGTCGTCGGCGCGGGCGACCTTGCGGGTGACCTCCTGAGGGTGCAGTTCCCGGGCGCACGAGAGCAGTCGCGCAGAGATGCGGCGGTCTGAGGTCCGGTTCGCGCCGTGCCCTGCCAGCCGTGCGCCGTCCCAGCCGAGCCCGGCCGAGGCGAGGCCGTGGGCGGCCGCCTCGACGGCGTCGGCATCCACCGATCCGGCCAGCGTCGCCGTCCACACCCGCCCGGCCTGCGCCATGACGGCGGCGATGGGGCTGTGTGCGGTCGCGGTCACCAGGGCGCGCGCGTGCGGCTCGAGCGCATCGGGAAGGTTGAGCAGGATGCCGTGCTGGATGCCGGCCCAGTGCAGGTGCGTGGTCCAGACCGGCGGAGAGCCGAGCTGTTCGACGATGCCGAGCCCGCTCACGAAGTGGGGCCGCAGTCGCCCCGGGTCGTCCACGCGCGCTGCCGCGGTGACCAGTTCGGCCAAGGGCAGCAGCAGGTACAGGTCGACCTCGGTGTGCAGGATGCTGTCGCGTGCGGCGCTCCAGGCAGCCTCCAGGGACGCGGAATCCTCGTATCGACGCGCGATCGCGACGCGGATCGCCTGGGCGAGCAGCGTGTCGCGGGCCGAGCGCGTCGAGGACGCTTCGAGGGCGTGTGTCAGGGCGCTGCGTGCCTCGCCCGGCCGGGCTTTCTGCACGGCGATCCACGAGCGCCACAGAAGCAGGCGGGTACGAGCCCACGCGCCGCCCTGTTCCCCCCGGATCGCGTTCTCGATGACATCGTGCGCGACGTCGAGGTCGCCGACGTTCATCGCGACGATGGCGGCGATCACGGCGGGGAGTTCGGGGATCGGCGCCGATGTCGCAGCGGAGGTGTACATCTCGGACGCGCGAACCAGGTCGGCGATCGCCGACTCCGTGCTGTCCGCGGTCATCGATGCGCGCAGACCGCGATCCAGCAGCTCCAGCGCCACACGGAGGGTCGAGGGCAGACCCGGTGCCTGCGCGGAATCTACGGCCTCCGGCATCCGCCCCACACCGAAGGCGGCGATCGTGGCGCGTGCGCGGGTCTCGGTGCCGACCGGGACGAGCGAGCGGTAGACGGTGTCGCTCATGCGCATCATGCCGCGCATGGACCAGATCGCCGCCGACGTGTCGGCGACGCGGTCGCTGTCCGGGATCGGACCGGACGATGGAACGCTGTCCAGGAGTGAGGCGGCGAGGTCGGCGTTTCCCGATGCCCATGCCGCCTGGGCCTGCCGCCCGATGAGGGCGGTCGGGTTCAGTCCGCAGTCCAGCGCGCCGACGTAGAGCTCGAACGCGCGGCCCGGATCGCTGTCCAGCGCGCGATCGGCGTGTTCCATGAGGGCCGCGCCGATGGCGGGATCCTGGATGCCGCCGACCCAGTCGCGGTAGCTCGAATCGCCCGCGGCCGCCGAAAGCGCGAGCCCGTCGGCGACATTGGCGCTGAGGTCGATGAGCCGCGTCACGGGAATGGTGGAGCGGACCGCCGCGCGGACGAGCGGCACCGGCTGACCGTTGCGCATCAGCAGACCCTCGGCGTACCCCTGCGCGATGATGTCGTCTCGCTCGGCGTGCAGGCGATCGTGCCCGGCGGGGGAGACGCAGAGGGCTTCGATCTCGAGGCGGAGTTCCACGGAGATCGTGTCCAGCCGGTGTGCGATGCGATCCTCCACCGCGCGCATGACCGCCCGGTGGCCGCTGTCATCGGCGCAGTCTCGCGCGTCGTGCAGCGCCAGTGCCTCAGACACCAGCCACGAGACACCGCCGGTGAACTGCAGGATGTCGTCGACACACGAACCCGCGATGACCTGGTCCGCGGCGCGGAGGTAGGTCAGCACGTCCGAGCGCGAGACGTGACCGAGCACGATGGCGGGGCGGCTTCGCTCGAGGCTCCGCGAAATGCTGGTCAGCGCGTCCACGCGCGGCCAGGGACGACTCGTGACGACCAATGCCGCATCGGGGTCTTCGGCGCGCGCCCGGATCGAAGCGATCCGCGGGGAGTCGAGCAGGTGCAGATCATCGACCAGCAGCGCCTGCGAGGCGGGTACTCGCGAGACGTCCACCGAATCGCCCCACAGGAGCGGGGCGGCATCGCGGTCGGCCAGGAGACGGTGCAGCTCGCGCAGCATCGTCGATTTGCCGGAGCCGGCGTTGCCCACCACGACCGCCCGCGCGGGACTGTCGCCCGCAGTGGCGATCGACTCCATCACCGGCCGTGCCTGGCGCTCCCAGATGAAGAGGGCCTCGGCATCCGCCAGCGCGTTCTGCTCAGACTGAACGGTTGACATCGTCACGGATCAGGCGGGGATGTCGGGGCTGGGACTCCCGGTGGGTGCTGGGGTGGAGGTATCTCCGACGTCGCCGCCTTCTCCTTCGCCGCCCCCGCCTTCGGTGCCTCCACCGGTTTCGGTACCTCCACCGGTTTCGGTACCTCCACCGGTTTCGGTGCCTCCACCACCTTCGGTGCCTCCACCTTCGGTGCCTCCGCCTTCGGTGCCTCCACCGGTTTCGGTGCCTCCACCGGTTTCGGTTCCTCCACCGGTTTCGGTGCCTCCACCGGTTTCGGTTCCTCCACCGGTTTCGGTGCCTCCACCGGTTTCGGTGCCTCCGCCTTCGGTGCCTCCACCGGTTTCGGTACCTCCACCGGTTTCGGTGCCTCCACCGGTTTCGGTGCCTCCACCGGTTTCGGTGCCTCCACCGGTACTCGTTGTGGGCTTCGGCGCCGCCGGGGCCTGCGAGGTGGCGCTCTGCGGAGTCGTCGGCTTGGCCGTGGTCTGCGTGGCGGGCGGCGCAACCGGCGTCGCGCTGCGACGCGGGTTGGGGTTGGAGCCGGTGGACTGCCGGGGCGCGTCGTCGTTGATCACCGGTGCCGCTTCGACGACCGGTGCCGCCGGCACGACCGGCTCGGCGATCGCCGGCGTTTCCGGCGCCGCTGTCGATGTCGTCGGGGACGGCGACCGGTCGGCGGTGCCGGAACCCGCGGTCATCGTGCTCGCGAAGACGATCGCGGCCGCGATCGTCAGGGCGGCGCCGCCGAGAACGAACGGCGAGGACTTGCGTGCCTTGCTCACCGGCGAGACGAAGTTCGGTGCACCATCCGCTGCGGCCGCGGCATCCGCGTCGAGCAGGGCGAGCTCGGATCCGGCCGCGCTGTCGGCGATGAGCGCCAGCGCCGTGCCGCCGGCGAGGGCGAGATGCTTGTCGTTGAGGCGGATGAGCGCCGTGCGGGCCGCGCCGAGAGCGATGGCCGCCTTGGGATCGGCGTCGATGGCGATGGGCCGGTCGAACCTCTCGGAAAGACGCTGAGCGACGAACGGGATGCGGGACGAGCCGCCGATGAGAAGAATCGACTCGAGGGCTTCGGGCTCCAGTCCGGCGGAGTCGAGCGCGTCGTCGAGTGCGTCCATCGTCGTGTCCAGCGATCCGCTGATCATGTCCTCGAATTCGGACCGAGTGAGGCGCACGCTGGTGTGAGTCGGAGGAACGACGACCGGGACGGTCGCCTCGGAGTCGAAGGACAGCGCTTCCTTGGCATCGACGGACTCTCGACGCAGCTGAGAGAGCGAGAGGCGCATGGCGGGGTCGCTCATGTCGAGGGATCCGACATCCAGACCCGCAGCGCCGACGACGTGGCGCATCACGGCGTCGTCGAAGTCCACGCCGCCGAGGTTGTCGATGCCGACGGGCTCGCCGATGAGCGCGAAGGAGCCGTCGATCTCCTTGCGGAGGATGACGGAGTCGAAGGTGCCGCCGCCGAGGTCGTAGACCGCGAGGGTCTCGCCCATCTCCAGGGCGCGTGATGCCTCGTAGTGGCGTGCCGCAGCCTCGGGCTCGGTGATGAGCTCCACCTCGCCGACGCCCTCGCGGTGCAGTGCCGACCGGATCAGCTCGATCCGGTGGCCGCCCCACGCGGTGGGGTGCGTCAGTGAGACCGCCTCGGGCCGGCGACCCTCGCGCTCGGTGACCAGCGCGACGATCGACGCGACCGTCTGCGCATACAGCTGCTCGGCCGGTAGAGAACGGTCGCCGACGACGATCGGAACCTCATCGCCGATGCTGCGCTTGAACTCGCGGATCAGCCGCTCGGGCTGCGTGACTCCGCGCCGTTCAGCGGCATCGCCGAAAGACAGTTCCCCGTCGTCTCCGACGAACACGACCGTGGCGACGCTGTCGCTCTTGCGGCCCAGCGCAAACGGCGCTGTGACGATGCTGCCGTCTGCCGCGACGCGCGCGGTAGCTGCTGCTATCCGGCTCGTCCCCACATCGACTGCCAGAAAATATGACACCTCTGTCATGTCTCGTTCCCCCAAGAACTAGACGTGCGACTTCCCCCAGATATGTCTACCACCGCTGGGGCCCGTAAGCGAGAGTCGTGGGGCTCTGTATGTCGAATTGCCACGAATTGTTTCCGCTTCGTACTTCTGAAGCGATGAGCACAATTCGCGGCCCCTGATACATGAGACCGATGACTCTCGCATGACGCCCACCAACCCCCTCAGATTCTGGAGCGTCACGGCCCAGCATGACACAAGCGGCGTCTGCACGGGGCGCCCCCGGCGCATCCGTGTTACGTCCTCATTGGCACTCACGTTGCATGAGTGCCAGTGCTTGCCTAGACTGAGACTTAGCACTCTCACCTCGAGGGTGCTAACAAGTCTTGAGTTTCAAGGAAAGCAGAGGTACACCCGTGTCGGTTTCCATCAAGCCGCTCGAGGATCGCATCGCCATCCGCCAGGTCGAGGCCGAGCAGACCACGGCGAGCGGTCTGGTCATCCCGGACACCGCTAAGGAGAAGCCCCAGGAGGGCGAGGTCGTAGCGGTCGGACCCGGTCGCATCGACGACAACGGCAACCGCGTTCCGCTCGACGTCGCCGTGGGCGATCTCGTGCTCTACAGCAAGTACGGCGGCACCGAGGTCAAGTTCGGTGCAGACGAGTTCCTCGTTCTGTCGGCGCGCGACGTCCTTGCGGTCGTCGTCCGCTAACACCCGCAGGTCTGAAAGGTCCGGATGCCTCGGCATCCGGACCTTTCGCGTGCCCGGGCTTCACTCGCCGGTGGTTGCTCCGCGGTCCCCGCACTGCGCAGCACCCGTACGCTGGGTGAGTGACCCGTGATCTCTCTTCCGCGCCCGGCGCGGCATCCGGTTCACCCGAACCCGACCAGCCCGCATCCGCCCAGGACGCCCCACCGCTGGATGCCGCGCGCGAGCGCTCGCTCGGCGGCATCTACGCCTTCACGGCCTACCTGCTGTGGGGCTTCTTGCCGCTGTACTTCCTGCTGCTGGCCCCCACGGGCCCGTGGGAACTGGTCGCGTGGCGCATCCTGCTGTCGCTCGCGTTCTGCGCGATCCTGCTGACTGTTCTGCGCGGCTGGGGGCGACTCGCGGCGATCGTTCGGCAGCCGCGCCTGCTGCTGTGGACCGCTCTGGCCGGAGCGCTGATCTACGTCAACTGGCAGGTCTTCATCATCGCCGCGCTGACCGGGCACGTCATCGAGACGAGCCTGGGCTACTTCATCAATCCGATCGTGACGGTGGTGCTCGGGGTGCTGGTGCTGCGCGAGCGCCTGCGCCTCACGCAGTGGATCGCCCTCGCCCTGGCCGCGATCGCGGTCGGTGTGATCGTCGTGGGGTACGGCGCGTTCCCCTGGGTCGCACTGACGCTGGCGTTCTCGTTCGGCATCTACGGCCTCGTCAAGAAGCGCCTCGGTCCCTCCGTCGACGCCGTCAGCGGCCTGACGCTCGAGACGGTCTGGCTCGTTCCGGTGGCGAGCGTGATCCTCATCGTGGTCGGCTCCACCACGGGACTGACGATGGGTGCCGCCGGACCGTGGCACGCGGTGCTGCTGTGCCTGGTCGGGGTGGTCACCGCCATCCCGCTGCTGCTCTTCGCCGCCGGCGCGCGCCGCGTGCCGCTGACCGTGATCGGGCTGCTGCAGTTCGCGGCGCCCATCCTGCAGTTCATCATCGGCGCGTGGCTGCTGGGCGAGCCGATGCCGCTCGAGCGCTGGATCGGGTTCGGGCTGGTGTGGTTCGCGCTGGTCGTGCTCACGGTCGACTCGCTGGTGTTCGCGCGCCGCGGGCGCGGCGTCTCGGACGTCGGCGAGCTCACCTGACGCGCGGCGCGGCCCGCGTAGCGCGCTGCGCAACGCGTTTCGCGGCCCGCGCATCGCGGACGCGTCTCGCGGCCTGCGTTCCGCCTCGCGGCGTGTGCATGAACACGGGCCGCGAGAACGAACACGCGCCCCGAGTGAGCCCGCGTACGTGAACGCGGCGCGCGCAACGCGAACGCGTCTCGCGGCCCGCGTTCCGCCTCGCGGCGTGTGCATGAACATGGGCCCCGAGTGCGAACCCGGGCCGCGAGAGAGCAGGCGCCGCGGCAGCCCACGCGCCGCGCGAGAGCACGCGTATGGCGGCCCGCGCAACGGGAACGCGTCTCGCGGCCAGCGTTCCGCCTCGCGGCGTGTGCATGAACATGGGCCACGAGTGCGAACCCTGGCCGCGAGAGGGCAGGCGCCGCGGCCGCGGCTGCGCCGTGCTCGAGCCCGCGCTGTCGCGGCCCGCGAATCGCGAACGCGGCCCGCGTTTCGCCTCGCGGCGTGTGCATGAACATGGGCCCGGAGTGCGAACCCGGGCCTCGAGAGCGAACACGGCCCGCGAGAGTGAACCCGGGCCGCGAGCGCGAACCCGGGCCGCGAGCGAACCCGGCCCCGACAGCGAACACGGGCCGCACGAGCCCGCGCGCCGCGCGGCCCGCGGCTTAGCGCACCAGCCGCGCGATCGCGGCCGTCGCTTCCGAGATCTTGGCGTCGGCCTCGTCGCCGCCCAGGCGTGCCGCATCGACGACGCAATGACGCAGGTGATCATCGAGCAGACCGATCGCGACGGCCTCGAGCGCACTGGTCAGCGCGCTGATCTGCGTCAGGATGTCGATGCAGTACTTCTCGTCCTCAACCATTTTATGGATGCCGCGGGCCTGCCCCTCGATGCGGCGCATGCGGTTGAGGTACTTCTCTTTGTCGGTGATGTACCCGTGGTGGGTGTGCGTGTCCGTCATGACAGCTCCTTCGCATCGGAATTCACAGCGGGCTCCTGCGACGATCCCGTGCGCGAGCCGGCCCGCGCGCGATCGGGAGTGCCCGTCGACAGGCTCCGGAACCTGCGCAGCCGCAGGCTGTTGCCGACGACGAAGACGCTCGAGAACGCCATCGCCGCTCCGGCGATCATCGGGTTGAGCAGCCCCAGCGCCGCCAGCGGGATCGCCGCGACGTTGTAGGCGAAGGCCCAGAACAGGTTCACGCGGATGGTGCCGAAGGTGCGACGCGACAGCCGGATCGCATCCCCTGCGCTGCGCAGATCGCCGCGGACCAGGGTGATGTCCGATGCTTCGATGGCGGCATCCGTGCCCGTGCCCATCGCAAGGCCGAGGTCGGCCTGCGCGAGGGCTGCGGCGTCGTTGACACCGTCGCCGACCATCGCGACGACCCGGCCTTCGGCCTGCAGTTCGCGCACGACCGAGACCTTCTCGTGGGGCAGTACGCCGGCGATGACGCGGTCGATGCCCACCTCGGCGGCGATGCGCCGGGCCACGGTCTCGTTGTCGCCGGTCAGCAGCACGGGGTGCAGGCCGAGCTGCCGGAACTGCGCGACGGCCTCGCGGCTGGTCGCCTTCACCCGGTCGGCCACGACGAGTACCCCGCGGGCCCGGCCGTCCCACGCCACGAGGACCGCGGAGGACCCTTCGGCCTCGGCGCGGTCCTTCGCGGCGACGAGGTCGGCATCCGGGTGGATCGCCCAGTCGGCCAGCAGCGACTCGCGACCGACGACGACCGCGTGGGACTCGACGACGCCCGAGACGCCGACGCCGGCGGTCGCCTGGAACGACTCCACGTCGGGCAGCGCGCCGATCTCCCGTGTCGCGGCGAGGGCGATGGCGCGACCGATCGGGTGCTCCGAAGAATCCTCCAGTGCGCCGGCGAGCCGCAGCAGCTCGGCGCGGTCCGTCCCCGCCGCGGTCACCACGTCGACCAGCGTCATGCGGCCGGTGGTGACGGTGCCGGTCTTGTCGAGCACGATCGTGTCGACGGTGCGGGTGGACTCGAGCACTTCAGGTCCCTTGATCAGGATGCCGAGCTGGGCGCCCCGCCCGGTGCCGACCAGCAGCGCGGTCGGCGTTGCCAGCCCGAGCGCGCAGGGGCAGGCGATGATCAGGACCGCCACCGCGGCGGTCACCGCGGCGGAGGCCGGGTTGCCCAGCAGCACCCAGGCGCCGAGGGTTCCGAGCGAGATGACCAGGACGACGGGTACGAAAACGCCCGAGATGCGATCGGCCAGCCGCTGTACGTCGGCCTTGCCGGACTGCGCCTCTTCGACGAGCCGTGCCATCTGCGCCAGCTGCGTGTCGTTGCCGACGCGCGTCGCCCGGACGAGCAGGCGGCCGCCGGCGTTGACCGTGGCGCCGACGACGTCATCGCCCACGCCCACCTCGACCGGCACCGATTCGCCCGTCACCATCGAGGCGTCGACGGCGGATGTTCCCGAGGCGACCACGCCGTCCGTGGCGATCTTCTCGCCCGGCCGCACCACGAACTGGTCGCCGACCCGCAGCGCCGAGATCGGAATGCGGCCCTCGACGCCGTCGCGGACGACGGCGACATCCTTCGCGCCGAGCTCGAGCAGCGCGCGGAGCGCGGCGCCGGCGCGACGCTTGGAACGCACCTCGAAGTACCGCCCGGCGAGGACGAACATCGTGACGCCCGCGGCGACTTCGAGATAGATGTTGCCCGCGCCGTCGCTGCGCTGCACCGTCCACTCGAAGGGGTGGGTCATGCCGGGCATGCCGGCGTCGCCGAGGAAGAGCGCATACAGCGACCACAGGAACGCGGCCGAGACGCCGATAGAGATCAGCGTGTCCATCGTCGCGGCGCCATGGCGCAGGTTGATCCACGCGGCGCGGTGGAACGGCCACGCGGCCCAGACGACGACCGGTGCGGCCAGCGCCAGCGAAAGCCACTGCCAGTAGGTGAACTGCAGCGCCGGGATCATCGCCAGAGCGATCACCGGAACCGACAACACGACCGCGCCGATGAGGCGCTGGCGCAGCGAGGTCAGCTCGCGATCCTCCGGAGGATCGATGGTGGATGCCGCGGGCTGGGGGAGCGCGGCGGTATACCCCGTCTTCTCGACTTCGGCGATCAGCACGTCGGCGGCCATGCCGGCAGGGGCGGAGACGACGGCCTTCTCGGTCGCGTAGTTGACGCTCGCCGAGACGCCCTCGAGTCGGTTGAGCTTCTTCTCGATGCGGTTCGCGCACGAGGCGCAGGTCATGCCGCCGATCTCGAGCTCGACGCGCGAGTGCGGCTGCGCGGGCACCTGGCCGTCACCGGCGGCCACGGCAGCGGCATCCATCAGATGCGGGCGGCCTCGTAGCCTGCCTCATCGACGGCGGCCAGAACGGCGGCGTCGTCGAGGGGGCCGGCCGAGACGATGACGAGCCGGCCGTCGGCCGCGCTCACGTCGATCTGCTCCACGCCCTCGAGCTGGGAGACCTCGCCGCGCACCGCGGACTCGCAGTGTGCGCAGGTCATGCCGGTCACCCGATACTCGTTCGTCATTGCCATCTCGCTCGCCCTCTCCGTCGTGATACCCCCAGGGGGTAGTGGTCCTGGAGCAACCCTATACCTCTCCCGGGTATTCCAACCCGCGAGCGCCTATCCAGTCTCGCGGTAAAGACGCCTGCGAAACGGGGGTGGGAGCGGCGAGAGTCCGTTACAGATCGTTAACGAACGGCAACATTGGCGAGACACGTCCGCCGTTAGGTTTAGGGGAACTGGATCGGCGCCCGAGTCGGATCCGCGTTCAACCACAGCAAGGAGCAACATGAGCGTCTTTTCCCGAGGCACTGCCTCCCGCTCGCGCGTGCGGACGGTGATCGGCGGAATCGCCATCGCCGGCGCCAGCGCCCTCGTCCTCGCCGGCTGTGCCGGTGGCGGCGGCACTGCCGAGCCCTCGGAGCCCGCCGCGCCGACAGAGGACCTCGCCCTCAAGATCGGGACGATCCTGCCTCAGACCGGCAGCCTCTCCTTCCTCGGCCCGCCCGAGGAGGCCGGCGTCGGCCTTGCTGCGCAGGAAGTCAACGATTACGCCGATACCTCCGGCGTCACGATCGACGACATCGTCTGGGGCGACTCGGGTGACACGGACAACAAGGCCTACGCCACCACGATCCAGACGCTGATCTCCGAAGGCGTCACCGCAGCCATCGGCGCTGCATCATCGGGTGTGACGAAGCTCTTCCTCGACGACGCCGTCGCCGCGGGCATCATCACCTTCTCGCCAGCCAACACGTCGCTGGACTTCACGTCGTGGGACGACAACGGCCTGTACTGGCGCACCGCTCCGTCCGACACGCTGCAGGGCGAGGTGCTCGGCAACCTGCTCGCCGAGGACGGCCACAGCAACGTCGCGGTCCTGTACCAGAACGACTCCTACGGCACCGGTCTGAACGACGTGTTCCAGGAGGTCTTCACCGGCACCGGCGGCACGATCGTCGAGGAGCAGTCCTACAACACGGGTGACACGACCTTCGACGCGCAGATCAGCGCGCTGCTGGCGTCCAACCCCGACGCGATCCTGCTCATCACCTTCGACGAGATCTACACGATCGGTCCGGCACTTCTGGCCGCGGGCTACCCCGCCGACCAGCTGTACCTCGTGGACGGCAACCTGAAGAACTTCGGTTCGGACGCGAAGTGGCCGGCCGCCGCCAGCATGGAAGGCGCCAAGGGCACCACGCCCGCCGGCCCCATCGAGGCCGACGAGGAGTTCCAGACCGCCGTCAGCGACTGGTGGGTCGCCGAGGGCAACGAGAAGCTGACCGACTTCTCGTACGCCAACGAGTCGTACGACGCTGTCATCCTGCTCGCACTGGCGTCCCTCGCGGCAGGCTCGACCGAGCCCGCCGACGTCGCCGCCAAGCTGCAGGAGGTCTCCGGCGGTAGCGGTGACGGCGAGAAGTGCACCACCTACGCGGAGTGCGTCGACATCATCCTCGGTGGTGGCGTCGCGGACTACGACGGCAAGTCGGGTCCGGTCACGTTCGATGAGAACGGCGACCCGACCGAGGCGACCGTCGGCATCTTCCAGTTCGGTGCCGACAACCTGTTCGAGCGCATCGGCTGATCCAGCCGCACGCAGCGAGGGCCCCGGAGCGATCCGGGGCCCTTCGCGTGTCTTCCGGGCCTCCCCGGCCCTCCTGCGGGTGCGTGCGGAAATGCGAGAAGCGGATGCCGCGGCATCCGCTTCTCGTCCGACCGATGTGATGCGGGCTAGACCCCGTCGGAGCCGAGCGTGCCCAGGTACAGGCCGATGACCTTGGGGTCGTTCAGCAGGTCGCGGCCACTGCCTTCGTAGGCATCGCGGCCCTGGTCCAGGACGTAGCCGCGGTCGCAGATCTGCAGGCAGCGGCGGGCGTTCTGCTCGACCATGATCGTCGTGACACCCGCCTTGTTGATGTCGGAGACGCGGATGAAGGCGTCGTCCTGGCGCACGGGCGACAACCCGGCCGACGGCTCGTCGAGCAGGAGCACGGCGGGATCCATCATCAGCGCGCGTGACATTGCGACCATCTGCCGCTCACCGCCGGAGAGCGAGCCCGCGCGCTGCTTGAGCCGCTTGCCCAGCTCGGCGAAGATGCCGGTCACGAACTCCAGACGTTCGCTATAGGTCTTCGGCGCCTGGAAGAGACCCATCTGCAGGTTCTCCTCGATCGTCAGCGAGGGGAAGACGTTGTTCGTCTGCGGCACGAAACCGACACCGCGCTGCACGAGCTTGTCGGATTTGAGACCGATGACGCTCTCGCCGTTGACGGTGATCGTCCCCTCACGCACCTTCACCATGCCGAAGATGGCCTTCAGCAGGGTCGACTTGCCGGCGCCGTTCGGGCCGATGATGCCGATCAGCTCGCCCTTGCGGGCGATCAGGTTCGCGCCGTTGAGGATGTTCACGCCGGGGAGGTATCCGGCGACGACGTCCTTGAGTTCGACGACCATCCGGTCGGTCTTTCCTTCGGCCTGCGCCGATGCGCCGGTGGAGCCGGTGCTCGTCGATGCCATCATCGGTTCTCCTCCTCGGCCTCGGCAATCGAGGCCTCTTCTGCTTCCTTGATCTCGTCGAGCAGCTCTTCACCCGACGCGCCGAGTTCACCCTCGACCCGCCCCGTCACGACGCCGAGGTCGACGTCCTGGTGGCTGCCGAGGTAGGCGTCGATGACGGCCTGGTCGTGCATGACCGTCTCGGGCGGACCCTCGGCGACGATGCGGCCCTCGGCCATCACGATCACCCAGTCGGCGATGTGGCGCACCATGTGCATGTCGTGCTCGACGAACAGCACGGTCATGCCGAGGTCCTTCAGGTCCAGGATGTGGTCCAGCAGCGACTCGGTCAGTGCCGGGTTGACGCCGGCCATGGGCTCGTCCAGCAGCACCAGGTTCGGGTCGCTCATGAGCGCCCGCGCCATCTCGAGCAGCTTGCGCTGCCCGCCGGACAGGCTCGCCGCGTAGTCCTCGGCCTTCGCGTCGAGCTTGAACCGGGCGAGCAGCCCGCGCGCCTTCTCTTCGATCGTGTTGTCCTGCTTGCGCCAGATCGCGGGGATCAGGCTCGTGAACAGATTCTCGCCCTTCTGGCGCGTCGCGCCGAGTTTCATGTTCTCGAGCACCGTGAGCAGCGAAAGGGCCTTGGTCAGCTGGAACGTGCGGACCTGGCCCATGCGCGCGACTTTGAACGACGGGATGCCGGACAGGTTCTTGCCGTCGTAGCTCCAGGTACCCGAGTTCGGCTTGTCGAACCCGCACAGGAGGTTGAACAGCGTCGTCTTGCCCGCGCCGTTGGGGCCGATCAGCGCGGTGATGACGCCGCGCGGGATCTCGACGTGATCGACGTCGACGGCCAGCAGGCCGCCGAAGCGGCGCGTGATGTGGTCGGCGATCAGGATCGGGTCGACCTTCGCGACGCCGGGGACGTTCTCGCCCTTGGCCAGACCCGCAGCCTTGGGACGGCGGATGCTGCCCGTCGGCGTGACCTCGACAGCCTCGCCGTCGCTCGGGACGCCGGTGCGCGCAGTGCCGTTATCTGCAGTGCCGTTGCCTGCAATGCCGTTATTTGACAAAGGTCAGCTCCCTCTTGTTTCCGAGGATGCCCTGTGGACGGAAGATCACGATCAGCATCAGGGCGACGCCGACCAGGATGAAGCGCAGCGTTCCGGCTTGCACCGACGACAGCGGCAGGACGCCGGAGTTAGCCAGGGCTGGCAGCACGTTGCCGAGGAATCCCATGATCACCCAGAAGATCACCGCGCCCAGCACCGGTCCGAACACGGTCGCGGCACCGCCGAGCAACAGGATCGTCCAGATGAAGAACGTGATGGAGGTGGTGTACGTGGCAGGGACCACCGCCGATGGGAGCGCGAAGACCACGCCGCCGAGGGCACCGAAGACACCACCGATGATGAGCGCCTGCATCTTGTAGGCGAACACGTTCTTGCCGAGCGAGCGCACCGCGTCCTCGTCTTCACGGATGCCCTTGAGCACGCGGCCCCACGGGCTGCGCATGATCGCCCAGACGATGTAGACGGCGATCGCGAGCAGGAGCGCACCGAACACGCGCACCCAGAGCTGGGCTTCGGTCCACTGCCATGGGCCGAAGCCGTAGGTCCCGGGTGGGAACGGGTTCGCCGCGCGGAAGCCGGCGTGATACCCGCTGAGCCCGTCGGCGGAATTCGTCCACTCGTCGAACAGCTGCGTGGTCAGGAACAGGCGCACGATCTCGGCCGCCGCGATCGTCACGATGGCCAGATAGTCGGCTCTCAGCCGCAGGGTCGGTATGCCGAGGATGAAGGCGAACGCGACGGCTGCGAGGCAGCCGACGAGGATGCCGGCCCACCAGGGCAGGCCGAAGCTCAGAATCGAGATCGCGTAGCCGTAGGCGCCGAGCGCCATGAAGCCCGCCATACCGAAGTTCAGCAGTCCGCCATAACCGAACTGCACTGCGAGTCCGACTGCCGCGAGGGCGTAGGCAATGGTCTCCGGGCTGAATACCCAGTAGGCCGTGTTGTTGAAGATCTGTCCCCAGTCCATGTCGCCCCCTAACCGAGTCTCTCTTTGCGACCCAGGATGCCCTGAGGTCTGACGAGCAGGATGATGATCAGCACCGCAAGAGCGCCGACGTATTTCATGTCGGGCGGAATCCAGAGGGTCGAAATCTCGACCAGGATGCCGACGATGATCGAGCCCAAGAGGGCGCCGAATGCCGTGCCGAGACCGCCCAGGGTCACAGCGGCGAAGACGAGCAGAAGCACCTGGGTGCCCATGTCCCACTTGATGCCCGGGCGGAAGTAGGCCCACAGCACACCCGCGATGGCGGCGAGCGCGGCCGAGAGGATCCACACGATCCGGATGACCCGGTCGACGTTGATCCCGGATGCCGCGGCCAGGCCGGGGTTGTCCGAGATCGCGCGTGTCGCCTTGCCGATGCGGGTGCGCAGCAGCCAGAACGCGACCGCGGCCAGGAGGACGATGCTGATGCCCATCGAGATCACATCGAGCAGAGACAGCGAGATCGGACCGATGTGGATGTCGCGGGCGCCGCCCGCGCCGGGGAGCTGGTAGGTGCTGCCGCCGATGAAGAACTGGAAGACGTAGCGGCCGGCCAGCGAGAGTCCGATGCTCACGATCATGAGCTGCACCAGGCCGAGGCCTTTTCGGCGCAGCGGCTGCCAGAGCCCCGCATCGAGCCCCCAGCCCAGAACCCCGCCCAGCAGGATCACGACCGGGATCACGATCCACATCGGCCACGCGAGCCAGACCCCGAAGACGAGGGCGATGACCGCGCCGTAGGTGATCATCTCGGCGTGGGCGAAGTTCGTCAGGCCCGTGGTGCCGAAGATCAGCGAGACACCGATGGCGGCGAGGGCGAGCAGCAGACCGAAGTTCAAGCCGTTCGCGAGGCGGTCGAGCACCTGGTCGAGGAAGCTCGTCTGCGTGCGCTCGCCCGGGCTCAGGAAGATGTTGACGATCGCGGAGCCGGTGAGGCCGAACTCGACATCCCTCGGGTTGTCCTCGACGATGACACCCTCGGGCAGCGTCGACTCGTCCACTTCAAGGGAGTACGTGTCCTTCTCGGGCACATAGAGGCGCCAGCGGCCGTCGGCACCGGTGAGCGTCTCGGCCTCGAAGCCGTTGCCCTCCACGGATACGCGGACGTCCGGGAGGGGCTCGTCCTTGTTGGTGATCGTGCCGGCGAAGTAGAAGGAGGTCTTCTCCTGGTCACCGCCGGGCTCGTCGGGTGCGTCGGCATGAGCAGCACCAGGTGCCTGCAGTACGAGCAGCGTGGCTGCGAGGAGCGTGCCGATGGCGATGATGAGCCATTTCAGCGTACGCCCCGCGAGCGTAGTCGTGGAACCCACGTAACCTCCAGTCCGGCTGTCACACGGCTCGACGCTACGGGTCGCATCAGCCGTGACGACGACGGTACGAGCGTAATGTGTCGGTCTTGTTTCACCTACAACTCGCTGTGGACAACTATTCGGATCGCGACACTCCCGGCGCCGCGCCCGCGCATGTACCCCGGCATCCGGCGGGGAACAAATCCCCCTCGCCGACGCTTTAGAATCGTATGGGGAGTACGCCTCCCGCAATCTGGCCGTCGACGTCCTATTTCGCGCCGAGCGGCGCAGGAAGAGCAACGCATGGAGCAGCCCGACCCCTTCGGTTTCGTGGGATTGACCTACGACGACGTCCTGCTTCTGCCCGGACACACCGATGTCATCCCGAGCGAGGCCGACACCTCGTCCCGCGTCACACGCCGGATCACGGTTGCGACGCCGCTCGTCTCGAGCGCGATGGACACGGTCACCGAAGCGCGGATGGCCATCGCCGTCGCGCGTGAGGGAGGCCTCGGCATCCTTCATCGCAACCTGTCGATCGAAGAGCAGGCCTCGCAGGTGGACCGTGTGAAGCGCAGCGAGTCGGGGATGATCTCGAACCCGATCACGACGACTCCGGACGCGACCATCGACGAGGTCGAAGCCCTGTGCGCGCAGTTCCGCATCTCGGGGCTTCCCGTGGTGAACGAGGACGGTCGGCTCGTGGGCATCGTGACGAACCGCGACATGCGTTTCGTGTCGGGCTTCGAGCGCACCACCACCCTGGTCAAGGACGTGATGACCACCGACGGCCTGGTGACCGCGCCGGTCGGCATCGGCGCGAACGACGTCATCGCCATCTTCGCCAAGCACCGCGTCGAGAAGCTGCCGCTAATCGACGACGACGGCAAGCTCGCCGGCCTGATCACCGTGAAGGACTTCGACAAGAGCGAGAAGTACCCGCTCGCCACCAAGGACGAGCACGGCCGGCTCCGCGTCGGCGCTGCCATCGGGTTCTTCGGCGACGCGTGGCAGCGCGCCGAGGCCCTGCGCGATGCCGGGGTCGACGTCCTCGTCGTGGACACCGCCAACGGGCAGTCCGCCGGCGTGATCGACATCGTCCGCAGGCTGAAGGCGGACCCGTCGTTCGAGCACATCGACGTCATCGGCGGCAACGTCGCCACGCGCGAGGGCGCGCAGGCGCTCATCGATGCGGGCGTGGACGCCGTGAAGGTCGGCGTCGGACCGGGCTCCATCTGCACCACGCGCATCGTCGCGGGTGTGGGCGTGCCCCAGGTCACCGCCGTCTACGAGGCATCGCTCGCCGCCCGCGAAGCGGGCATCCCTGTCATCGCCGACGGGGGGCTGCAGTACTCGGGCGACATCGCGAAGGCGCTCGTCGCGGGCGCCGACACCGTCATGCTCGGCTCGCTGCTGGCGGGCACCGACGAGTCGCCGGGCGAGATCGTCTTCCAGGGCGGCAAGCAGTTCAAGCAGTACCGGGGGATGGGTTCGCTCGGGGCGCTGCAGACCCGCGGCAAGAAGACCTCGTACTCGAAGGACCGGTACTTCCAGGCCGACGTGCCCAGTGACGACAAGCTGATCCCGGAGGGGATCGAGGGGCAGGTCGCGTATCGCGGCCCCGTCGCCGCGGTCGCCTACCAGCTCGTCGGCGGGCTGCGCCAGTCGATGTTCTACGTCGGCGCGCGCACGATCGAAGAGCTCAAGATGAAGGGCAAGTTCGTCCGCATCACGGCGGCGGGGCTGAAGGAGTCCCACCCGCACGACGTGCAGATCGTGGTCGAAGCGCCGAACTACAAGAGGTAGCGCGGTCGGTTCCTGAGGCTGTGGTCAGTACTGAGGGCCCGAGCCCCGGGTCAGACCCTCGGGGCTGACCAGCTCCTCATGAGCGAACGGCTCGGTCCGCGCGGCGACGTGCCGCAGGGCGGCCCCGGCCGCGGCATCCGCCTCGCGCAGCACGGGGGAGTTCGTTCCGGGGACCGGCGCGATCAGCGTGTACACGCGGGCGTCCTCGTGGGGCACGCCGATCGAGTGGAGCCCGGCGACGACCGAGCCGTCCGCGGCGATCAGGGCGCCATCGCTCGCGCGGATGTCGACGGCGTCCGAGGCGGCGCCGTCGGCGTGCCGCCACGGGCGTGCCAGGGCGCGGGTGAGCAGCGCGCTCAGCAGCGGATCGGCGGTGCGCTCGACCGTCTGCGGGGGCAGCCAGGCCTCGACCAGCGCGGAGACCTCGACCGGGGGATGCCGGTCACCGGCGACGCGCACGGCATCATCGCCCGCGTCGACGCGCATGCCGGGGCCGAGGAAGGTCACGATGCCGGCGCGGTGCAGCGCGAGCAGCTGCCGCGGGCGCAGCAGCGGGGGACCGCTGCCGAACGATGCGGCCGTGGCGAGGAAGCGACGGTACGCGGGATACGAGTCCGGAGTGAGGCCGCCGAACGCGACCAGGTCGATGAGCGCGCTGCGGGCGGCCTGATAGGAGTGCAGTCCGGCCTTCAGCGGGCTGTCCAGGCCCGCGACGGCCTCGGCCGCGTCACGGGCGACCACGTCGGCGATCACCGCGTCGATGCCGGCGTCCCGCGCGGACGCGCGCAGGGGGTCGGCCGCCGTCGCGAGGTCGATGCGATCGGCGGGATCCGGAACGTGCGCGGCCACCAGCGCGGGGATCGGCTCCGCGCCGGACACGAATCCGGCCAGGAGGGCCGCGGCATCCCGAACCGCCTGCGGTCGCACGCGGGCGAGCGTCTCGTACGCGTCCCGCAGTGCGTCGCGCTCGATCAGCGGCAGCACGTCGACGGTGAAATCGACCGGGCGGCGCGCGATCAGCCCGGGCAGCGCGGCACGCAGCACGCGCTGCGCGGGAAAGGTCGGGACGCCGTCGAACACCGGCTTCGCCCGGTAGGGCACCCCCCGGCCGGACCCGGCCAGGATGCGCGGTTCGCGGCCGCTCGGCCGGTAGTCCAGCGTTCCGTCGCCGCGTTCGGCGAAGAGGCCACCCCGCCCCTCGGTGAGCAGGCTCACCGTGTCGAAGAAGCCCATACCCAGACCGCGCACCGCGATCGTGTCGCCCGCGCCGATGGCGGACAGGTCCTGGTCGATCGGGTTGTCCGGCGCGACGATCCGCGGATGCCGCGGGCCGTCGTCGCGGGCCAGCCATCCGGCCGCGAGGATCACGGCGTCGACCTCACCGCGGTCGCCGGCATCGGTGCGGACCCGGAACCCGGTACCGGCAGGGTGCAGGTCGACCACTCGTTCCGCGGTGACGTGCACGGTGATGCTCGGGGGCGCGGCGCCGACGATGGCGGTGAAGCACCAGCGCAGGTAGTGCCCGTACAGCAGCCTGCTGGGACAGGTGCCGTCGACGGTGCGGGCGGCCTCTGCGCGGACGTCGTCCGGCAGGTCGGCCACTGCCGGATCGCGGCTGACGAGCTCGCACCACTGAGCCAGTGTGGGCCCCGGCTGGACCGGGCCGGCGACCCGGACGGTCTCATCGGAGAACACCGTGGACTGTGCCGCGACGGTGTTCATGATCAGCTCGGGGCGCTGCCCCGCCCGCCAGATCCGCCCCGATCCGGGCGGATACGGGTCGAAGACCTCGATGCGCAACGGTGCGTCCAGGAGTGCGGGTGCGTTGGCGAGGAGCCGCTCCACCAGCACCGTGCCCCGGACGCCGGCTCCGATGACCGCGATGCGCGCGTCCGACACTGCCATCTGCCTCCTCCGGTCCCGTCGTCCTGCTCGATCATCCCAGTCGGTGCGGCGACGCCGCGAATCGCGGCATCCGTTCGTCTTTTCAGGACTACTGTGACGCACTGTTTCGCCCGATTCGGGCGCGGGAGCGCTCCTCCGTAGCGTCAGAGTGCGCCGCACCACCCGAGGCTGCGGACCCCGAACCCTCCAGGAGTTCTCATGCGCTTGTCCCGCCCCGTCGCCGCGATCGCCGGCGCCGCCGCGATCGCCCTCGCACTTTCGGCGTGCGCGTCCAACCCCGGCAGCGCGGACACGGCCGATGACGCCACCGCAGAGCCGGTGCGGTTCGGTGTCGCGCTGCCGCAGACCGGCGACCAGGCGCAGTACGGCGAGTACTTCGAGCAGGGCTTCGAGCTCGCGCTCGCGCAGATCAACGCGGACGGGGGCGTCGACGGCCGCGAGATCGAGCTGGTCTACGAAGACACCCAGGCCGACCCCGCCCAGGCCGCCTCGGTCGCGCAGAAGTTCGTCGACGACTCCTCGATCCTGTCCGTGCTCGGCGACTTCGGCACGCCCGCCACGGCCGCCGGCAGCCCGATCTACCAGGCCGCGGGCCTGCCTCAGTTCGCCTTCTCCGCGTCGGCATCGACCGTGACCGACCCGGGCGACTACATCTTCGCGACCTGGGTGTCGCAGGAGTACGAGGCCCCGCGTCTGGCCGAGTTCGCCGCCGAGCAGGGCGACAAGGCCGCCGTCTTCTACCACGACACCGATTGGGGCCTGAACACGCACGGCTTCTTCGCCGAGGGCGCGGAGGACGCCGACCTCGAGGAGGTCTACGCCACCGGCTACAACCCGGAGAGCACCGACTTCCGCCCGCTGCTGCTGGCCGCCCAGGCCACCGACCCCGAGGTGATCGTGCTGATCTCCTACGCCGCCGACGGCGCCCTGATCACGGCGCAGGCGCGCGAGCTGGGCATCGACGTGCCGATCGTAGGCATCAGCTCGATCTACAACCAGCAGTTCATCGAGCTGGCCGCCGAGGCCGCCGAGGGTGTCGAGACCCTCAGCTACTTCACGCCGACCAACCCCGACGAGAACGTGCAGGCCTTCATCGCCGACTTCGCCGCTGCGTACGACGTCGAGACGCCCTCCGACTACGCGATCCGCGCCTACGACGCTCTCACCGTGGTCGCACAGGCCGCCGAGCAGGCTTCCGAGGCGGGCGAGCTGACCCGCGAGAGCCTGCGCGACGCGCTGGCCGAGGGCAGCGACTTCGACACGATCCTCTACGGTCCGATCACGTTCGCCGAGAACCGCCGCGTCGTGGATGCCGACCAGTACGCCCTCGTGATCCGCGACGGCGCGTTCGAGCTGCGCGACTGACGCTCCGCATGCCGGTGCGCGGAAGCATCCGCGCGTCCCGCACCGGCGTGCTGAGATAATCGATTCGAATGGACATCCTTCTCGCCGGCATCGTCGGGGGCTCGACATACGCCTTGCTGGCTGTCGGCGTCTCGCTGATCTTCGGCGTATCCAACATCGTCAACTTCGCGCAGGGATCGGTCTTCGCCGCCGGCGGCATGCTCGGCTGGTTCTTCGCCTCGGTGCTCGGCTGGCAGCTGTGGGCCGTACTGCTGGGCGTGATCGTCTTCACCAGCGTGCTCGGCTTCGTGATCTACCTGGTCGCCGTCCGGCCGCTGCGCGCGGCGCCGGGCATCGCCGTGCTGCTGGCCACGTTCGCGGCCGGCATCATCATCGACAACACCTCGCAGCGCGTATTCGGCGCCGAGACCCGCCGCTTTCCCCCGCTGCTCGAACGCAGCAACCTCGAGCTGTTCGGTTTCCGCTTCGGCACGATCGCGATCGTGATCATCGGCGTCGCCGTCGTGTGCGTCACCGTCCTGGCGATCGTGCTGGCCAAGACCAGGGTCGGCCGCGCGATCCGTGCGACATCGCAGGATGCCGAGGCCGCCGCGCAGATGGGCATCCCCGTCGCGCGCATCCAAGCCGTCTCCTTCGTCGTCGCCTCCGCGCTGGGCGGGGTCGCGGGCGTGCTGGTGGGCATGTACTTCTCGAACGTGTCGCCGTCGATGGGCTTCACCGCCGGCATCCAGGCGTTCGCGGCCGCCACGATCGGCGGACTCGGGTCGCTGCCCGGTGCCATCGTGGGCGGCCTCGTGCTGGGAGTGGCCGAGGCGTTCGGCGTGGCACTCTGGGGTGATTCGGTCCGCCAGCTCATCACGTTCGGCGCGCTCATCCTGGTGCTGTGGATCCGGCCCAACGGCATCCTCGGCAAACGCTCGAGCACCGCGAGCGAGCCGATGACCGGCACGTTCTTCGGCGCCGGCAAGCCGGTGCGGCTGAACCGGTGGGTCGCCGTCGCGCTCATCGGTGCCGGTGCGCTGGTTCCGCTGATCGCGGGGGACTATCTGCTGCGCACCGGAGCGCTGGTGTGGATCTACGCGCTCTTCGCGCTCTCGGTCACCCTGGCCGGCGGCTTCGCCGGCCAGATCGTCCTGGGTCAGGCCGGGGCGCTCGCGATCGGGGCCTACACCTCAGCCCTCCTGGTGACCCAGGCGGGCTGGGATTTCTGGGCAAGCTTCGTGGCGGCCGGACTGGTGGCCGCGATCTTCAGCGTCCTCATCACCGCACCCACCTGGCGCCTGCGCGGACACTACGTGTCGATGGCCACGCTGGCCACGGGAGCGTTCATCGCGGCGCTGGCGCTGAACCTCGGCGGCATCACCAACGGCGCACGCGGGATCTTCGGCATCCCCCGCCCCACGCTGTTCGGATTCTCGGTGAACTCCGCGACCGGCATGTACCTGCTGACGTTCGCGATCCTGGTCCTGGCGCTGCTGGTCGTCTCGCGACTCGGCTCGTCGCACCTGGGTCGCACGTGGGCCGCGGTGCGCGAGGACGAGGTCGCCGCGGCGGCAAGCGGCATCCATCCCGCTGCGTACAAATCCCTCGCCTTCGGGCTCGGCTCCGTGCTCGCCGGCTTCGCCGGGGCGCTGTACGCCGCGCAGGTGACGTTCATCGAGCCCTCGCAGTTCGGGATCGCCCTGTCGGTCCTCGCGGTGACCATCGCGATCCTCGGGGGCCTGCGCGCCCCGATGGGCGCCATCGTCGGCGCCGTCATCCTGGTCGGCATCCCCGAGCTGTTCCGGCCGCTGGCCGACTGGCGACTGCTCTTCTACGGCGTCGTGCTGCTGCTGCTGATCCTGCTGCGACCGCAGGGCATCTGGGCGCGCTCCGAACGGGTCATCGGACGCCGCGCCCGACGCGCGTCCCGCGAAGCGGAGGTCGTGCCGTGACGGATGCCGCTCTGCTCGAGGTCTCCGGACTGTCCAAGCGATTCGGCGGGCTGACCGTCGTGGACGATGTGTCCTTCCAGCTGCACGCGGGCGAAGTGCTCTCCATCGTGGGGCCCAACGGCAGCGGCAAGACCACCACGCTGAACATGATCTGCGGCACCCTGCCCGCCGACGCCGGCACCGTCGTGCTCGACGGCGAGCGGATCTCGGGGCGCAAGGCGTACCGGATCGCGGAGATGGGCCTGACGCGCACGTTCCAGAACGGCCGCGTGATCGGCAACCTCACGATCGCCGAGAACGTGCTGGTGGGGCTGGAACCCGTCCAGCGCGTGGGACGCCCGCTGCCCCGCCTGCGCCACATCGTGGGGATCCGCTGGATCCCGCTGCTGGCGGAGACCTTCGGCGCCCTGTTCCCCTCGCGTGCGCGGCGGCGTCAGGACGCGGTGGATCGCGCCCACGTCGTGGCCGAGCTGGATCGATTCGGCACGCGGCTGGCGCCCCGCGTCGAGGACTACGCCTACTCGCTGTCCTACGCCAACCGGCGTCGCACCGAGATCGCGCGCGCGCTGGTTTCAGGACCCCGCGTGCTGGTCCTGGACGAGCCGACCGCCGGCATGAACCAGACCGAGACCGGCGAGGTGCTGCAGCAGCTGCAGGAGCTGAAACGGCGAGGTCAGACCGTGCTGCTGGTCGAGCACAAGCTCGACCTGGTGTTCCGGCTCAGCGACCGGGTGCTGGTCCTGGACGAGGGACGCGTCATCGCCCACGGCACGCCCGATGAAGTGCGTCGCGACCCCCGGGTCATCGAGGCCTACCTCGGCAAGGCGTTCGCGGAAGCGGGAAGCGAATGACCGAGCCGCTGCTGGAATTCCGCGACGTGAGCGTCGACTACGGGGCGAGCCCCGCGCTGGTCGACGTGTCGCTGACCCTCGACGCCGGCGAGGTGGTCTCGCTGCTCGGCGGCAACGCCTCGGGCAAGTCGACGACGATGAAGACGGCGCTCGGCCTCGTGCGTCCGGTGCGCGGCACCGTGCATTTCGCCGGCGAGGACATCACGCGCTGGAGCACGCCCCGCCGCATCGCCGCCGGCCTGGCCTCGGTGCCCGAGGCGCGCCGCGTGTTCGGCGCGATGACCGTGGAGGACAACCTGCTCACCGGCGCCTACGTCCGCCCGGGACGAGCCAAGAGCCGCACGCTCGCCGAGGTGTACGCGTTCTTCCCCCGGCTGGCCGAGCGGCGCAAGCAGGCGGCGGGCACCATGTCCGGCGGCGAGCAGCAGATGCTGGCGTTCGGCCGGGCCCTGATGAGCCGCCCGCGCCTGATCTGCATGGACGAGCCCACCATGGGCCTCGCGCCGATCGTGGTCGAGCGGGTGCTGGAATTCATCGGCTCGATGCGCACGGACTGGGGAGTGAGCGTGTTCATGGTCGAGCAGAACGCCGAGCTCGCCCTGCAGGTGGCCGACCGGGGCTACGTGCTGCGCACTGGCCACATCGCCATCGCCGGCTCTGCCCAGACGCTGCTCGCCCATCCCGGTGTCCGCGAGGCCTACCTCGGTCGCGCGCTCGAGGACGAGGATCCGGTGCGGCTGGCCGAATCGATCACGGATGCCGCGGCATCCGGAGCGCACACCCACCTGCCCCCGGAAGGGAACCCCGTCACGTGACCGATGTCATCCGCGAGATCGCCGAGACCGACTCCGACGCGCCGCGCGCGCATCGGCCCGCCGTGCGCGAGGCCGCGCAGGCCGCATACGACGCGCTGTTCGTGATCGGCGCCGACGATCCGGTGCCCGGCGTCGACGCCGACCTGCGCCACCTCGTCGCAGCCCGCGCCGCATGGATCGACCGCGACGCAGCCGCCACCGAGTGGTACCTCGACCGCACCGCTCATGCCGACGCCGCCGCGCTGGTCACCGATGGTCCCGATGGCGCGGTGGGCGTTCGTGCCCCCCGTCGCGTTCGCGCCGCGCTGCGTCACGTGGATCTTCTCGTGGCGCGTCCCGCCGCCTCGACCCGCGACGATCTGACCGCGCTGACGGCGTCCGGCTGGAGCGCCGCCGAAGTCATCGTGATCAGCCAGATCGTCGGATTCGTCAGCTACCAGGTGCGCGTCGCGCACGCCCTGCGCGTGCAGGAGGAGCTGGCGCTCGCGGAGGAGAACGCATGAGCACCCGCTTCACGATCGCCGAGCGCGCCTGGCACGCCTGGATCACACCGGTCGGCCCCGACACCGGGACCCCCGCGCAGATCGAGGCCTACGAATCCAGCGTGTGGCCCGACTCGCCCTACTTCCGCCTGCTCGCCTGGCATCCCGCGGCCTTGTCGACCCGCACGGACCTCGACCGCGCCATCTTCCTCGGACGCCCGGGGCTGGCGCGCGGCGAGCGCGAGCTCGCCGCCACGGTGGCGTCGCGGTACAACGGCTGCGAGCTGTGCGCGAGTGTGCACGCGCGGTTCACCGCCACCTTCACCAAGCGCGAGGCCGATGTCATCCGCCTGCTCGAGGAGGGCGTCGAGACCGAGCTGGATGAGCGCTGGCGCGCGATCGTTGATGCCGCGACGGCGCTGACCGCATCCCCGCCCCGGTTCGCCGCGCACCACATCGTGCGCCTGCGCGAGGTGGGGCTCTCGTCCGCCGACGTGCAGGACGTCGTGGAGGCCGCCGCGTTCTTCGCATGGGCGAACCGGCTCATGATGAGCCTCGGCGAGCCCGCCGCGCCGGACGCCGCGGACGAGGAGGCGATCGCGAACCAGCGCGCCGCCGACGAGAGCGCTGCCCAGGAGCGCGCCGACGAGCGCGCCGCTTCGGCGGCGTGACACCCGCCCTGCAGGAGCTCGGCGCAGCCTCCCGCGCGACGGCAGAGGGGTGCGACGGGTGCGCACGTCGCGGCATCCGTTCCCCTACGCTGGGCCAATGATCCGGACTCGACGGCACCCGGCGGCCACGCAGTCGACGAGTCGCCTCGAGGCGTTCACGGACGGGGTCTTCGCGATCGCGGCGACGCTGCTGGTTCTGGATCTGACCACGCACACGCTGGGCGCGGTGACGACCGACGCCGAGCTGTGGGCGGAACTCGGCGGCATGTGGCAGCTGTTCGTCAACTTCGGGCTGAGCTTCGTGCTGCTGTGCCTGCTGTGGATGACGCATGTGCAGCAGTTCGAGCACATCGCGCGCGTGGATGCGACGCTGGTCTGGTTCAACAACGCGCGGCTGCTGTTCATCGTCCTGGTGCCGTTCGCGACCAGCCTGACCACGGATTTCTCCGGGTTCCTCGCGGGGCGGCTGTTCATGCCGATCACCTTCTTCTTCGCGATCCTGTTCGGCTGGCTGCAGTGGATGTGGGCGGTGCGCCACCGCGACACGATGCTGCCCGACCTGAGCGAGACGGATGCGCGGGCATACGGTCGCGGCGCGCTGAGCGCGCTCGTGATCGCGGGCGGGGTCGTCGTGCTTGCGCCGTGGATCGGCTCGATCGCCTTCACGCTCTTCCTCTTCGACGGTCTGCTGACCAAGGCGCTGCGCGGCCGCGGGGACTGATCGCACTCTCGCGCCGGATGCCGCTCCCGGCGTACCGTGTACGGCATGTGCCGCAACATCCACACTCTTCACAACTTCGAGCCCGCGGCGACCTCGGACGAGGTGCATGCGGCCGCTCTGCAATATGTCCGCAAGATCGCGGGCACGACGAAGCCGTCCAAGGCCAACCAGGAGGCCTTCGACCGCGCCGTGCACGAGATCGCGCACATCACCGCGCACCTGCTGGAGGACCTCGTCGCGGTGTCTCCGCCGAAGAACCGCGAGGCCGAGGCCGCCAAAGCCCGCGCGCGGGCCATCGCGTCGGGTCGTTACTCGGCCGCGTAGGGGTAGGTCGGCGCGTCGGGCTGGGCGGTCGCGTCGGGCCGTCGGTTCGGGTCGGGGTGTTGGTTCGGGTCGGGCTGTTGGTTCGGGTCGGGGTGTTGGTTCGGGTCGGGCTGTTGGTTCGGGTCGGGGTGTTGCTTCGCGTCGGGCTGTTGGTTCCCCTGTCGCAATCTGCAGTGCGCTCGGCGTGTTGTGACAGGTGAGCGTGAGGGCGTGCGGAGGGGTGCGGGCTCGCCTGTCGCGTTCTGTGGGTGCGCTCGGCGTGTTGTGACAGCGGAGCGTGAGCGGGCCGAGCGGAGCGGAGGGGCCGTGCGGAGGGGTGCGGGCTCGCCTGTCGCGTTCTGCTGGCGCGCTCGGCGTGTTGTGACAGTGGAGCGTGAGAGGGCCGAGCGGAGCGTGAGGGGCCGCGCGGAGGGGTGGGGGCTCGCCTGTCGCGTTCTGTTGGTGCGCTCGGCGCGTTGTGACAGCGGAGCGTGTGGGGGACAGCGGAGCGTGAGAGGGGCGGCGTGACTCAGCGCAGGCGGAACGCCTGCGCGGCGCGAGCGTCGGAGTCGAGGGCTAGTCCCGCGAGCACCGCGCCGACTCCCGGCGCGAACTTGAACCCCTGCCCCGAGAACCCGGCGCCGACGACGATCCGCCCCACGCGGTCGAGCACGAACGCCTCGTCGGGCGTGGAGGTGTACGTGCAGCTGATCGGCGCTGCGGTCTCGGGATCCAGCCCCGGCATCCATTCCCGCACGTACTCGGCCAGCACCTCCGCGTGCTTATCGGTCCGGAACGGCCGGGCGTCGGGGTCGACCACATCGCCGACGGTGTGGAAGCCGACCTTGACCCCCTCACCCGGCGTGGGCATGCCGTAGACGTTGGCCGGCCACGAGCCCGGCGGCACGAAGTGGTTGAAGGACGGCCATCGTTCCGTCGGATCGCGGGGCGCGAAGTGTGCCGGGCTCTCCTCTGTGACACGCAGGTCGGGGAGGGGGATGGTGTCCAGCATCCGGTCGGACCATGCCCCGACCGTGACGATCACGGTGTCGGCGCGGACCGTGCCGGCGGCGGTGTGGACCGTGACGCCGTCGGCGTCCTCCTCGAACCGCACCACGGGGGTCGCCCAGCGGACCTCGCCGCCCGCCGCCGCGATGCGCCGCTCGAGCTCCTCGAGAGCCGCGGACGCGCGGGCGACACCGGCATCCGGCGAGAACAGGACCGTGTCCTCGAACCTCATGCCCGGCCAGCGGCGGGACGCCTCCGCGCCGTCGAGCAGGTCGGCCGGGATGCCGCGCGCGCGGAGCTGTCGGTGGATCGCGGCCAGCCCGGCACCCGTCCCGCCGAGGGCAGCGCCGCCGCCGTGCGACACCAGTCCGTGCAGCCGCAGCAGGGGCTCACCGCCGGGGGTGCCGAGCGCATCCCACCCCTCGCGGGCCAGCGCGAGCAGGTCGAGGTAATGCTCGTCGGCGTACGCGTTGTTGAAGTTGCGGGTGGCGCCATGGGACGCGCCGTGCGTGTGGCCGCGGGCGAACTGCTCGAGGACGAGCGGTCGCTCGCCGCGGCGGGTCAGCGCCCAGGCGGTCGAGAGCCCCATCACGCCGCCTCCGATCACGACGAAGGGCACACGTTCACTCATGCCTCGATCTTCGCAGGCGCGGGTGCGGGTCCAAACTCGCACGTCTTCCGCTGTCGCACAGTGCGCGGGCAAGCGGCGTGTCGTGACAGGCGAGCGGAAGGGTGTGCGGAGGGGACGGGCTCGCCTGTCGTGTTCTGCCGGTCAGGTCGGCGTGTTGTGACAGGCGAGCGGCGGGGCAAAGGCGAGCGGCGGGGGTAAAGGCGAGCGGCGGGGGTACAGGCGAGCGGGGGTACAGGCGAGCGGGGGGGGGGGTACAGGCGAGCGGCGGGGGTACAGGCGAGCCGAGGGGTGTCCGCAGGCGTGCAGGCGAACTGACGGATGCCGCGAGCCTGCGCCGCCGGAACCCGCCCCTGCCACCGTCGCCCGAACTGGCCCGGGTAGGCTGATCCCGTGAGCATGGAGATCGAGATCGGTCGCGCGAAGCGCGCGCGTCGCGCCTATACGTTCGACGACATCGCGGTCGTTCCGTCCCGCCGGACGCGCAACCCGGAGGACGTCTCGACGGCCTGGTCCATCGACGCGTTCCAGTTCGACATCCCGGTTCTGGCCGCCCCGATGGACTCCGTCGTGAGCCCGACCACGGCGATCATGCTCGGCAAGCTCGGCGGACTCGGCGTCCTCGACCTCGAGGGCCTGTGGACCCGCTACGACGACCCCGAGCCGTATCTCGCCGAGATCGCCGCGCTCGAAGACGTCGATGCCACCCAGCGCATGCAGGAGCTGTACTCCGAGCCGATCAAGCCCGAGCTGGTGCGCGACCGCCTCGCGGAGATCCGCGCGGGCGGCGTCACCGTCGCGGGCTCCCTCACGCCGCAGCGCACGCAGCAGCTGTACGAGACGGTCGTCGCGGCCGGCGTCGATCTGTTCGTCATCCGCGGCACGACGGTCTCGGCCGAGCACGTCTCCAGCGTCGAGACGCCGCTGAACCTCAAGAAGTTCATCTACGACCTCGACGTGCCCGTCATCGTCGGCGGGGCGTCCACCTACACCGCCGCGCTGCACCTCATGCGCACCGGGGCCGCCGGCGTGCTCGTCGGATTCGGCGGCGGAGCGACCTCCACCACGCGCGCCACCCTCGGCATCCACGCCCCGATGGCCACGGCCGTCTCGGACGTCGCCGGCGCGCGCCGCGACTACCTCGACGAGTCCGGCGGACGGTACGTGCACGTCATCGCCGACGGCGGCGTGGGCACCTCGGGCGACATCGTGAAGGCGCTGGCCATGGGGGCGGATGCCGTCATGCTCGGCGTCGCGCTCTCACGCGCCACCGATGCCCCCGGCCGCGGGTACCACTGGGGTCCGGAAGCAGTTCACTCGAAGCTGCCGCGGGGCCGACGCGTGCGCGTGGACCAGGTCACCACCCTCGAGTCGGTGCTGTACGGTCCGGCGCCGGTTGCCGACGGCACGGCGAACCTGATCGGCGCGCTGCGCAAGTCGATGGCGACGACCGGATACTCCGATCTCAAGGAGTTCCAGCGGGTCGAGGTCGTCGTCGCCCCGTACAGCGCGGGATGACGACTCCCGACCTGCCGACCAGCCCGGATGGCGGCGCGACTGCGGCACCCGACGTGCCGGAGGTCTTTCCGCCGACGCTGCGCGAAGTCCTGCTGCGGCCGCGGTGGATCGCCCTGCTGGCCCTGTGCCTGGTCGTTGCCGGCGTGTTCGCCTGGCTCGGGCAGTGGCAGCTCGGCCGCGCGATCGACATCGATCCGACCCCGCCGGGCGCGACCGAGGAGGTGCGTCCGATCGCCGAGGTGGTGGAGCCGGGACAGTACCTGTCCGAACCGCGCGTCGGCCAGCGCGTGACGGTGACCGGCACCTGGGTTCCGGGGGACTTCATCATCGTCGCGTCCCGCTTCAACGACGGCGTCGAGGGGTACTGGGTCACCGGTCAGTTCCGCGTGGCCGGCGACCCGGCGGTGCCCGTGTCGGTCGCCGTCGCGCTCGGCTGGGCCGCGACCGAGGCCGAGGCCGAGGCCGCCGTCGAACGGCTGAACGAGGATGCCGCGGCGCCGGAGGCCGCGGAGACCGCGCTCGCGATCACGGGACGCCTCATCTCCGACGAGGGCACCGCGCTGCCGCCGACCGGCGCCGACCCGTTCACGCTGACCCGGATGTCTCCCGCCGCGCTCCTGTCGCGCTGGCACGACGCCGACGGCCTCAGCGTCTACCGGCAGTACGTGGCGGCGGAAGTGCCGCAGGGCGGGCTCGAGGCGATCTCGTCTCCCGCGCCCGCAGAGGGCTCGGACGTCAACTGGCTGAACATCTTCTACGCCGCCGAGTGGGCGGTCTTCGCCGGATTCGCGTTCTACCTCTGGTACCGCCTCGCGCGCGACGCCTGGGAGAAGGAACTCGAAGACCTCGAGGATGCCGCGGCCGCGGCATCCTGACGAAAGAAGCCGCCGCGCACCCACGGGTAGACTGAGGACATGGCCCGCGCCCCCAAACTCGCCTCATTCCCGGCTATCCGCGGGGCGCTGAAGTTCTACCAGGTGTGCTCGATCATCACCGGCATCGGACTGCTGCTCCTGTGCACCGAGATGGTCCTCAAGTACTCCCCGCTGCACCTCGAGCTGTTCGCCGGCGGGTCGGGCGGCATCCTCTGGTTCGCACCGGTCATCGTCGGCCCGGGGTGCGAATGGTGGTCGTTGTTCGCGCCGATGACGAACGACTGCGAACTGACGTCGGTCGGCGACGGTTTCAACATCTCGCTGGGCATCCTCGTCGCGCACGGCTGGTTCTACGTCCTCTACCTGTTCGCGTGCTTCCGGATCTGGAGCCTGATGCGGTGGCCGTTCCTGCGCTTCATCGTGCTCGCTCTGGGCGGCATCGTCCCGCTGCTGTCCTTCTTCATGGAGGCGCGCGTCGCCCGCGAAGTGCGCACGTATCTTGCGGATCGCGAAGCCGCCGAAGCGGCTGCCGCATCCGATCGTGCCGCAGCCACCACCGAGCGTGCCACGGAAGGTACCCGATGACCACAGATATCGAGACCGAGCAGCGCCCCGTCCTGGTCGTCGACTTCGGCGCGCAGTACGCCCAGCTCATCGCCCGCCGCGTCCGGGAGGCCGGCGTGTACAGCGAGATCGTGCCGCACACCGCCACCGCGGCCGAGATCGCGGCGAAGAACCCGGTCGGGATCATCCTCTCCGGCGGCCCGTCCTCGGTGTACGAGCCGGGTGCCCCGGCGCTGGATTCCGGGGTCTTCGACCTCGGCGTCCCGACGCTCGGCATCTGCTACGGATTCCAGGTGATGGCCCAGGCGCTCGGCGGCGAGGTCGCCAACACCGGGCTGCGCGAATACGGGGCGACGGATGCCGCGCTCACCGGCGACGGCGGCGTGCTGTTGTCGGGGCAGCCGGCCGCGCAGAACGTGTGGATGAGCCACGGCGATCAGGTCTCGAAGGCGCCGGCTGGATTCTCCGTTCTGGCGTCCACGTCGGCGACCCCGGTCGCCGCGTTCGGCAGCGACGAGCGGCGCATGTACGGCGTGCAGTGGCATCCGGAGGTCAAGCACTCCGACCACGGACAGCAGGTCATCGAGAACTTCCTGCACAAGGCGGCCGGGCTCGCGGCCGACTGGAACAGCGGCAACGTCATCGCCGAGCAGGTCGCGCGGATCCGCGAGCAGGTCGGTACCGGGCGTGTGATCTGCGGTCTCTCCGGCGGGGTGGACTCCGCCGTCGCCGCGGCGCTGGTGCACGAAGCGGTCGGCGACCAGCTGGTGTGCATCTTCGTCGATCACGGCCTGCTGCGAAAGAACGAGCGCGAACAGGTCGAGAACGACTACGTCGCCTCCACCGGAGTGCGCCTGGTGACGATCGACGCGCGCGAGCAGTTCTTGAACGCGCTCGCCGGTGTGAGCGATCCGGAACAGAAGCGCAAGATCATCGGCCGCGAGTTCATCCGCTCGTTCGAGGCCGCCGAGAAGTCGTTGCTCGCCGAAGCCGCCGCGGACGGCGAGCCGATCCGCTTCCTCGTGCAGGGGACGCTGTACCCGGACGTCGTGGAGTCCGGCGGCGGCACGGGCACCGCGAACATCAAGTCCCACCACAACGTGGGCGGTCTGCCCGAAGACCTGCAGTTCGAGCTCGTCGAGCCGCTGCGGGCGCTGTTCAAGGATGAGGTCCGGGCGATCGGCCGCGAGCTCGGCCTGCCCGAGGTGATCGTCGGACGCCAGCCGTTTCCGGGCCCCGGCCTCGGCATCCGGATCGTCGGTGAGGTCACCGCTGACCGCCTCGAGATTCTGCGTGACGCCGACGCGATCGCCCGCGAGGAGCTGACCCGCGCCGGTCTGGACTCCGAGATCTGGCAGTGCCCGGTCGTGCTGCTCGCCGACGTCCGCTCGGTCGGTGTGCAGGGCGACGGTCGCACCTACGGGCACCCGATCGTGCTGCGTCCGGTCTCGTCCGAGGACGCGATGACCGCGGACTGGACCCGGCTGCCCTACGACGTGCTCGCGCGCATCTCCAACCGCATCACCAACGAGGTCCGCGACGTCAACCGGGTCGTGCTCGACGTCACGAGCAAACCCCCGGGGACCATCGAGTGGGAGTGACCGCGCGGAGGTGACCGGGTCGACGCCGAGTGCACGGGTTCGCGCCGGCTGATCGGGTCGACGCCGAGTGCACGGGTTCACGCCGGCTGATCGGGTCGACGCCGAGTGCACGGGTTCACGCCGGCTGCACGGGTTGCCCGCGCCGCGGAGCCGTGCGTTCGGCGCCAAGTCGTGCACTCGACGGGCGGGGCGCGGCAGGATGGGTACGTGACTGACTTCCCGGATGCCGAGTACCTCATCCTCTCCAGCCGGCTCATCCCCGACCGCGACGGCGGTTACGCGCTGGCCGCGCTGGCACGCGCGCGGCAGATGGCCGCGGCGGGCGTCCACGACGGACGCGGACCTCTGCTGCTGACACTGGACCCCGGCACGCCCGCCGAACACGCGCAGCACCGTGCGGCCTTCGCCGGCCGCGATCTGGTCGTCGATCCCGCCCGCATGCGGAACCTGTTCGACGAGGCCGCCGATGCGCGCGGGGGAGCGGCACCGTGGCTGCGCCGCGCGGCCCACCCGGGTGCGCCCGACCCGGCACTGACGTACCGCGTCATCCTGGATGCTGCCGGCCGCCCGGTCGTCGGACTCCCCGTGATCAACGGCGACCCCGACTGGCACGTCACGACAGCCCCTATCGCCGTGTACGACGGCCGCGGCGAGGTCGCTGGCGTGGTGAACGGATTCGGCGCGCTCTACCGGGCATGGCTCGATGACGTCGTGGCGGGACTGCGCGCCGGTCGCGCCGACCGGCCGGTCGTCGTGCTCTGCGAGTCGCGGCAGCTCGGCGAGCTGCTGGCCGGCTGGGAGGATCCCGCGCTGCGGCTCGTCCACGCGATCCACACGATCCACCTCGAGCCCCCCTTCACCCCCGATGCGCCGCTGAACGCCCTCTGGTCCCGGTGGTTCGGCCTCGCCGAGCGCTTCGACGCGGTGCTCTGGCCGACGGCCACGCAGCGTGACGACGTGCAAGACCGGTTCGGCGTCTCGCCCGTGCACGTGGTCGTTCCGAATGCGGTTCCGCCCGCGGCATCCGTCACCCCCCTGGCCGATCGGGTGCCCGGCCGCATTCTCATGCTGAACCGGCTCGCACCCGGCAAGCGGATCGACTCCGCGATCCGCGCGCTTGCGGCAGTGCGTCGCGTTGTCCCCGACGCGACCCTGGACATCTACGGCGACGGTCCCGAACGCGATCGGCTGCAGGAGCTGATCGATGAGCTGGGCCTGGACGCGCACGTGGTGCTGCGCGGTCTCACCGACGATCCGGGGCGCGCCCTGGATGAGGCGTCCGTGTTCCTGTCGACGTCCGCCTTCGAAGGGCAGGGGCTGTCCATCGCCGAGGCCCTCGTGCACGGCTGCCCGGTGGTCGCGTACGACGTGCGGTACGGTCCGCGCGATCTGCTCGCGCAGGGCGGGGGGATGCTGGTGCCCGACGCCGACGAGGACGCCCTTGCCGCCACGCTGGCCGAGGTCGTCACCGATGTGGAGCTGCGGGCCCGGCTGACCGCCGAAGCCGTCGCTGCCGGCCGCAGCGTCCAGCCCGCCCACGCGATGGCGGCGCTCGCCCAGGCCGTCGAGGACGTGCTGGCCCGCCCATCGCGGCGGGTCGCCGGCTGAGCGGGCGTCGTGGCCCGTTCTTCGTCTCGCGGCCCGCGGGTGCGGCTGCGCGGTTCGTCGCGGCCGGTGCTTCGTCTCGCGGCCCGCGCTGAAGGACGTGCCGCGAGCCGCATCGCGGGCCGCGAGGGCGCGCATCGCGCGGGCCGCGAGACCGCGCCGCGCGGCGCGACCACGGGCGGCGGATCCGTCCACGGCGGCGCGCCGAGCGGGTGCGGTGCGGGTGTGGCTGCGCGGTTCGTCGCGGCCCGCGCTTCGTCTCGCGGCCCGCGCTGAAGGACGTGCCGCGAGCCGCATCGCGGGCCGCGAGGGCGCGCATCGCGCGGGCCGCGAGACCGCGCCGCGCGGCGCGACCACGGGCGGCGGATCCGTCCACGGCGGCGCGCCGAGCGGGTGCGGTGCGGGTGCGGCTGCGCGGTTCGTCGCGGCCGGTGCTTCGTCTCGCGGCCCGCGCTGAAGGACGTGCCGCGAGCCGCATCGCGGGCCGCGAGGGCGCGCGCCGCGCGGTTCGTCTCGCGGCCCGTGCTTCGTCTCGCTGCGCGCGCTTCGTCTCGCGGCCCGTCGACCACCGGTTCAGTGGTCGTGGATGTACGCGAAGCGACAGGTTTGACGTACATCCAGGACAAGTGAACGGGTGGATGCCGAAACAGGTGCGCGGCGAACGAGTGGATGCCGCGGCCCGCGCTTCGTCTCGCGGCCCGCGCTGAAGGACGCGCCGCGAACCGCATCGCGCGCCGCGGACTGCATCGCGGCCGCGAACCGCGCGCGCGACGAAGCGCCGGCCCCGCCCCCGCCCCCGCTGACGGCGGATCCGCCGGAGGCGGAAAGCGGTGCGCGGTCGAAGGTGGCGGCGCACTCTGGGGACATGACAGATGAAGCGAAGACACCTCAGTTCGGGGCCGAGGCGCGACGCGAGCTTTTCCAGCAGCGCGTGCTCGTGCTCGACGGCCCGCTCGACGATGACAACGGCACCCTGATCGCGACGCAGCTTCTCGCTCTCGCGGCCGAGGATGCGGCATCCGACATCGCCCTGTGGATCCACTCCCCGGGCGGGTCGGTGCCCGCGATGCTCGCGATCCGCGACGTCATGCGGCTGATCCCGAACGACGTCTCGACCCTCGCGCTGGGCCTTGCGTGCAGCGCCGGGCAGTTCCTGCTGTCGGCCGGCACGAAGGGCAAGCGACGGGCGCTGCCGCACGCGCGGATCCTGATGCATCAGGGCTCGGCGGGCATCGGCGGCTCCACGGTGGAGGTCGAGGTGCAGGCCGACGACCTGCGACACACACGCGACACGGTGCTCGGGCTGATCGCCGAGGACACGGGCCAGCCCGTTCCGCGCATCTTCGAGGACTCCCTGCACGACCGCTGGTACACCGCGTCACAGGCCCAGGAGTACGGGTTCATCGACGGCGTCGTCACTGACTTCGCGCAGGTCGTCCCGCGGCGGCGCAGGCCCGCGGGCCTCGGGCTCGGCGCCGCGGAGGTGGCGGCATGAGCGGGTACACGATCCCGAACGTGGTGTCACAGCATCCGCGCGGCGATCGCATCATGGACGTGTACTCGCACCTGCTCACCGAGCGCGTCGTCTATCTCGGCACCGCGATCGACGCCGGCGTGGCCAACGCGCTCATCGCGCAGTTGCTGCATCTGGATGCCGACAACCCCGACCGCGACATCCAGCTGTACATCAATTCCGAGGGAGGCGACCCGAGCGCGATGCTTGCGATCTACGACACCATGCAGCACGTGCGGCCCGACATCGCGACGACCTGCGTCGGCCAGGCGATCGGGGTCGGCGCGGTCATGCTCGCCGCCGGAGCGGCGGGAAAGCGCGCGGTGCTGCCGCACGCGCGGGTCGTGCTGCACCAGCCTGCCGGGCAGGGGCGCGGCGCGATCCCGGACCTGATCCTGCAGGCGGACGAGCTGGTGCGCGTCCGCGGCGACGTCGAGGCGATCCTCGCCCGGCACACCGGACAGGATGCCGCGAAGCTGCGCACCGACACCGACCGCGACCGCGTCTTCACCGCCGCCGAGGCGGTCGCGTACGGGATCGTCGACCGGGTGCTCGCCGAGCGCGCCGCGTAGGCACTCACGCCGGACGGATTCGGGAGGATCCGGCCCTTGTGCCCACAGCGGTCGATTATCGTGACCACATGCGAGCGATCGTCATCGGCAGCGGGTTCGGTGGCCTGGCCGCGGCGATTCGGCTCGCTGCGGCAGGGCACGAGACGACCGTGCTCGAGAAGCAGGATCGCATCGGCGGGCGGGCGTATCTCTACGAACTCGACGGGTTCCGCTTCGACGGTGGTCCGACGGTCATCACGGCGCCCTTCATGTTCGAGGAGCTGTTCGCGCTCGCGGGGGAGCGTCTCGAGGATCACGTGCAGCTGGTGCCGCTAGACCCGTTCTACCGGGCGTTCGACCGGGACGGCACGCACTTCGACTTCCATGCCGATCCCGTGCGGATGCAGCAGGAGGTCGCGGAACGCAGCCCCGCCGACGAGCGCGGCTACACCCGGCTCCGGGGGCGCGTGAGCCGGATCTTCGACGCCTTCTACCCGTACACCGAACGGCCGATGATGCAGCTGCACGTGATGATGCGGATGCTGCCCTTCCTGCTGCGGCACCGTGCGGCGCTCGGCGTGCAGCGTCTCGTCGACGGCTGCATCCGAGATCCGTTCCTGCGCCGGGCCCTCGCCTTCCACCCGCTGCTGATCGGCGGCCACCCGGCGCGTACACCCGCCCTGTACTCCCTCATCGTCGAGTTCGAGCGCCGCTGGGGAGTGCACTACGCCGTCGGCGGGACGGCGGCGATCGTCGATGCGCTCGGGGCGCTGCTGCAGCGGCTCGGCGGGCGGATCGAGTGCGGAGTCGCGGTCGAGCGGATCCTGGTGCGCTCCGGTCGCGCGGTGGGCGTGCGACTCGAGGACGGCACGGAGCGCGATGCCGATGTCGTCGTCTCCAACGCCGACCCGGGCTACACCTACGATCGTCTCCTCGGTCCGGCGAGCGGACTCGCGGGGCTGCGGCTGCGGACCGCACGACCGAGCATGTCGCTGCACGTGCTCTACCTCGGCGCGGACCGCACGTGGCCGGACACTCCGCTGGCCCACCACAACCTGATGCTGTCCGGCGACTCGCGCCGGGTGCTCGGTCGGGTCTTCGCACGCTCCCACCGCCGCGGCACGCGCCGCGAGCCGCTCACCGCGGACGACCTGTTCCTCTACGTGCACCTGCCGACGCGCACCGACCCGTCCGTGGCGCCGGAGGGGTGCGAGGCGATGTACGTGCTGGTGGCCGCTCCACCGCTGGACGTCGGGGAAGAGATCTCGGATGCCGCGGCACGGCGGGTCCGCGACCTCGTGGTCGGCGCGCTGGACGAGCAGTACCTTCCGGGGCTGGCCGGTCATCTGGTCGTCGAGCACGCGATCGGCCCGGAGCACTTCCGCGATGTGCTGAACACGCCGCGCGGGGCGGCGTTCTCGCTGCAGCCGACCCTGTTCCAGTCCGGGTGGTTCCGGCCCCACAACCGCTCGCCGCAGGTGGAGGGTCTGTATCTGGTCGGCGCCGGCACCCACCCAGGCGCCGGCATCCCCGCCGTGCTGGCGTCGGGAAAGATCGCCGCCGACCTGATCGGACACCGGCCCGCCGGTCGATCGAGGCGCCCCACCGCTCGGGCGCACCGATGAGCACGTCCGCGCCGTACGCGATCCACGGCTTCGGCGAGAGCCCCGAGGTCGCCCTCGACGACGTCCCGGTCCAGGGGCGGCTGCCGGACTGGCTGACCGGCTCGTTGCTCCGCAACGGCCCGGGCACCTTCCAGGTGGGCGCGCAGCGCTATCGCCACTGGTTCGACGGCCTGGCGATGCTGCACCGCTTCACGATCCTCGACGGCCGGGTTTCGTACGCCAACCGCTTCCTCGAGACCGAGTCGTACCGCATCGCGCGCGACGAGGGACGCATCGCCTTTCCCGAATTCGCCACGGATCCCTGCCGATCGATGTTCGCGCGGGCGATGGCCGTCTTCGACCCGCAGGCCACCGACAGTGCGAAGGTCAACATCGCGCGCGTGGCGGAGCACTACCTCGCCCTCGCCGAGACGCCGATCCAGGTGGAGTTCGACCCCGAGACCCTGCGCACGGTCGGTGTGACCGGCTGGGACACCTCGAACTTCGGCCGGATGACCACCGTCCACCCGCACCTCGACGAGGAGCGCCACGAGGCGATCAATCTCGTCACGCGGTACGGCGCGGTCAGCAACTACGTGTTCCGTCGCGTCGACACCACCGATCCCGTCTTGCTCGAGGGCAAGACGATCGCCACGCGCGCCGTGCGCGAACCGTCGTACATCCACTCGTTCGGGATGTCGGAGCGCTATCTCCTGCTCGTGGAGTTCCCCCTCGTCGTCAACCCGATCTCACTGCTGCTGTGGCTGCGCCCGTACATCGAGAACTTCCGGTGGAAGCCGGCGCGAGGCACCCGCATCCATGTGTTCGATCGGCTGAGCGGCAAGCACGTGCGCTCCGTGACAGCCGATCCGTTCTTCGCCTTCCACCACGTCAACGCCTACGACGACGAGGACGGCTCGGTCGTGGTGGATCTGGTCGCGTACGACGACGCCTCGGTGATCGAATCGTTCTATCTGCACCGGCTCTCCGAACCCGACGTGCAGATCCCAGTGGGCACACTGCGTCGGCTGCGCATCCCGCTGACCGGGCCGAACCGCCGCCTGCACGCCGAGGTGCTGTCGCCGACCGGCATCGAGCTGCCGAACATCGACTATGCGCGCCGCAACACCAGCCCCCGGCTGCGCTACGTCTACGGCGTGAGCGTGCGCGGCGACCGCGGTTTCTACGACCAGCTGGTGAAGATCGACGTGGAGTCGCGTACCACCGCGACCTGGTACGAGCAGAGCTGCTACCCCGGTGAGGGCGTGTTCGTCGGCCGACCCGGCCGCGTCGACGAGGACGACGGCGTGGTGCTGTCGGTGGTCCTGGATGCGGCGCAGGGGACGTCCTTCCTGCTCGTGCTGGATGCCGCGTCCTTCACCGAGATCGCCCGCGCGCAGTTGCCGCACCCGGTGCTGCTCGGCTATCACGGCCAGTTCTACGACGACCTGCCCGGCCAGGTCTAGCCCGTCCTGGGCCCACGCGGCCGGAGGCTCCGCGCAGCGCGTCAGCGATGCGTGGAGGGGCCGTGGGGAGGGTCGTAGTCCGCGAGCAGCTCGCCCTGCGCGGGCCGGGAGTCCTCGGGCACGTGCTGCAGGTTGATCCGCACGCGGTACCAGAGCGAGCTCGAACCGCGCATGCCGTCCACGAGCGTGTCGGCGGGGTGCAGCATCGCCGCGACCTCCGGATGCTGCGCACTCCACTGCTCGAGCGCGTCGAGCGCCTCGGGCTTGGTCCTGGTGCGTGCGATCTCGATCAGCGGCATGGTCGAGGCACGCCGGCCTGAGCCGCCGCCGCCGCGCGGAGCCTCGGGAGGCGGGGGTCCAGCCGGACCCAGTTCCTTCGCCAGCGCGAGCAGCGCCTCCAGCGAACCCACCGCATCGTCGATGCCCTCGTGCGGGTCGCCGGTCTCGGCGAAACGCTGCGGCACGGTGAGGACGGTGAACTCCTCGGGCCGGCGCACGCGCACCTCGTCCCAGTCGAGCGGGGTCGACACGCGCGCGTCCGGGAGCGGCCGGATCGAGTAGGCGGATGCCACGGTGCGATCCTTCGCGTTCTGGTTGAAGTCCACGAACACGCTCTCGCCGCGTTCCTCCTTCCACCACCGCGCCGTCGCGAGACCGGGCGCCCGGTTCTCGACCTCGCGAGCCAGTGTCTCGGCCGCCAGCCTCACGTCACGGAAGTCCCACTGCGGCGCGATCCGCACCAGGATGTGCAGCCCCCGCGAGCCGGAGGTCTTCGGCCATCCGACGAGTCCGCAGTCGTCCAGGACCTCGCGGGCGACCATCGCCACATCGACGATCTGCGACCAGTCCACGCCCGGCATCGGGTCCAGGTCCACGCGCAGCTCATCGGGATGATCGAGGTCCTCGGCGCGGACAGGGTGCGGGTTCAGATCGAGGCAGCCGAGGTTGATGACCCAGGCCAGGCCCGCGGCATCCCGGATCACCGCCTCCTCCGCTGAGGTTCCCCGCGCGTAGTGCAGGGTGGCGGTGTCGATGAAGTCCGGGTGGTTCTCGGGCACGCGCTTCTGGAAGAAGGCCTCCTGGTCGATGCCCTTGACGAAGCGCTTGAGCACCATCGGGCGGCCGCCGGCTCCGCGCAGCGCTCCGGGCGCGACCGAGAGGTAGTACTTCACGACGTCGAGCTTGGTCAGCCCCGGCTGCGGGAAGACGACCTTGTCGGGGCTGGAGACGCGCACCTCGCGCCCGTCCACATCGATCATCTGCTCTTTGCGCGCGGGGCTCACCAGGCCCACGCTAGCGACGAGCGGATGCCGCGACCAGACCTTGTGCCCTCGGGGTTGCGGCGCGCTACGCCCATCGCCGCGACGATCGATGGCGCGGGCGCCCCGAACGGGAGGAGGTCTCAGGCGACCAGGACCAGCCCGGTGTGCACGCCGACGGCCGCGGGGCCGGTCGCGCGGCGGTCGCGGAGTTCGTCGACCACCGCAGCCGTGAGATCCACGAGGGTCACCTCGAGCGCGCCCGCCACAGCGGCGATCATCTCGCTGGAGGGTTCCTTCAGTCCGCGCTCCATCTCGGACAGGTATTGCGGCGAGACACCCGCGCGTTCGGCCGTGTCGGCGAGGCGTTCGCCCCGGTCGTGGCGGATGCGCCGCAGCTGCTCGCCGAGCGCGTCGCGCCACAGCGGCTCCGGCTCCCGCGTGGGGCGCTTCGGCATCGGGATGATCTCGGCCATGGGCTCACGATAGAGCGCCGTGGATGCCGCGGCCGAGTGGTTCCGCTCTGAGCAGAACAACCGACCCCTGGCTCAGAGCAGCAACAGCCCGCGGACCATGAGCCACACCGCGAAGACGACGGATGCCGCGGCTGAGATCGACAGCACCACGCGATGAAACAGGCTGCCGTCGCGGCGCACCCACGCGAGGACGAGCAGCACGACCAGCAGCACGGTCGCGCAGATCGCCGCGAACGGTGCCAGCAGCAGCGGCCAGACGCCCGCCGGCAGTCCGAACGCGAGGAGGATCGGCTCGGTGTTCAGCAGCACGAGCGCGAGTCCGCCGACGTAGACGAGATTCAGACCGGCGGATGCCGCGGCCGCCAGCACCGCGCCACCCGGCGCGTCACCTCGGCGGCGACGCAGCCAGAACAGGCCGTATACCGCGGCGTAGACCAGGGTCGCCAGGAAGACCAGGACGGATGCCGCCCCGATGCCGATCGCCACCGGATCGCGGTCCTGGATGACGTCCGAGTCGAATCGGTAGATGGCCGATGTGGCGTGGATGTCCGTGGCGGTGAGGAAGTCCGGGGGCTTCATGCCCGAGACGCAGGAGGCGTCCGGTTCGACGGACGGATCGTCCAGGAACTGCTGCGCGATCGTGGCGGCGCAGTCATCGAACCAGTTCGCCCAGACCGCGCCGTGACCCATACCGGGGAATTCGTACAGATAGTGCGCGGAAAGCGTCGCCGCTGCGGCTTCGCTCCACGCGCGCGGCGTGATCGGGTCGTACGCCCCGTTGGTGAGCAGCGCGGGAACGGCACTGACCACCGGCTCGGTCTCGAGGGGGGACAGCGGTGGAACAGCCCACACCGCACAGTCCTCGCGGAAACTGTCGAACAGGGTGAAGTGCGACAGGATCGGATCCGCCTCGCGTGCCGCGACGATCGCCGCGTCGTCGTTGAACGGCGACTCTTCGGCGCAGTCGATCGACAGCCGCAGGCCCTCGGTGAACCGGTCGCCGTAGTCGAGGTTCTGCTGGGCCAGCGGCGCCGCGGCCTCGGTGTCGCCCTGTGCCAGGCGGTCGATGAGGAAGGGGAGGATGCGCACCAGGTCCGCATCGTAGAACGCGTTGAACAGACCGCCCACGAGGTCGGTGTCGTCGACCGTGAGTCGGACGGGCGACCGGTCTTCGGGGCTCTTGACCGTGACGGTGAGGGGGGACTCCTGAGCGCGGTCGAGCACGCTCGACAGCGACGCCTCGATGTCGGGGTACAGCCGGGTGCAGTCCGCATCGGCCGCGCAGTCGGCGTACAGAGTATCCAGGGCGGTGAGGAACCCCGCCGAGACCTGCTCGTGCTCTCGCACCTGCGGAGGGACGACGCCATCCAGGATCACCGCGCGCAACCCCTCGGGCCGGTCGCGCATGACGGTCAGCGCGAGCCGCGAGCCGTACGACAGGCCGTACAGATTCCATTCGTCGTACCCGAGTGCGGTGCGCAGGTCGGCCAGGTCGACGGCGCTCTCGGCACTGGTGTACGCCGCAAGATTCGACCCCTCCTCGAGCAGGCGATCGCGGCACTTCTGCAGCTGTGCAAGGTGGAGCGCGGCCTCCTCCTCGCCGGTCACGCCGACTCCGTCGATCAGGAAGTGCGAGGTATCCAGCTCGGGGCAATTCAAGGTGGGTTCGGCCAGGGCGTCCCCGCGCTGCTCGACGACGATGATGTCGCGGTCCTCCGAGGCCCAGTCGGCGTAGTCGAGGAAGTACCACAGGACGCCGAGGCTGCCCGCGCCCGGGCCGCCGGCCGTGGGGAAGACGAGCGGGTCCTTCTCGGGGTCATCGGATCGACTGGCGATGACCGCGACCGGCAGCTGCAGGGTCTTGGCGGGGTCGCTTCCCGGCGCACGGCTCTCGGGCACGGTGAGGAAGCCGCACGTGACCCGCCGGGCGTGCTCCGCCGGCACGTCGACGGGGCAATCGGTCTCATCCAGTTTGTCGGCGATCGCACTGGCCGGACGGTCGAGCAGGTCGCTCGCGACGGCGGCTGGGGCCGGCAGTCCACCGGCCAGAAGCGCGCTGCCCACGATGAGTGCCGCGCCGAGCAGAGCGAGCGGATGCCGTCGCCGGCGTTTCCGGGCATGCGAGGGTGACGCATCCGCTGCAAGAGGGGCGGGCGCGTCGGACGTCGACGGTGCGGCGAGCGCGCGCGGCGCGATCATAACGTCACGATAGCGGCGATCCAGAGTCATCGAGACCGACGCCGCCGGTGCGCCGCACAACGAACGAGGGCCGCCCTTTCGGACGGCCCTCGCTTCGAAGGTGCTCGCTACTCGATCTAGACACGCAGCCGCGTCAACGCGCTGCGCGCATTGACCCGGCTCGTGTCTAGTTCGAGCCGCGCAGGATCGCGAGGATACGCAGGATCTCGATGTAGAGCCAGACGACGGTGACCATGATGCCGAACGCGCCGAGCCACGCGAACTGGCGGGGAGCGCCATTGCGGACGCCCCGCTGGATCGAGTCGAAGTCCAGAACGAGCGAGTACGCCGCCATGATGACGACCAGGATGCCGATGATCACGCCGAGCGGGATGCCGAAGATCTCCTGGCTCAGCACGCCGAACGCGCCGCCGGCGATCGGCACGTTGAAGATCATGAGGCCGATGTTGATCAGCGAGAAGACCAGGTAGCCGATCATCGCGATCATGAAGACCTTGGTGGCCTTCTTGGAGGCACGGATCTTGCCGCTGGCGAACAGGGCGAGGGTCACACCGACGACCACCAGCGTCGCCAGCGTGGCCTGGAAGACGATGCCGGGCCAGATGAACTCGAAGAACGCCGAGATGCCGCCGACGAAGAGTCCCTCGAAGGCCGCGTAGGCGAAGATCAGGCCGGGACGCACCTTCTTGCGCGAGGTGAAGATGACCGCGAGCGACAGCGCGAAGCCGCCGAGCAGGCCGACGATCCACGGCACGATGGTGGGGCTCGGGTTCTGGGCGGTGACCGGAGCCATGGTCCAGACCCAGCCGCCGACGGCGGTGACCACGAGGATCGCGAAGAGTCCGACGGTCTTCCACACCGTGTCTTCGACGGTCATGCGGTCGGTCTCGATCGCACCCGCCGAGGGACCGGCGAACGCGCCCTCGAGCTGTGCGTTCGTCGCAGCGTCCACACCCGCGTGCTGGGCGGAAGCCACCTGCGTCTGCGTACCGAACGGGGGCGGCGGTGTGTTGCTCGGGTACTTCTTGCCGGCCCGGGCGTCCTGGAACGCCGGGTTGTCGAATGCGGGGTTGTTGAGGGCCACTGCTCTCACACTCCAAGGTAAAAAAGGGTTGACAGCATTGTGCTGTGAGCCCACGATAACGGACGCCAGGCGATCGCTCGCGGATTCGTGCTGTGAGAGGGCTTTGAAGGCCTCCCGGAACGAGCGCGGGTAGCCTGAATCGGTGCCCCGCACCCATCCACTCGTCATCGGCCATCGCGGTGCGCCCGGGTACCGGCCGGAGCATTCGCGCTCGTCCTACGACCTCGCGCTGGCCATGGGCGTGGACGCGGTCGAGCCCGACATCGTCGTCTCGAAGGACGGCGTACTGGTCGTACGTCACGAGAACGAGATATCCGGCACCACGGATATCGCCGACCGGCCCGAGTTCGCCGACCGTCGCACGACCAAGACGGTGGACGGGGCGGAACTGACCGGCTGGTTCACCGAGGACCTCACCTGGGACGAGATCGCAACACTCCGCTGCCGGGAGAGGCTGCCGCACTTGCGGCCATCCAGCGCATCCTTCGACGACCAGCAGCCGGTCCTGCGCCTGCGAGATGTTCTGGACCTGGTGCGCGCCGCGTCGCTGGAACAGGGTCGCGAGATCGGGGTGGTCCTGGAGATCAAGCACGCCACCTACATCGACGCGCTGGGATGGGAGCTTTCCGGGCTCGTCGAAGCGGAGCTCACCGACGCCGGCTGGGCGCAGGGCGAGCTGCCGCTCACGATCGAGGCCTTCGAGTCGACGGTGCTGCAGCAGCTGCGGGAACGCGGCATTCGAGGCACGTACATCTACCTGCTCGAGGCGGCAGGGCGTCCCTTCGACCTCGTCGCCGCATTGGGCAGAGCCGCACCGACGTACAAGGAGACGGCACGCCCGGCCGGCCTGGACCGCCTGGCCGGAACCGTGGACGGGATCAGCGTCGACAAGCGGATGATCCTCGCCCCCGACAAGCTCGGCCGGGTCAGCGGCCCCTCAGCGGTCGTCGCGGACGCTCACGCACGGGGGCTGCGGGTCTTCACGTGGACATGCCGTCCGGAGAATGCGTTCCTGGTGGGGCAGTACCGCGGGCGCGGCGGCGCGGCGGCTTTCGGCGACTACGAGGGGGAGTGGGCCGTGATCAGGGATGCCGGGGTCGACGGCGTCTTCGTGGATCACGCCGACCTCGGGGTGGAGTTCTTCCGGCGCTGAGCCACCCGACCACCGGATCGGCTCACTTCGGGTCGTCGTACGTCCCGAACAAACCCTTGCCGAAGCGGACGACCGCGTCATACGCCTCGGCATACGTCTCGGGTGCCTTGCTGCCGGGGTTGTAGCGGGCCAGCAGCAGCCCGGTCAGGCCCTGCGCCGGGGCGGTGAGCGGCCGGTGCTTGTGCTTGGTCGCTGCGGCAGTCGCGTCGTCCTCCTCGGGATTTCTTCCCGCGTACAGCGCCTGCGGTTGCGGCCATGTGTACGGCTGGCGGGGCTCGGTGAGGTTGACGGAGTTGAAGATCGGGTTCGCGCTCTGGTCCCGCAGCGTCAGCGGGGCGAGCCCGTGCTGGCGGCAGAGCGTATTGATGACCGAACCGTGGTGCATCTCGTCGTGGATGACCGTGTTCGCGGCCGTGTACGCGCTCACCACGATCGTCGGCACCCGCACGCCCAGGCGGTCGAAGGTGAAGCCCATCTCGCCGGGGCCCGAGCGGTCGGGCGGCGAGGCGGTCGGCGGCGACACGTGGTCGAACGTCCCGCCGTGCTCGTCGAAGGTGATCACGAGTGCGGTGTTCATCGCGTTCGATCCCTTCGCCGACTTGCTCGTGCGGATCGCGTCGTAGATGTCCTGCACGAGCTTGTCTCCCGCGCGCACGTCGGAGAGGGCGCTGTTGTAGACCGGGATCTTGTCGCCGTCGACATCCACGACGTCCTCGTGCACCTTCGCGCCCCACGGCGGGTGCATGTCGTTGTGATTGAACACCATGCGCGGCTCGATGAAGCTGTAGGCGGGCAGATCCCCGTTCTTGGCGTCCTCGACGAACTGACCCATCTCGCGGAAATGCGTCTTCCAATAGGGGCGCAGCACAGGGGAATGCAGCAGCCCGGTCAGCGACACCAGCTGCGAGCCGTCGTAATAGATGCGCCAGGGGATGCCGGCATCCTCGAGTCGATTGAAGATGGTCGGTGCCGGAGGGCCGTCGATCCACTTGTAGTAGCTGTCGCCGCCGTGGTTGGTGACGTAGCCGTGCGATGTGGAGGCGTGGAAGAAGAGGCGGTTGCAGAACGTCTGCGACGGCACGGCCGCGTGCCAGGCGTCGTACACCGCGAACTCCCGGGCGAGCGTGGACAGCACCGGCATCATCGCCGGGCTGAAGGAACCCATCGCCACGCGGTACTCGTCGGCCGTGGGGGCTCGTCCCTTGTCGCGCTGGAAGTTGATCGCGAAGTCCTTCACGAAGCCCGACATATCCGGCGTCACTCCCACCGGGGGCGTATTGAACGGCGGCTGCAGGCCATGAGCGCGGATGTCCTCGTTGGTCTGCGGATCGACGATTCCGAACAGCTGCGTGTTCACGTGCGGGTAGGTCTCGCCCGGGTCCGGCTGAGGCGACTGCATGACCGTGTCGGTCGAGCCGTCATAGACGTATGCCGGAACCGCTTCACCGCCCGGTCCGGGATTGGAATAGCTGCCCTGGGCGAGCCCGTTGAACTGGTCCTGCGACTTCTCGTCGGCGGAGTAGAGCCACCCCAGCATGTTGTCGAAGCTGCGGTTCTCGAACATGACGACGACGACGTGATCGAACCCGGGCGCGGTGCGCTTGGGCAGCGGATCGAATTCCGGCGGATGCGCGGTCGCCGCTGCCGTCATCGCGGCGCCGGCGGAGCCTCCGATCGCGATCCCGGCGGCGCCGATGCCGGCGCGTCGGAGGAAGTCGCGCCGTGCCGTGTCGCGCGGACGGTCGTCGCGCCCGTCCGCCTGTTCGCTCTCGTCCACAACCATCCCCCTGGGCGCAATTCGGGAGTCAGTCTATCGACGCCGGTGAAGGCCGACCGCCGCGCCCCAGTAGTGTCGACCCATGATTCCCGAGCTGCGTTTCGATCGGAACGCCCGGTACGGCGCGGCACTGGTCGGCGTCCTGTTCGCCGGGTTCCTGAACATCGCCACCGACTTCAGCGCCTTCATCCAAGCGGCCAACTACGCCGGTGCCCTGGGCACCGATGTGCCGGCTGTGGACTTCGCGGAGTTCGTCCTGATCCTCGGCATCTACATCACCGCGTTCGTGCTGATGCCGGCCAGCGGCGCGCGGCGGCTCGGTGCGGTGACCCTCGCCTGCGTCGTGCTGCTGCTGTGGGCGACGATCGGCATCGAGCGGGGAATCGGCAACATCGATCACCCGGTCGCGTTCTGGACCTTCGTCGTCAATCAGGGTCTGATCACGCTGGTGGTGGCACTGGGTGGTTGGCTGCTGGTGCGGGGGCGGCATCCCGTTGCGTTCATCGTGCTGCTCCTGGCCGTCATCCCCCCGATCGTCAGCCGCATCCTGGTGGATGCTTCAGCGACCTCGGGTGCGTACACCCTGGTCAGCGACGCGATGGTGATCGTCTTCGGGATCGGCGGCGCATGGCTGGCCGCCTTGATCGACCGTATGGTGCGCCGTCGGGGCGAGCCCCGTGTCGCGGACGCCCGCGACAAGGGCGACACGCGCTGAGCGGGAGCAGCATTCAGGAGAGGTGAGTCGGGCCTGCAGCCGCGGGGTCCGGCGCGGGCTCAGGCGCTCGCGCTCGGATGAGCACTCCGACGCCGGCGGCGGTGAGGCAGGCGACGGCGGCGACGGCGACGGCTGCTCTTCCGCCCCAGGCTTGGCCGATCCCGCCGATGATCACCGCGCCGATGGGCGTCGTGCCGATGAACGCGGTGGTCCACAGGGACGTGACGCGTCCACGCATTCCCGAGGGCGCGAACAGCTGCACCGTGGAGTTGCCGGTGGTCAGGAAGCCGATGCTGCAGGCCCCCACGAAGACGATCGTGATGTTCGCGAAAGCGGTGGAGGGGGCGGCGGCGGTGACGGCGAGGGCGATCGCGTAGGCGATGGTGAGGACGATCATCCGCGTGAGACCCGTCTGCGGCCAGAACAGGAGGATGATCCCGGCGGCGATGGAACCGGCTCCGAACCCCGCGGTCAGCCAGGCGTATTCGTCCGGCCCGCCGGACAGCGAGTGCTCGCCGAAGACCGGCAGGCTGACTTCGTACTCGTAGGCGAAGGTGCCGACGATCGCCATCATCGCGAGCGGCCCGAGCAGCTGGCGGTTGCCGCGGACCACGTGCAGAGCGGCGCGCAGCTGGCCGGACTGTCGAGGTATGCGGCCTTCGGAGTGGATCTGGGCGACCCTCATCGACAGCAGCAGTGCGATGACGAGTCCGAAACTCGCCGCGTTCGCGACGAAGCACCAGCCGATCCCCACCGTTCCGATGAGCGCCGCGGCGACGAGCGGCCCGACCCCTCGCCCGACATTGGCGAGGATGCTGTTCAGCGTGACGGCGCTGTGCAGAGCCTCACGGCCGACGAGCTCGGGGATGAGCGCCATCCGGGCCGGGTTGTCGACCGCGGTCAGCAGACCGAACACCACGGCGACGATCATCGCCAGCATCAGCGTCTGGTGGCCGGTGAGGATGACGATCCCGAACGCGAGAGCGAGAAAGGCCAGCGACGTCTGCGTCACGAGCAGCGTGCGCCGGCGATCGTGCCGATCGACGATGACGCCGGCGTAAGGGCCCAAGAGCAGGACGGGAAGGTACCGGAGCGCCGCGACCAGTCCGAGATCGAACGCCGATCCGGTCATGCTCAGCACCAGAACGCCCTGGGCGACCGTCTCTGTCCATGAGCCGATGAGGCTGATGCCCTGCCCGCCGATGAAGCGACGATAATTCGGGACGGCCAGAGCCGCGAACCGTGCCGGAGTGCTGGATGCCTCCCCGGCCGAGGTCCGGACGACCGGTCGGCCCATGACGGTCTCCTTGCTCTCGTTCGTCCTCGGGTCGTGCGAACGTGGCCTTCCGCACGCACGGTATTGCAGACCGAGGCGGTTGGTCAACGGTTTCGGCTGCCGTTGTGGGCGCGCGGGAGGTGGCGAACCGATGCTGCCCGCGGCGTGCCGGAGCGGCGGGTCTCAGCCGGCGGGGCGGGCGAGGATCCCTCCGACATAGCCGAGCACCGCGCCGACCACGATGATCGGGATGCCGAACGACAGCGGCGGGAACGTCGAGATCACCACGGCCACTGACACCACGTACGCGACGGTGAGCAGCACGACGAGGATCGCGGCCTTGCGAATGAGTCCACCCTTGCCCGTCAACCCGAACAGCATCGCCACGGCCAGCACCGCGAGGAGGATCCGCAGCGGTGCTTCGGCGACGGCGACCGCTGCCGTGAACGGTGGCAGGCCGGCATCGAGGGCGGTGATCACGTTCTGAGGCAACGCTCCGACGTTGAGATCGACCGGGACATCCTGGAACCACGGGATCGCGAGCGCACCGACCAGCACCAGCAATGCACCGATGAGAGCCAGCCACCTGCCGGCGGGACGCCGACGATCCGGACCGGTCTGCGTGAGTTCCGCGCTCGCGGTGAGGCTCTGCGTTCCGTCCGAGACCAGGATCTCGAGCTGGCGGACACCGACCTGGCGCGGCGGCGGATGCGGGCTCGACACCGACATGCGAGCGTGACCGACGGTACCGGGTGCGATGACGAGGTTCGGCGGGCTGAACCTGGCGCGCACCAGCCCATCGTCGGACCGTCCCGCGAACACCACGTTCAGCGGCTCGGAGCCGCGGCGGTTGTCGACCTGGATGGAGAACTCGCCATCGCCGTGCGTGCCGATGTCCAGCTTCTCGGGCTGCGCGCGCACCTCCGCGGTCGCCATCGCCGCGGCGGACGCGGTGATCTCGAGCGACGCCGACGCTTCGATGTCCGACGTTCCGTCCGACGCGATGACGGTGAAGGGATGCGTCGTGCTGGTGCCGCGCGGCGGCAGATGCGCGCGCAGCCGCCCGTGTGCTCGAGTGACATGCCCCGGCACCGCGACGAACCGGGCCGGCACGAACGCGAACGAGAGCCGTTGCTCAGGGTCGGTGCCCGACAGGGCGACCGTGACGTCCGAGTGCCCGCCACGGTTGTCGACGTGCACCTCGAAGTCGGCCTCGGCCGAGTCGACGAGACGGATGCTGCTGGGTTGCACCTGCACGCGGACGGGCGCATCGACCGGGGCTGCCGCGGTGCTCTGCACGAGCGTGAGGATGGTCGTGATCGCCCCCTCGTCGTTGGTCGCCGCCACGGTGAGTTGGCGGTTCAGCTGCTGGCCGGGTGCCGGCTGCGGCGCCGTGAACGCCACAGCGACCTCGACCATCGCACCCGCCGGCACCTCCACCACCTCGGGGGTGAACGCGAACGTCACGACACCTTCGGGGTCGCCGCCGCTCATCCCGACGGTCTGCGGGTAGTTCGCCGTCCGGTTGTCGAGCCGGACCGAGAAGTGGCCGGAGTCCGCGTCATCGAGCCGGATGAGCGTCGGCCGCGCCTCGAGCGTGGGACGTGGTCCGTGCGGCGGAACCGTCACGATGACGCTGACGGTGGCGTTGCGTTCGGCATCCTCCATCGACCGGACCACCACGGTGAGCGGAACCCGCTGCGCGACCACCATGGTGTCATTCCGCAACCCGAGCGAGAGCGCGACGCTGCGCACCTCGCCCGGCATGAGGTGCACGTCAGGGTGCGCGAGCACGAGCCAGGACGGCGGGTCGACGGCCTCGAGAACGTAACCGTCGACGATGGTCAGAGTGTTCTCGATCGTGAACTCGACTTCGGCGGGAGCACCCGCGGTCACCACCGCGTCGGAGTTCGCGACCGCGACCGTCGGCGAACCGTGCGCGGCCTGCGTGGGTTGCGCGGCCGCGACGGCCGCGGGAACGGCGGGGATGGGGGGAACGCCGACGGGATCGGATGCCGCGGCCGGACCAGTGCTCGTCGCGTCCGCCGCCGTCGTCGGGGTCGGGGCGGGCTCTGCCGGGACCATCCCCACGACCGTCGGGACGGTACCGGTGAGGGCCTCGCCGTCGAGCGTGGAGGCGCCGACATCCCAGCCGAGGTAGTTGTCACAGTTCTTGCAGAAGCGCGCGTCGGCGTCGTTCCTGGTGCCGCACACTCCGCAGATGCGTTCGGCCATCCTCGTCCCTTCGGTCGGGACATCGACATCGTTCCCTCACGATTACTGCTGATCGTACGGAGCCGTGCGCACGGGCTTCCAGCCCGCTGCCTCAACGGGCACCGATCGCTGCCTTCCCTCCACGCGCGTACGCGGATCGCGGTGCGGGCACGGGAACCCGCCGGGTCCGAGGCGCGCGCCGTCCCGTATACGCGGCGATCCGAGAGGGCTAGATTGTGCTCCATCGGAACCCGAACCGACGGCATCGTCAGCGCAGGGGGTCGACAGTGCGTCACGCGGGGGTTGCGGGACTGGAGCAGGATGGCGGGGGGGACCAGCTGCCGGCGCGTCTGGAGCGTCGTCTGCAGCAACCCTGCGTGTTCATCGTGGCGCCGAGCGGCGCGGGCAAGTCGACTCTCCTGCGCCGGCTGACCCAGTCCCGTCGCCGTGCCGTGATGATCCACCTCGGCCGGTCGGGTCGGGATCCTTCCGAACTCGAGGCCGCGACGGAGAAGGCGATGGCCGGCTTCGAGACCTCAGACGCCATCACGACGCTCGCGATCGACGACGTCCACGTCGTGGCCGGCACGCGCGGCGAGTCGGCCCTCGCCCGGATGACGGCGCGCTGCGACCCCGAACACCATCTCGTGCTCGCCTCGCGACTTCCGCTCGGCGGCGAGTTCACCATCGCCTGCGAGAGCGAACCCGATCTGGTCACCGCCCCCGACCTCGTGCTGCGCGTCGACGAGGTGGCCGACGCCTTCCGGGCCGTCGGCGGCCATGCCCTGCCGCTCGAGTCCGCATCACAGGTGGTGTCCGAGACGTGCGGCTGGGCCGGGCCGGTGCACGATCTCGCGATCCGGTCGCGATTCATCGAAGCTGAGGCGCTGGAAACCGCGGTCGCCACCGCCTTGCACGGCGATTTCGCGGCGCTTCGTCTCGAGCGGGCGCTGCGCGCACTTCCGCCTCAGATCGTGCGGTCGCTCGAGCTCACCAGTGCCCTGCCCACGCTGGAGTTCGGCACGTGCGCCCGGTTGCTGGGGGCGGAATCCGCGACGGAGCTTCTCGACGCCGTCGACGGCGGAGCGGTCATGCACGTGCGAGAACTCGGAACCCGGGTGCTGCCTCCGATTCTGCGCAGACACCTGCGGGCGCGCGCCGGGCTGGACACCGAGATCGCACTCCCCTCGCCGCCGCCGATCACGGTGCCGGCAGGACCCCGGCCCGCGGCATTCGACGACGCGATGACGCGACTGCGTCGCGGCGATGTGGTCGGGGCCGTTCCGCTGCTGCAGCTCGCGCTGCGCACGCCCGCCGAACACGAGCGGCATCCGATGGCGCGTCTCGCGCTGCTGATGATCCGCGAGCAGATCGCACCGCGCGAGACGACGCTCGATGCACTCGCCGCCCTCGAGCGCGAATGCCTCGCACTCGGACACCACCCGCAGGCACGCGTCGTGCGCGGCGCCGTGGCCGCGGCATCCGATCTGCCCGAGCGGTCCGCCCCCGAGGTCGTGGCCGAGTGCGAGGCGCGCGGTGACGCCACAGGCGCTGCCGTCACCGCGGGGCTGCAGTTCGTGATCAGGGTGCGGCGAGGGCGGGCGACAGCCCCGCAGGCGAACGCGCTCGCCGACCGGCTCGAGAGACTCGGCCTCGCGGATGTCGCGGCGTGGTCGCGTGCGGCGGGGGCGCTCCTGGCCGCGGCATCCGGCACCGCCGATGCGCACCGCCAGATCGTCGACGCCGAAACCGCGTCGATCGCCACCGGCGTGGACGGAACCCGCGCGTTCCTGGACGCCGCCCGAGCCCATGTGGGGCCCCCCACCGCCGTGCAGGCTCTCACTGCCTCTGCCCGGCGGTGCGCACGGGAAGTGGGACTGCCGCGGCTTCCCGCGCTGTTCGCCCGTGGTGGTCGGGCGAGTGACCCGACAGGGGCGACAGCCGCCGACGCGGAGCCGCGGTATCCGCACATCACGGTCAGCTGCTTCGGCGGATTCCGCCTCTGCGCCGACGGGGCAGAGATCGATCTGCGTGTCGTGCGCCCTCAGGCGCGGGCCCTGCTGCGCATGCTCGCCCTCAACGCCGGCGCACCCGTGCACCGCGAGCTGATCGCCGACATCCTGTGGGGCGACCTCGGGATCGACTCAGCCGTCCATGCTCTGCACGTCAGCGTCTCGAGCCTGCGGCGGTCGCTTCCCTCCGAGGTCGTCGGTGCACCGGCATCCCTCGTCGAACGCGTGGGCGAGGCATACCGCCTCGGCATCGCCGATCGTCACGACTGCGACCTCGCCGACTTCGACGACCGGCTCGCCGAGGCGGCCGCCGCCAAGCTGCGGCGCGACTCCGGCGCCGCAGCGAACGGCCTGCGCAGCGCGCTCGCCCGCTATGCGGGGGACGTGCTCCCGGAGGACGGGCCGGCCGAATGGGTGACGGGCGCGCGCGAGCGCTACCGCGTGCGCGCCGCGGAGGCCGCGTCCTCGCTGGCCCACCTCGAGCTGCGCCTCGGCGACGCGCGCGCCGCGGTCGCCGCCGCAAGCCGGGCGGTCGAGATCGACCCATGGCTCGACGAGTCCTGGCGCACGCTCCTTCTGGTGCACCGCAGATCGGGGGACGTCGTCGCCGCGGCCCGGACCGAGGAGGGGTACCGCAGCATGCGCGTCGCGCTCGGGGTGGAATAGCGCCGCGAGACGATCAGGCACCGCCTGCGGTCACCAAGACCGACAGGTGCGTCGGCAGGTACGCGGGCACGACGCTCGCCGCCACACGTTCGAACCGGCGCGCGAGATCCGCGGGGTCGCCGTCGGGCACGGTGATCGTGATGACGACCACCGCCTCGTCCGACCCGGGCAACGACGCACCGGGTTCGGTCGACCACGAGGTGCCGCCGGACTCCGCGATCTCCACGGTGGCCGCGGGGCCGGCGGCCAGCTGCAACGTATCGCGGATGCCGTCGACCGTTCCCACCCGGCGGTGCAGCCTCGCGGCATCCGCGACGATGCGTCGCCGCTGCGCTTCGGTCCACTCCTCGTCGACGGCGACATCGACCCATCCACCGAGCCACTCGAGGAAGTCGAGGGGCGCATACTCGGGGCGGACGTACGCCTCGAGGTTGTCGAGCGTGGCGAAGACCGGTGCGATGGCGTCGTCGAACGCGGGCAGCGCCCGGTTCAGGAACTCGTCCTCCTGCAGGATCGCGGGCAGGCGGGTGATCATCGGGGCGGGGCTCCCGAGCCGCGAGACGATGCCGCGCATGTCAGGTTCCCGCCGTCACGCGGACGCGATGCTCGAAGCTGAACACCAGGGCGTCCGCTCCGATCTCGATCCGCTGTGCGGGCTCGCCGCGCTTGCCGGTGGCGGGGTCGGCCGGAAAGAGGAGCACCTCGTCGACGAGCTCGGTGCCTGGCAGCGCCTGCAGCACCGAGTACACCTCGCCCGCGAGCACCGGCCTGCCGAACGGCCACCCGGTTCCGGACGATCCGCCCCGGATCGGGTCGAAGTGCCGGTAGAGCGCCGCGAGGGCATCGGTCCGGAGCCGATCGACGGCCACCCTCGGATGCGCGACGAGCTTCGCGACCACGGTGACGCCGTGGTAGTCGGGCCGCTCGATCAGCAGCCGCGTGCCCGCGAGCCGCCGCGGTTCGAGCTCGTCGGCGATGGCGCCCAGGAGTTCGGTGCCGGGCATGAGGTCCGCGTACTCGATGCGGCCGTCGGCTCCGACAGCGGCGGTGGGCACGACGAGCAGGCGGACGCCGAGCGTGCCGGGTTCGGCGACGGCGTGGGTGCGAGCGACCCCGGGCGCGGCGCGCTTGGCGAGCTGCTCGTAGTCCTCGAGCGTGACGGCGCGGTCGCGCGTGCGCAGCGCGAGCGGCCCGCGCACCTTGGCCTCGTCGACGGTCTCGCCATCGGTGCCGTCGTGCGCCGCCGCGCGGTTCTCGGCGCCACGCACGAACGGCACCGTCGACCGCAGCACCGAGAGCGATCCGGCAGCGACGTTGCCGCTGCGTCCGCCGCCGACCCGATACCGCGGCACGCGCAGCGGCACGCCTTTCGGCGGCGTGGCACCGTAGGTCCGAAGGGTTCCATCGGGTTCCCGGACCGCCGGGGGGAAGATCACGGTCGCTCGCGCCCGATCGACCATCACGTTCCGGCCGTTCTGCTCGGAACCGGCGAACGAGTCGATCTCCACCCAGTCGTCCCATCCGCCGCCCGTGCCGACCTCGACGACGAACGGTTCGCCGTCGTCGACGACGGGTCGTTCCTGCAGCTGGAACGACTGCCCCGGCACGCCCTCCGAAAGCCCGAGGATCTCGTCGTCGATCGTCCGCGCGTGCATGGCCGACACGACTCCTCCGACCGTCGCGGCCGATGCACCTCGCACGAGCGGCGGCGACTTGTACCTCGGCACGCCTTCCTCGCGTTCGACGATCCGGCACCGCAGCCATCCGCCCCGCTCTTCTGCGATGACGGATGCGACGTGGTCGCGTGGCACGATCACGACGACCTCGCCGGGCTGGTTGAGCCCGCCGGTGTGGTCCGAGACCAGGTCGCAGCGCGACCAGCCGGTCCCGTTCCAGGACTCCCAGACCGTGGGCGGATCGAGCGGATCGACGCCGACGCCGCGCACCGCACAGTCCAGCTGGATGCCGATCGCGATCCCGGGTGCCGCCTCGTCCAGTCCGAGCAGGAATTCGTCGCCCACCCTCGGCGGGTTCGCGAACGCGTCGAACGTGTCGGCGCCCAGTCGCGCGCCACGCATCGCGGCCTTCTCGCCCGACCGGTTGCCGATGTGGACGAGCGTGCGGGGCGGGATGGTGAGCTCCGCGGTCGTCTGGAACACGGTGGACTCGGTCTGCTCGGTGCGCGGCGTGCCGACCTCGGTGTGCTCCGGCACGATCACCGCGTCATCCCTCGGGGCGGCGAGCCAGAAGACCAGATCGGCTCGCGCGGCCGTCGGCGGGAACAGCGTCGTGCCGATGAGATCGAGGAAGGCGATGTACAGCTTGTCGGGCACCCGATTCAGCCGGTACAGCAACTCATCGGTCATGAACGCGAACGTCTCGATGAGCGTCACCCCGGGGTCGGAGACATTGTGATCCGACCACTCCGGGCATCGCGCGGCGACGAGGCGCTTGGCGTCATCGACGAGGTCCTGGAAGCGGCGGTCGTCGAGGTGCGGCACGTCGAGGGTCATGGCAGTCGCTCCGATGTCCGGTCCGGGATCACATAGAAGGGGAAGACGAGGTTGCGCGGGTCGTTCGAACCTCGGATGCTGTAGCCGATGTCGATGAGCAGCACGCCCTCGTCGGTCCGGTCGAATGTCACGGTGACCCCGGTGACGTCGATGCGCGGTTCCCAGAACGCGAGGGCGACGCGGACGGCGTCGCCGATCGCCCCCGCCGTCCGGGCGTCGGCGGGCGCGAAGACGTAGTCGTGTACGGCGCATCCGAACTCCGGTCGCATGGGCCGTTCGCCGGGTGCCGTGGCGAGGATGAGCCGGATGCTCTCCTCGATCTCGTGCGCGTCCGACGAGAGCGCGATGCGCCCGGCCGCGTCGGCGTGCACGGGGAACGACCAGCCTCGTCCGACGAACTCCTGCGACATCCGATGCTCCCTCAGTTGATCTTGACGATGCTGCCCTTGACAACGGTGACGCCCGACGCCGAGAGTTCGGCGGATCCCGTCGCCTTCACCGCGACCACGGCGCCGGACAGGTCGAGGGTGGCCGACCCGTCGACCTTCACCTGCGGGGCAGAGATGGCGAGTTCCGACGACGCGTCGAGGGCGATCTTCGTGGCGGCGAGCGAGATGGCGCCCTGGCGGGCGGTCACCGTGGCGTCGCCGTCGACGGTGACCGTCGCGTCGCGCTTGGCCACCACCGAGACCGATCCCTCGGAGATGATCTGGATGCCCTTCTCCGCGGTCTGCGTGAGGGTGACGTGCTGCGCACCCTCGTTCGTGGAGATGCGGATCGACTCCTCGCCCGGCTTCTCGAGGAACTCCACCACCATGCCCGCGCGCGAGGTGACGCTGCGCCGCACCACGCTGCCCGATTCGATGAAAGAGGCCCAGCCGCCCTGCGGCAGGTCCTTGCCGTTGTAGAGGCCGGCCAGGACGACCGGTCGATCGAATCGTCCGGTTTCGAAGGCGACGAGCACCTCGTCCCCGACCTCGGGCAACACGACCGCTCCCCGTTCCGCACCCGCGCCGGACTGCGCGACGCGCGCCCAGCCGCTCACGTAGTCGTCGGAGAGGGACGGGAACGTCAGTCGCACCCGCCCGTCGTGCTGGGTGTCGCTGCCGGAGATGTCGCTGACGAGCGCGCTGACGACGCCGGGAACGGTGTGCCCCGCCGCCGCGAGCTCGGGACCGGAGCCCACTCCGAGCAGCGACCGGTCGGAGGCGTCACTGATGGTGAGCGTCGTGGTGTACCCCTGCTCGGAGCTGAACTCGTGCCGGGACTCGGTGACCGTGTAGCGGCCGTCGAACGGCACGCCGAATCCGCGAAGCCGCACGGCGACACCCGAGCGGATGCGCGGGTTGCCGAGGATCTGGGCCTCCACCTCGGCGAAGCCGCCGGCGATGCGCGCGGCGATCGCCTGGGCGAGCTTGTCCTGCGGCTGCTGCGCCCCGACGCCGTCCCCGCTGACGTAGCGGGGACTCGAGAACACGTCGGCGACCTTCGCCGGGTCGATCGTCGGCAGCTCGGTCGTCTTGGTCTTGGCCGGCGCGGTGGAGACGACCTTGCTCTTCGCGCCGACATCCCATCCCCGCACCTCGACCTCCGAGACCTGCTCGGCGCTGGTGATGGTGGCATGCAGGTAGGTCGTGTTACGTCCATGCTCGACGACGACCGGGTCGTCGTTCGCGTTCGCCGCCCCCGATCCTGCCGTCGACGCGCTCGTGGGCGGGCCGAACTGCAGCTGCTTGTCGATGACCGAGAACACGCACCCCGCGGCATCCGCGAGTCGTTTCAGGAACACCCAGTCGCTGATGTTGTCCTGCGTCGTGTGCGGCATGATCGTGGCCGGCCCGCTGACCGAGCCGACCTTGACGCCCGCGCGCTGCGCCACCTTCTGCACGATGTCGGCGGTGGACATGTCGACGTAGGCAGCGACGCGTCGACCACGGAAGAGCCGGTGCGACGGGTCGAGGCCGCGCACCCGGGTGCGCAGCTCACCGCCGACGTCTTCGCGGTCCAGGGCGGTGACCTCGGCGTCGAGCAGCTTCTGCGGACCGTCGCCGCCGTTCTGCGAGACGGCAAGCGTGACCGGTGCCCCGATCGTGAAGCCGCCCTGCTCGAGCACGATCCCGGCGGCGTCGACGAACTCGAGTTCGAACGAGTCGGGGAGGTTCGCGGCATCCGTGATCCGACTCCGCTCGAGCAGGCTCGCAATGGCCGGCGGTAGAGGGCTCCCACCGACGGAGACGAGCAGCAGGCTCGTGTAGGTCTCAGTGGAGGCGGGCACGGACGACCTCCCGCCGGACGGTCTCGCGACCGTCGGTCTGCGAAAGCTCCTCGAGCGTCGGAATGAGGACGATGTGGCCCGGACGCAGGCGCAGCGGGTCGTCGATGCCGTTGACCTCTGCGAGCGTGCGCCAGTGGGACGGATCGCCGTACTCGCGGTAGGCGATGGCCGCCAGCGAGTCGCCCTCGCGGAGGGTGTGCGCGTGACGCGGCTGGAGGCCGCCGGACGTCGGGTTCTGCTTCTTGGGTTCGTTGGCGAGCTCCTCGAGCGCCACCGTGCACACTGCCCGAAGCGGCTTGCCGTCGGGCGAGAACAGCGTGTACTTCGCCGAGACGCTCTTGATGTAGCCGACGAACCCCGTCAGCACTCCCCACTTGAACTTCACCCACGGCGCCGACGGCTTGTTCCCGTCCTTCGAGGCGCTGGTCGGAGTGCACGCCTCGAACAGCGCTTCGACGTTCTTCACGACACTGCCGTCGCGCTGGCGCGTCTCGTCGAAGTACATCTCGACGCTCATCTTCTGCGGGTCGGGGCCCTGGTAGGTGGCGGGTGGGGCCGACGCCGCCTTCTTCTGGTTCTTGCTCTCCCACTTCGCCGACTTCGCGATCGTCACCTCTTTCGGGTTCAGCTGGAATTCGATCGTGGTGAGCAGCGCACCGACCTTTCCCGGAGTCTGCCCCGGCTCGTGCACGTCGATTGCGGCGTGGACGAGGCTGCTCGTGTCGGAGGCCGTGTTGGTGATGGGCATGGGGCGCCTCAATACTTCGAGCCGGTGTTCGCGAAGCCGTTGTGGGCGATCTCGAGTGTCTCGGTGAGCACCTTCGGCGAGTCGGCGTTCAGGCTCGGTCCGGTCCAGCGCACGGGAATCACGTCGTTGAGATCGTAGGTCGCGACGGTCTGGCCGTCGGCGGTCTTGGCCTCGATGTGACCCGTGCCTCGCGAGAACCCCGAGACGGCGGCCAGCACCCAGTTCACGATCTTGTCGGCCGACTGCTTGCTCACCGGCCGGGTGAGCTTGATGTTCGGATACTTCAGCCGCGTCGGGAACTGCCAGACGAACCCGTTGTTGCCGCCCTCCTCGCGCGACTCGAGCACAACCTCGACTCCGAGGCCCTCGCAGCTCGAGAAGTCGCCGAGGTCCTGCTCGTCGAGGTGCACGAGGTAGTGCACGCCGACGGCGATCTCGGTGTCGGTGAGCATGGGCGCCCCCTTTCAGCGGGTTCTAGATTCCATCTATCCGGATGCCGCGACGCTCGCGATCGAGCAGCAGCTCGGCCTTGATCCGGCGGACGAGCGGGCCGTACAGCTTTCGCACGAGCTGCTCGACGTTCTCGGTCGGCGCGGCGGCGGCTCCGGCCGCAGCGGGGGACAGGGCGCGCCCGGCCTGCGTCAGCGTGTCGGACGCCGAACGCGCTGCGTCGGCCGCCTCGGGCAGGGCGTCGGCCGCGCGGGCCCGGAGCTCGTCGGTGGACGGCAGATCGGGGACGCGGGACGCCAGCGACGACAGGTCTGGCGTCGATGGCATGGAGGGAGGGGAGGGGGCGAGGGACGACGGGTCGGGCGCCGACGGTCGTGACGGCAGTGAGGGCAGTGAGCTCGGAAGGCCGAACGCACGCTGCACGGAAGCGGGTGCGGAGATGGTCGAAGGCGCAGAACGGGTCTCCGTCCAGTCCGGCACCCACGTGGCTGCTCCCGTGGACGTCGCCGGCGCGGGCGCCAGCGTGGAAGATCGCCCTGTCGGGGGTGCAGCGGCTGGCGGGCGGGTGACTTTCGATGCTGTCGGCGGGGGTGCGGCTGTCGAGCGGGCCACGGTCCATCCTGCCCGCGTCGCTACCGCTGGCGCCGCCGCCGGAATTGGTTCCGTTGTCGCCTCCCACGGTGCCGCGGGTGGGCTGAGCGCGGAAGCGGCCGTCGGGGTCGGTGATGCCGACGGCGCGGGGGCCTCGATCGTCCGGGCATCGTTCACGGCACGCTGGACCGGCGCGGGCCGCGGTGCCGGAAGGGGCGTCGTCGGGCTCGCGGAGGGTTCGGCGCCGACCGGCCGTGCCTCGATGATGGAACCGTGCGCTGCGGATCCCAGGCTGGGTGCCGGTGCCGGTGCCGGTGGGGACTCCGCGGCCGATTCTGTGCTGGTTCCCGATTCTGTGCCCGGGGCTGGTGCGTGGCTGACGGACACCCCCGGGGCGATCACGCGCGCCGCCACAACTCGGGTGGCCCGGCCGGTCTGGATCGCCGCGCCGAGCGGACGGGAACTGATCGCGGAGTCGATCGTTCGCGCGGCAACGGTCGGCACGGTGCGCAACGGAAAGGTGCTCGCCGGCTGCCCGGGGTGGGCACCGAGACGGCCGAACACCGCACCCGGCGCGAGGGACGCGCTTGGTGCGATCTCGGGTGACGTCGGGGCATCGGGTCCGACATCGCCCGGGCCGAACGTCGGGTCGGCGATCAGGTCTCGCTGGATGACCGGGGCCTCCGCGCTCACCGGCACGTCGGCGGTCCCCGTCGGGGCGTCGGCGACGCGCACCGGAGCGTCGGCCGTCCCCGCCGGCTCGCCTGCCGTGCGAGAACGGGGCAGAATTCGCGTTTCGGACTCTCCCGGAGGCTCAACACGCGGATTCTCCTGCGTTCCTTCACCCGGCGCAGCCGAGCCGAGGGGCTCGGCGATCCGCGACTCGCGAGCCGGCGGCGGGGGTGGCGCGAGGGGTGCCCCGAGCCCGGGTCGGCGCTGGACCGGGGTCGCCGCTGGCCGTTCGCCGGCCGCGTTGGAGGCGAGTGGGGCGCCCAGGTCGGCACCACGCTGGATCGGCCCGGCGTCCGGCGGTCCCACGGATACCGCCCGCTGGACCGGTGCGGCCGACCGTTGTCCCGCGGACGGAGGAGATTCCGCGGCAGCTCGACGCTGGATGGACGCGGCAGGAGGCCGCGCGCCGATGGGCGACGGAACCCCCTGAGCGGTCGACTCCGCGCGGCTGAGCGCCGGCGTCCGGCGTTCGAGCGTCGGGACAGACGGCACGGACTCGGACGAGATGCCGTCGCCCGTCGTCGCACCCGGCGCCACCGGGATCTCCGGCGGCTCCCCGGTCTCATCCGGGGTCGGCGACGCCGACTCGCCCGGCGCGGCACCGGTATCGGCCGGCCGAACGGGCGACACCGTGTCCGCGGCATCCGTCACCGCCGGCACGTCGCGCTGAGCCGTCGGGCCGGCGCCCGCGGTATCGGCGCCTGTCTGCCGCGCTGCGGCCGTCGAGGCTCGGGCGGGCGGATGCCGCAGGCTCAGCTCGGCGCTGACCGCGCGTTGCACGGGAGCAGCGAGGGCCCGACCGTCGACGGAGATCGTGCCCGACGGTGCGGCCGCGTCTACGAGATGACCCATCGTTCCGAGCGACGCCGGCACGGTCCGAGTCGGCAGCGAGGCCACGAACGCCGGCCGCAGGGTGGCCGGTGCGGCATCCGAGATCTGCCGTTGCAGCGGTGGCAGGAAGGCCCAGCCCGCGGGCGGCACAGCGCGCTCAGGGCCGGGTGCCGCAGCGCCCGATGACACGGCATCGTGCGGCGCGGCATCCGTCTTCCGCTCCTCGGATCGCTGCCACGGCCATCGCACGCCTCAACCGCCTTCGCTCAACCGCGTGTTGATCGCTGCGATCTCGTGCACGTAGCGCAGGCGCTGAGCGTGCTCCATGTCGAGGATGTCGTCCAGCGACCAGTGGAAGTGGTAGGCGACGTACGCGACCTCCTCATGGATGCGGTCGGCCGAGTACGTCATGATTCCCCCAGGCGACCGCCCGCGAGATCGGCCGTGAACCGGTGCGAGCACTCCGGGCACGTCACCGCGATGCGCGTGTGGCCCTCGGCGTTGATCCGGCGGTAGAAGTCCTGCAGGAACGCGACATCCGACGCGAACATGTTCTCGATCACCGAACCGTCGATCGTGCCCAGTGAGCCGAGCGAAGTGATCACCCGGCCGAGCAGCACGACCGTCGTGAACGCGGGATTCTCCTGTACGCGGGCGTCGTAGAGGGGGAGCAGCTCGTCGCGTGCGGTTGCCAGCCGCATGACGCCCCGGCGGTGCACCGTGCCGTCGGCGCTCACGAAGCCGCGGGGCAACTCGAACGCGAACTCGGTGCGCATAGCCCCGTCGTCGGTGACGGATGCGTCCGAACCGGGCACGCCGGAGGGGCTCTCGAACTCGGGTGCGCCCGACCGCGTCGCCAGCACCCGCTGCATCAGGTCACCTCGGACTCGTCGAAGCAGACCGTGAACTTCTCGGTGGCCTGCTCGGTCGCACCGGCCTTGAGCGAATTGATCTCCACGACCCGCACCCAGCAGTTGCGGAACTCGTACTTCTTGAGGGTGCCGCCCTCGTAGTCGAGCAGCTCGACGGACGCGTTCTTGCGGGCGCCGGCGACGTCGCCCTTCATCACGACCTTGAGCCAGTCCGAGATCGTCTTGGAATCGGTGAGACCGCGCGTGACCGTGAACTCTCCGGTCTTGGCTCGGCCGATCAGCTGCCGGGCGACGTACTTGCCGTCGGCCAGCTGCTGCTTCAGCTCGATCTTGTCGACCTCGTTCTTCAGGCCCGACACCTCGGTGACCTTCGGGATCTCGATGCCGTCGATCGTGACCTTGAAGGCATAGGCGGGTGAGGAATCGAAGGAATCTGCAAGTGCCATGTCAAGCTCCTAATGGTTGCGATCGTCGTCACTCGGTGACCAGGCTGGTGCCGCCCGAGAACTGCGAGAGTTGGAACACCACGAACTCCGCGGGCTTCACCGGCGCGACGCCGATCTGACAGATGACCTGGCCCGCGTCGATGACATCGGCCGGGTTCGTCTCGTCGTCGCACTTCACGAAGAACGCTTCGTCGGCGGACCGACCGAACAGCGCGCCCTTTCGCCATTCGCCGATCAGGAAGCCCGAGATGGATCGGGTGAGCTTGCCCCACAACGCCGGGTCGTTGGGCTCGAACACCGCGAACTGCGTCGCCGTCAAGATCGACTTCTCGAGGTAGTTGAACAGGCGGCGCACGTTGACGTACCGCCACGCCGGATCGCTGGAGAGCGTGCGGGCGCCCCACACGCGCACACCCCGACCGGGGAAGCTGCGGATGGCGTTCACGCCGATCGGGTTGAGCAGCTCCTGCTCGGTGCGCGTCAGCTGCGTCTGCAGTTCGACGGCCCCGCGCACGACCTCGTTCGCCGGCGCCTTGTGCACTCCGCGCTCGTTGTCGTTGCGCGCCCACACGCCGGCGAGGTGGCCGGACGGCGGGATGAACCGGTTCGAACCCGACACGGGGTCGAGCACCTTGATCCATGGGTAGTAGAGCACCGCGAACTTCGAGTCGTATCCCGCCTCGATCCGCCGCCACTTCACCGCGTCCTGCGCCGAGAGCTGCGGCGGCGGGTCGAGGATGGCCATGCGGTCGCCCATGAGCTCGCAGTGCGCGATGACGGCGAGCTGCACGGCCTTGACCGTCTCGAGGTCGACGGATCCCTGCTCGTAGGCGGCCATGAGGTCGGGCACGGCGACCATCGTCACCTCTTCGACCTGCTCGAGCCCGCTGAACCCGGTGCGATCGGCGGCGTCGCCGATGTAGTCGGCCGCGCCGATGTCGTCGAGCACAATGGGCTGCCCCTCGGGCTCGGGAACGACGAGGTCGAACGTGCCGTTGCGCAGCCGCACGCCGGCGGAGGCCGGGTCGACCTCCTCGACCGTGACGAGCTTCGACTCGGCGAGCTTCGTGACGAGGAATGCCGGGCTGTCGGGCTTGGCCGACACCGCGTCGTACACCTCGGGCGCGCGACCCTCGGCGGTCACCACGACCTTGAAGCTGCCCTCTTCCGGTGACTCTCCCTCGGGGTCGGCAACCTCGACCTTGATCGGTTTGGCGTTCGGGGAGGCATTCTTCGCGACGAATTCGTAGGCGCCGATCCGCGCGGTTTGCGGGCCGGCCGCGAGCTGCTTCGGCTCGCGCTTCCCGGCCTTGCCGCCGCTGGAGGCCGCCGCCGTTCCGATGCGCACGACATAGCAGTTGCCGCCACCGTTCAGGAAGTAGCCGTAGACCGCATAGGCGAGGTACGCGCCCTCGTACAGGCCCCCGAACGTGTCGACGTACTGGGTCCAGTTCGACACGAGCGTGGGTGTGTTCTCGGGCCCCCTCGGCGCGAAGCCGATGAACGCGGCGACCGCGGTGCCGACGCCCTCGATCGGCCGCGTCGCGGCGTCGATCTCCTGCACGTACACACCGGGTGAAAGGTAGGTGGGCATCCCGGACTCCTTCGCTGGCTTGTGTCACTCCAGGGTCGGCGAGTGGATGCCGCGGCCGGCAGTCTTTCGGTGCGTGCGGGTGGGTAGCGGTGAGTGCGCGATCGGGCACTCATCGGCTCGCGACGGCACTCAGATGCCACGCGCGGCGAAGATCGCCTCGATCTCCTGGCGCTCCGTCGCCGCGGCGCTCGAAACCGCACCAGCGTCGGGCTTCAGTGCATAGGGAGCCCCATCCGGGTCGACTCGCGATGACTTGTGGGCGTTCCAATCCTTGGCGACGGCGTCGATGGTCCGGTTGACCGCTCCGTTCGAGAGCATCGAGAAAGCCTTCTTGGCGTTTGCGATGTTCTTGGTGGAGAGTTCGGCACGCTCCGTATCCTTTCCCGCCTTCACCGCCTTGGCGCCGCCATAGAATCCGCTGATCAGGCTGAGGTCGCGATTCGGGCCGAAGTCCTTGTCCCTGCGCGCTGTCCGGTAGGTCAAGACGGTATGCAGGCTGTCGTACTCCGCCTTCGACAGAATCGACACGCCGCCGACTGACAGAACGGCATTCACGTAGCCGCGCGGAATCACATGCTCCGACCAGAGCTGTGGTCGTGGCGAGGGCTGGGAACCGTGCGGCGCGACCTTGCCGACGTGCTTGTCCTGCTCGCCGGGCTTGACTGACGACTTGGCGACTCTTGCGGGGTTCACCGCGCCCGAGACTGCCCAGACACCGTCCTGGACGATCAGCTCGAGCGATGTCATCCGGTAGCGAAGCCGTACCGCGGTCATCAGGGGAGCAACGACAGCCTTCAGCAGGGGGCGCTTCGCGAATCTCTCCACGATCTTGAGGCCTGCCGCCACGCCCTTGTCCAGACGTGCCTGCTTCTCCTTCTCGATCTGCTCCGGGGTCTTCTCCTTGATCCCGAGCTTCTTCTTCAGCTTTCCGAAGGCGGCCTTGCCCTTCTCCTTGGCCTTGTTCCAGAGCTTCTTGCCGAGGGCGAGCGCCTTCTTGCCGAACGCCACCGCCTTGCCGATCACCCAGTCGATGGCCTTGTTCACGGGCTTCTGGATCGTCTCGAGGATCTTCTTGATCTTCCCGGAGATGCCACCGAGACCGAGCAGCGAGGCGAGGAAGCCGATCAGCACCGGCACCATCCGGCCGAGGGTCTTCTCGATGTAGCCGGCGACGGCGCCGACGCCTCCCGCGGCGATCGACTCGACCGAGTCGAGAATGGAGTCGACGAACGCCTTGATCTGGTCGGCCTTCTCGACGAAGAACATGACGACGTCGTAGATCATCTTGCACGCCTTGACGAAGGCTGACGCCGGGTTCAGCAGCGAGATCAGCCACACGATGCCCGCCTTGATGATCTCGATCGAGACCATCTCCTTCACCTGCGTCAGCACCATCTCCTTGATGTCTCCGACCTTCTCGAGGATGACCTTCCACAGTCCGCCGACACCCTCCTTGATGAGGATCTGGACGATGGTGAATCCCTGCTCGACGAACTCGATCGCGCCCGGGGGAAGCTTCGCCGCGATCTTCGCGCGGATCGATTCCCAGGTCAGGCCGAGGATCGAGAGCACGAGCTTCAGGACGCCCTTGAGGTCGAACTTCTCCGGCAACTCGATGCCCGCGTCCGACAGCGCCCCGAACAGCCACGATTGGAGGCCGGTCTTGAGGTGCGTCAGGATGTTGTTCCCGAACTGCACGATGCCGCCCTTGACCGCGTTGACCAGGTTGCCGAGGAAGGCGATCGGGTCCTTGATGATCTTCTCGACCGCCGCTGCAGCCCGGGCGAGCACACCCAGGAGCATGTCCTTCAGCTTGAGGATCGTCTCGATCGCGCCGCCGACGGCGTCCTTCGCCTTGTCGACGAGCCCCTTGTTCTCCTCCTGCATCTTGGTGATCTCGTCGTCGACCGCGGTGCGGGCCTCGACATATTTGTTCGCGAGGTCTTCGGCCAGCGCCTGGCCCTTCTCATCGATCGTGCCCACGAGATCGTCGAATCGACCGCCGACGTCCTTCGCGGCATCCGCGCCGACCTTCTGCAACGCGGGCTTGAGTCCCTTGACGTATGTGTCGATGTCGGCCCGGCCCTTGGCGACGCGCTCCTTCGCACGGGTGAGCTCGCGGCCCACGAGGTCGGCGATGGTGTTGATGACCCTGGTCATCTCGGATTCGTACCGCGCTCGCGCCCGCTGGAAGATCCGGTTGACCTCGGGTTCCGGGCCGAGCAGAAGATCAGCGGCCCATTTGGCGGCGCCGATCATGTCATAGGAGTATCGCTTGTCGCGGAAGGCCTTCATCTCGGCCGTGTGCTGGTCAGTGAAAGCCTTCTTCGCGGCGGCCTCGCCGTCCGTGAACGCCTGGTCGACCTGCGGGTCGATGCCCTTCAGGATGTTATCGACGTCGTTCTTCGTCGCATCGAAGATCCCTGTCACGTGCGTGGTGACGTCGGCGCGCTCCTGCTCGTCCTTCGAGCGCGCCTGCTGCTGCTTCACCGCGACCCCGGCCTGGCCGGAGCTGCGCGCGCCGAGCAACGCCGTCGCGGTCTGCGCTCCCGCAGAGCCCGCACCCTGCTTCGCTGCCGCGATGGTCGCCGCCTCGCGTTCGCGGACCGGGACGGCCGCCGTCGCCGAGTGCTGTTCGGCCTCCTGCTTCGCGGTGAGCGCACCTGTGAACTCCGGCTCATTCGAGTTCCGGAGCTGTGCTTCGGAGACACCCGCGTCCGCCATCTTGTGGTCGGTCTCCGCTGGGCCGTTCCGTAGATCGGTCTGCTCGGGGGGTGCGCGTGCCGGCGCGGCCTGCCCCGCATCGATCTTCGGTGTGGCGACCGGCGGCTCGGGCGGGATCGGGACGACTTCCTTCTCGACCGCTCGCGACGGGTCGGGCGGCTTCGCGGATGCCTCCGCAATCGGCTTCGCCGCCCCGTCCTTGCCCTGCGCGACCCGGCCTTTCACGTCGGCCGCGATCGCGTCCGACTTGCCCGACTTGCCGAACTCGTCGGCGTCCTCCAGCGTCTTGGGCGATTGGCGGTCGATCGCTGCTTTCACGGCGGCGACGAACCCGGCCTTGTCGAATGCGCCCGGCGGCGTGGCTCCCATGGCCGCCGCCTTGGCCTCTTTGGCCTGCGCGTCACGGTCTCCGGCCGGCGGGGCCGCGGCCTTGGCCGCCTCCGCGGCTTTCGCAGCGGGCGGCGGATGCTTCGCCATCGCGTGCGTCGCCGATCGGAGTGACCCTTTGGCGGCGCGAAGTCCCGGGTGCGCCGCGGGGTTCGGCGGCCGAGGTGGAACCGGCGGCGGCGGGATGACGCCGCGCTTCAGGCGCTGCACGCGCGGAGCGGTCTCGGCGGACGAGATCAGCGTCGCAACGGCCGCGTTCCCGGCGGTCGCCTGCAGGTGGAGCACCATTCGGGCGGCCGGGTTCCGGGCGGCGTCTGCTGCCACGCGCTCTGGCGTGATCGCCGCTCGCGCGCCGCGATGACTCAGCTCGGCGTGCCGCAGTGCCACGATCGGTCGCGGCTCAGCCGGCCGCCTCCTCCTCTTCCTCTTCGCCCTGGCGCTGCACGAACATGCCCTGGACGGGTTCCTCTTCCTCCGGCTCGTCCTGCCGCTGCACCGGGGCCGGGTCGCTCATGACCCGGGCCGCATTGTCGGTCGCGGCGCGTTCGAACCTGTCGCCGGGGTCGCTCACGCTTATGCCGCCACCCGACGGCGTGCCGTCGACCGGACCGGAGCGCTGCTGCACGACGTGGGTCAGCTCGTGCGCGAGCGTCGTGCGTCCGGCCTGCGACGACGGGTCGTACGCCTCGCGCTGGAAGACCACGTTGCTGCCGACGGTATAGGCGTGCGCGCCGACCGACTTCGCGGAGTCGTGCGCCGCGGCATCCGTGTGCACCTTCACATCCCCGAAGTCGTGGCCGAGCCGCGATTCCATGTCTGTCCGCACTCCCGGTTCCAGCGGCGACCCGCCTGACGAGATGACGTCGTGCACCGGCGAACGCTGCTCCTCGACGAGGTCGCTCACCGCACCGTTGCCGGCCTCACGCTGCAGGCGCAGCATCGCGGCGCTGCCGAGGACGTCGGGTCTTCGCTCGGCGAGCCCGGGCACCGCGACGGCCTGCTCGCGGGCATTGTCGGCGCTGCGGCGGCCGCTCTCGACGTCGGCGCCGTCCCACTCATGTGCGTGCATGGCGCACCTCCATGATCGACCTCCTCCATTGCACCGCGGGCCGGTGGGGCGCGGCGGCGATCTGCCCGTTCGGGCAGTGACTCCTGCGCGAGCGGGCACCCCGAGTCATTCGCACGACACCGCGGGTCATCCGCCCACCACCTCGGGCCAGAAGGCACCGAACTCACTCTCGACGACGAGCCGGCCGAGCTTGCGGTACTCGCGGTGGACGGCGACGATGCAGTGCTTCATGAGGACCGTGCCGCGATCGGCGGCGGCCAGGTACGCCGCGGTCACGGCGGCCGAGCGGATGCCGCCTCCTGCGAGTTCGAACGACCGGCCGAGGAACTGCAGGTCGATGTCGCCGGCACGGCGCACGTGCGAGCCGAGGCTGCGGTCCCAGAGGCGCGCACGTTGCGCGGCATCCGGCATCGGGAAGTCGACGATGACATCGAGTCGGCGCGTGAACGCCTCGTCGATGTTCGCCCGCAGGTTCGTCGCGAGGACGGCGAGGCCGTCGAAGGTCTCCATGCGCTGCAGCAGGTAGGCGCTCTCGACGTTCGCGTACCGGTCGTGCGAGTCCTTCACGTCCGACCGCTTTCCGAACACGGCGTCAGCCTCGTCGAAGAGGAGCACGGCGTTCGTTCCCGCCGCCGCCTGGAAGATGCGCTCCAGGTTCTTCTCGGTTTCGCCGATGTACTTGTCGACGACCGTGGAGAGGTCCACGACGTACAGGTCCAGGCCCAGCCCGCCGGCCACGACCTCGGCCGACATCGTCTTGCCGGTGCCGGAATCGCCGGCGAACAGGGCGACGACGCCGTGCCCGCGACCGCCACCCGGCCGCATGTCCCAGTCGCCGAGCACCTGCTCGCGGTGCCGGGCCCGCAGTTCGATCTCGCGCAGCGCGTTCAACGGCCCGGCGGGCAGTACGAGGTCGTCCCAGCCGACCGATGGCGTCACCCGGCGGGCGAGCCGGTCGAGCGCCGATGCGTTCTCGGCGCGTGCGCCCGCCGCCAGATGCTCGGCGGTCACCACGCCCGACTTCGAGAGCGTCGCCTGCGTGCGCGCGGTGGCCGCGGCGCGCTGCACCTGTTCGGGCCGCAGGCGGAACGGGCCGGTCGCCTCGGCGATATCCAGACCGTCGGCCGCAGGCCCGAGCGCGGTGCGCCACAGCTGAGAGCGCTCCTGCGTCGTGGTCGGCTCGACGTCTGCCATCGCCGGCAGCTCGCGGCACCATCGCGGATCCCAGGTCGAGTCGCCGATGAACACGGTGGGCTGGGGCGAGTCGGCCAGCGTCTCGACCAGGGCCGCGCCGATCTCGATCGTGACCGGCGCGGCGATCAGACCGAAGCCCCGCAAGCGGGCCTCACGGGTCGCGAGCCGGGCGAGAGCGAAGGCGTCACGATCGCCGCCGAGCCGGGAAAGGTCCAGCTGCACGACCCCGAGCCCTCGGGAACGGAGGCCGCGAACGGCCACCGCCGTCCCTGACCCGCTCGCGGACTCCCGCAGGTACACGAGACGGATGCCGGCGGCCAGCGCCTGCGCGACCCGGCTCGCATCGCCCCACTCCACCGTCGACGGTTCCCGCAGCACGCCGTCGAGCGCTCGATCCGGCGTGTCATCGCCGAGCAGGTGCCCGACGACACGGTCGGGCACCCGCACCGCGCGACCGGGCAGCGGGCGGTCCTCGTCCTCGACGATGACGAGCTCGCCCGAGACCAGGGGTCCGGAGATGAGGCGCGCCCGATCCGCTGCAGAGGTGAGCGGCACGCCGCAGAGCTCCAGGGCCACGGCAACCGACGGCCGGCGACGGCCCACGTCGTCGTTGAGGTATCCGAAGAACCGCTCGAAGCGCGGGTCGAGGTCGGCGGCCAGTGCGATCACGAGCAGGTCCACGTCGATCGGGCTGAGTGCGAATGCGGTGGCCAGCCGACGCAGGCGAAGGGAATGCCCGGCGGCCTCGGCCAGATCGGCGTTCTGCTCGGTCTCAGCGAGCCGGGCGGAGGCATCCGACCAATCCGGCACACCGGGGACGCCGGACAGCAGCCGGTCGACCATCTCGTCGCTGAGATAGAGCCCGCGGAACGGATCGTCGGGCTGCGGGTCGACCGCCCGTCGCGCCGCCACGAGCCGGCGGATGCGATCCTCGATCGCCCCGACCCGGCCCAGCAGGTGGGCGATGCTCGGGTCGTCGATCATCTCAGCTCCCCGACGGCGGAGCGGATGCCGCGTGCGCGGCGCTCTCGTCGATGCCGAAGGCCGGCGCGCTGAACTGCGCCTCCACGCCCGCGGTGACGGGCGGACCGACCGGGTAGCTGAAACCCCGGGCGACGGGCGCGGTGATCACCAGGTCGAGCGACGGCTTCAGCTCGCCTCCGAGCGAGGACCAGACATCCGCGAATGCGCGGTCCTCGGGCGGGGGCTGGGCGACACTGAGCGAGCACGGCAGACCGGTCGCGGCGAGGGTCTCGACGACGAAGGCGTCGGGGATGGCGTCGTACCGCAGGAAGCAGCGCAGCAGCGCGTCCAGCAGCCGGTGCTCGTCGTCGGGGCGCTGCGTCCACGCCGTGACCAGGTACGAGAGCTTGAAGTATCGTGGCGCCGGCGTGCGCTGCGTGACGAGGCCGCGATCGTCGCGTCGCTCCGAGAAGCCGTACTCGCGTCGCTTCGTGTCCTCGCGGATGTCGTAGAGGAACAGGTCGACGGTGGGCGCGTTGCGCCGGGCAGCCCAGTCCTTCGTCGGAGCATCGAGCGCGACGTCGATGTCGGCGGCGATGCCGTCCGACGCCTTGACGAGCGCGCGGATCGCGTCGTCGATCTCGCCGATCATGCCCTCAGTGTCGGATGCCGCGCAGCGAATGCGCCCCGTGCGCGGGGCACCCGTGGGGGCAGCACTGGATTCCTCCTCGGGCAGTCAGCCGCGGCATCCGCTCAGATCAGACCTTCGCGCATCGCGTACGCCACCGCGTGCGAGCGGTTGCGCAACTGCAGGCGCGTCGTCACGTCGTGGAGCACGTTCTTCACCGTGCGCTCCGAGTATGAGAGCTTGGTCGCGATCTGGGCGGTGTCCCAGCCCTCGGCGACGAGCTTCAACACCTCGATCTCGCGGGAGGCGAGGCCGGTGAACGTGATCCCCCGGGGGTCGAGCACGGTGCGCTGCAGACGGCCGACCTGGTCGAGGAGGCGTCCGAGCAGGTCGGGCGGCACGGTGCCTTCGCCGACTGCGGCGGACGAGATCACCGAAAGCAGGTGATCGGTCGTCGCATCCGACCGTCTGATGAGGCCGACGACTCCGCATTCGACGGCGCGCACGAGGTCTTGGTCGTCGAGGTGAGACGCGATCAGGATGACCCGGGCCTCGCCATTGCGTCGGACGAATCGCAGCGTGTTCAGCGCCTCGTCATCGACGGCGTCCACGATGACGAGCACGACGTCGGGCGGCTCGCTCTCGTCGGGTGTGACGACCCGCACTTCCGGGCGCGGCCGTAGGGCGCTCGAGACGCCGGCTTCGGAGATGGGGTCGCGCGCGTACACGCGAACGGTGGTTCGAGTCATGGGATCCTCCGGTGCCGACGGGAGCCGCCGGTCTCGCCGGCGGCGAATGCGGCGAGTCTGCCCGAGCGCACTCATCGCGCACTCAACGCGCTCTCAACGGGCACATGCGGGTGCGCGGGCGGCCGCGCCTCCGTGCTCGTTTCGCGTCACGGCGCTGCGTAGCGTGACCTCATGCCCACCGGCCCTGCCCTTCGCGTCGGAGACGTCGCGCTGTGCGCACTCGTCGACGGGGTCAAGCCCCACGTCGGCGGGCCGGTGACGCCGGCCGCCGGAGTGCCCACGGTGATGATCGGGGGGATGCCGGCGGCCGTGGCGAACCTCGCGCCCGGCGGCATCGTGTGCGTGTCGCCCGCGCCGAACGGCATCGCCCAGGGCAGCCTGACCGTGCTGATCGGCAACTTCCCTGCGGCTCGCGTCGGCGACCTCACGATGCACGGCGCACCGATCGCGCCGGGACCGGGCGCGCCCACGGTGATCATCGGGGGCTGACCGGCAGCGGCGATTGCCCCGTGCAAGGGGGCCCAAGGGGCAGGACATCTGCCCCGATGGCGGGTCGGAGGGCCGATCGCCGTCCGTGAGTCGTTGCGTAGCGTCGAAGGATGGCCACGGTCGACATCGAGCCCGCCTCACTCGCGGTCACGCCCGGCGAGCCGGAAGTGCTCACGCTGACGGTCCGCAACGACGGAGCTGACGTCGAGGCCTTCCACCTGACCGCGGTCGACGATGCGGCCGCCTACGTCGTGATCGAACCCGACACGATCCTCGTGCGCCCGGGCGAGACCGTGAGGGCCGCGGCGACGCTGACGCTCGATGACACCGGCCGGTGGCGGCTGGGCGACCTGATCGTGCGGTTCCACATCGTCCCGGCCGGCCAGCCCGACGCGTTCCTGGTCGTCGAGGCCATCGCGATGGTCCAGTCGTTCAGTGATGTGTCCGCAATGCTCTCGCCCCCGGATCTCGAGGGTCGCCGCAGCGGCGTCGCGGAGGTGACGATCGCCAACGCCGGCAACGCGCACACGAATGCCGAAGTCTCCGTCTCGGCGGGGGAGCTCGCGTTGTTCGTCGACCAGTCGCGCGCAGCCCTGCCCGCACACAGCACCGAGAGCGTCAAGCTCAGCGTGCGCGCCAGGTCACTGCGGTGGCGCGGCGAGCCGACACAGCATCCGTTCGTGGTGACCGTCGCCCCGGAAGGGGGGCAGGCCATTTCGCTGGACGGTACCTTCACGCAACTGCCCATCCTCGCCCGGTGGGCGCTCGGGGCGGCGATCTCGGCGGGAGCAGTGGCGGTCGTCGCGCTGGTGGTGTGGCTCGGTGCGGTCGCACTCGGCGGCGTGCCCGGCAGTGCCTCGACGCCTTCGGCGACACCCTCCGCGACGAGTGAGACGCCGCAGCCCGAGCCGGACGTGCGCATGGTCGTCGTCGCCACCACCGACGAGGTCAGGGCCGGGGACCCGGTCGCGGTCAGCCTCGAACCTGTGATCGAGGAAGCGCCCGCGAACTCCCTGCTCGCCATGGAGGTCGAGTGGCCGGAGGGGCTCGTGCTCGCCGACGACGAATGCGAGGCCTGGGTCGAACCCGACACCGATCTCGTGCTGGAGGGCCGCCCGCGATCCGGCGACGAATGCGTCATCGAGCTCGCCGGTGGTCGCCGTGACGCCGAGCTCACCTTCGCGACACCACCGGCAGGATTCGTGGGCGAGGTGACCGCCCGGGCGAACCGGCTCGTCACCCTCGCAAGCGGCGAGGCGACGACGCTCGAGACGGGGCCCGATGCAGATTTCGGCACTGCGGCGGCGGCCGACATCACGCTCCCGCCCTACCCGTTCTGGATGGAGGTGATCGATCTCGAGCCGTCCGACGGCGGTCCCGATGCCACGGTGATCATCCACCACGCCCTGCGAGGCGACGGGACCGATCAGGAGGTGACCATGGCCTTTCAGATCGTCCCGCCGGCGTTCGTCGCCGGGATCCTCGATACCGACGTCTGCGACGAACGCGAGGACACGAACTGCGTCGTCTACTTCGGTACCGACGCCGACGAGGAGCGGAACACCACACGGCAGATCGACGTATGGTTCGACCCCCACGATGCTCGTGGTGTCGGCCCGTTGAGTGTCGAGGGATCTTCCCTCACGGATGTGCCTGCCAACGAGGTGGACCGGTGGATTCGAGGCGCCGAAGGACTGCTGGTCAGCGAGCGCATGTTCGATGTCGACGTCAGGCTGGATTCGGACGAGGATCCCGGGCAGGACGAGACCGTGACCGCGACCATCGACGTCACCGCGGTCGAGCCCACGGGTGAGGTCACGGCGTACACGGAGGGTTCCTTGACGCTGGGACTGGAGCTGAACTGGCCGGCAGGGCTCGTCCCCGTCGGCCCGCCCGCGGGCTGCGCTCTGGTGGACCGTGTCTGTACGCTGGCCGGCCCCGACCCCGGCACACCGGCCACGATCACCATGAGGTTCGTCGTCGCGGACCCCTTCGATGCGGGTGAGGTCCGGGCGAGCGGTGTCACGCTCAGTTACGACCCGACGACGGCTGCCGACCGCCGCGACGGCCGCACCCGGCCCGCGGTCGGCCTTCCGCACCACTGGATCGACAGCGACGCCGAGTGGTTCGGGTGACGGTCGGCCAACGGGCTGCCGCGCCGGCCGCCGAGCGTGTCGTCAGCGACCGAGCACGGCCTCGAGCAGTCGGTCCACGTCTCCGGGCTCGATGGCGGTGCGACTGAGCGCGCGCAGTATCACGGCGCCGATGAGGGCGTCGGCGACCTCGTCGACGGGAGCGCCTTCGGGAAGGTTGGGCACCGTGCCGACCGCCCGCTTCAGGCGGCCTGAGATCGAGTCCGATCCCGACAGGCTGTCACGCAACCGGAGACCGACCTCGGCGTGCTCGGCGGCTGCGGCGATCAGCGAACGCAGCATGCCCTCACCCTCGGCGCTGCCCAGCAGTGCGAAGACGCGGTCGAGCCAGGTGGTCAGGTCCTGGCGGATGTCGCCGGTGTCCGGAGGACGCAACCGTTCGGTGAGCAGCATCCCCTCGAGCAGGCATTCGGCGATCACAGCGCCCTTGGACGGCCACCATCGGTAGATGGTCTGTTTGCCCACTCCGGCACGCGCCGCGATGCCCTCGATGCTCAGATGGTCGTAGCCGCGTTCGGTGAGCAGAGCGACGGTCGCGCGCAGGATCGCCAGCCGCGCGAGTTCACTGCGGACAGGTCCACTTCGGGGCAACGACATCGGCCGGGCATCCCTTCAGATAAGACGAGACGGTGCGTGTTATCTTAGCCACGCTTGTCGATGACGAGGGGCTCCTCGTCATCGGGGTGCACCCTCGCCGAGCTGAGGGAGAGTCGTGGCCGAGCTGCTGCACCGGTTGGGGACGTTCGCGGCACGCCGCGCGTGGGCGGTCATCATCGCGTGGGTCGTGATCCTCGGGATCACGGTCGGCGGATTCCTGATCGGATTCAAGGGACTGAGCTCGAGCTTCGACATCCCGGGCACCGCCTCCGGCGACGTCATCGCCGAACTCCAGGACGAGCTGCCCGACTTCAGCGGTGCGTCCGGAACAGTCGTCTTCCACACCACCGACGGCTCGGCGCTCAGCGCCGAGCAGCAGGCCGAGATCACCGCGCTCGCCGAATCGGGACGCGATCTGCCCGACGTCGCCGACGTGATCGACCCGTTCGTGACGCAGCAGCAGCTGGCCGATCAGCGTCAGCAGATCGAGGACGGCCGCACGAAGATCGCCGACGCCCGCACGCAGGCGGAGACCGGGCAGGCTCAGCTGGATGCCGGGACCGCCCAGCTGGATGCCGCGCAGACGCAGCTGGATCAGGGGCGCGCGCAGGCTGAGGCCGCGGGTTTCCCGACGACCGAGCTGGACGCGCAGCGCGCGATCCTGGACGCTCAGCGAACTGAGTTGGACACCCAGCAGCAGACGCTCGCGGACGGTGTGGCGACGATCGAGGAGAACGAAGCCACGCTCGAACAGGGCGCCGAGCTGATCTCGTTCGCCGACGGCATCCGGGTGGTGTCCGAGGATGGCGCCACCGCCATCGTCAACGTCCAGTTCACCGAGCCGCGCCTTGAACTGCCTCAGGCTTCGAAGGATGCGGTCATCGAGCATTTCGAGGCGAAACCGGTCGACGGCGTCGGAGTCGCCTTCTCCAGCGACATCTCGCAGGGCGTCCCTCAGATCCTCGGAGTCGGGGAGGTGATCGGTGTCGCCCTGGCGGCGGTCGTGCTGATCGTCGTGCTCGGCTCTCTGCTGGCGGCCGCGTTCCCGATCATCACGGCGCTGGTCGGCGTCGCCATCGGCGCCATGGCCACGCTCGCGTTCTCGGGCGTCGTGCAGATGGCCTCGGTCACGCCGATCCTCGGTGTGATGCTGGGCCTGGCCGTCGGCATTGACTACTCGCTCTTCGTGCTCTACCGGCACCGCAAGCAGCTCCTGCAGGGCGCCGACGTGGTCGAATCCATCGGCCTGGCCAACGGCACCGCCGGCAATGCCGTGGTGTTCGCCGGGACGACGGTGATCGTTGCGCTGCTCGCCCTCAACATCACCGGCATCCCGTTCCTGGGGCTCATGGGAACAGCAGGCGCCATCAGCGTGGCCGTCGCCGTGCTGATCGCGGTCTCGCTGACGCCTGCGCTGCTCGGGCTCGCGAAGAGTCGCGTGCTCGGCAAGCGCGCCCGCGCTCGCGCGGCCACCGCGGCCGCGATGAGCGATTCCGCGACTCCGCGGGTGCGCAGCCGCGCGATCGCGCCGATGTCTACGCTGCGCGCCATCCTCACCGTCATCGTCGCGATCGTCGCGCTGCTGGTCGTCGCGGTGCCCGCGATGTCGATGCGCCTCGGGCTCCCCGACGGCGGCTCCGAGTCCGCCGACTCCACCGCCTACCAGGCGTTCACGCTCACCGAGGACTCGTTCGGCGCCGGAGTCAACGGGCCCCTGCTGATCACCGCCTCCCTTCCGGAGGGACTCGACGACGATGAGGTGCTTCACGATCAGCTTCTGGTCGCCCGCGAACTGGCCGGCATGGATGACGTCGTCGCCGTCGCGCCGATCGCCGTCTCAGACGACAACAGCCTCGCCGCGTTCCAGATCGTCCCCGCCGAGGGCCCGAACAGCACCTCGACCGAAACGCTGGTTCGGGAACTTCGCGAATTGCCGCCCGTCGCCGATGACATCACGCTCGGCGTGGCGGGCCAGGCTGCCATCAACATCGACATCTCCGAGGGGCTCGCGGACGTGCTGCCGCTCTACCTGCTCGTCGTGGTCGGCCTCTCGTTCCTCATCATGGTCATGGTCTTCCGCTCGCTGCTGGTGCCGCTGATCGCCACAGCCGGGTTCGTCCTGTCGCTGCTGGCGACCTATGGTGCGATCACCGCCGTCTTCCAGTGGGGCTGGCTCGGCGATCTGCTGGGCGTGCACAACCCCGGCCCGATCCTGAGCTTCCTGCCGGTGATCCTGGTGGGCATCCTGTTCGGCCTGGCCATGGACTATCAGCTGTTCCTGACCACCGGGATGCGGGAGGCATGGGCCCACGGCGCACCCGCGAGGCTTGCCGTCGCGCAGGGTTACCGCGCCGGCCGCACGGTCGTCGTCGCCGCAGCGCTCATCATGATCGCGGTCTTCTCCGGCTTCATCACGTCGGAGTCGGTGATCATCAAATCGATGGGTCTGGGTCTCGCCCTCGGTGTGCTGTTCGACGCGTTCATCGTGCGGATGCTGCTGATCCCGGCACTCATGCACCTGCTCGGCGAATCGGCCTGGTGGCTGCCGAAATGGCTGAGCCGCGTCATCCCCAATGTGGACGTCGAGGGCTCAGCGCTGGAGCGTCGCCACCCGGTGCACCACGCCCTCTGACCTCGGCTGAAGCGCGCCTGGTCTGCGCCGCTCCCTGGGCGACGGCATCCGCACGCGTGGCCGGGCGACGCCTTGTCGAGACTCCAAGCCAGTGGGCAGACTGGTGGCACTGATCGGAGGAGTCTGCCATGGCCGATGTGAGCGTCGCGACGGCGCACGTGATCAGGCCGCTCACTCCCGAGACCTTCCCGGCGTGGCTGGCGCTCGCGCAGAAGCACAACGGGGTCTGGGGCGGGTGCTACTGCTCGTATTTCCACGGGGACACCGAGCAGACGGTCAAGAGCGAGTACGACGGGCCGACGTTCAAGCAGCGACTCGTGGCGGAGGGCGTTGCGCATGCGGCATTGGTCTTCGACGGTGACGACGCGATCGCGTGGTGCGAATACGGCAGTCCGGCCGAACTGCCCGGTATCTACCATCGCAAGCAGTACGACGCGGGCGAGACCAATCCGGCGCCGTGGCGCATCACGTGCTTCTTCGTGGACCGCGACCACCGGCGATCGGGGGTGGCACGCGAGGCTCTGGATGGCGCGCTCGAGCTGATCGCGCAGGCCGGCGGGGGCGAGGTGGTCTCGTTCCCCAACGAACTCGCGCCGGGAAAGCGGACGTCGTCGTCTTTTCTGCACAACGGGACGCGGGCCATGTTCGAGAAGGCGGGATTCACGTTCGAGCGTCACATCGGCAAGAGCAAGACCGTGATGCGCAGGACTGTTCCGCCGGCCCGCAGCTGACATCCGGCTCGCGGGCGCGACGGGGGTGGCCATCCCGGATCCCACGTATCGTGGGGCAATGGCAGGGGGGCGAGCGGACGCGGGTCCGGTACGCATCGTGTGGCTGGACACGGCCGCGGGCGTGCTGCCCTGTCCCGGAGTGCTCGACCGGCTCGGCGCGCCACAGATGCGCCGCTACGAACGATTGCGCGGCACGGCGGCGCAGCGATTTCTTGGTGGGCGTTGGCTCCTCCTCCACTTGATCGACGAGATGACCGACGTCGCCGACCTGGGATTCACCACGACGTGCGAACGATGCGGAGCGGACCACGCACGGCCGCGGTTGGAGAGTGCCCCCATCGCCGTGAGCCTCAGCTACGCGGGCAGCGTCGTGGCGGTGGCCGCGGCGCCGCACAGCGACGCCGCCGAGGTCGGAGTCGACATCGAACGAGAGCCGAGCGACGGGGCGGGAGCGCGCCTGCACGATCTCGGGGCGCTGTTCGCACCGGCTCCCGCCCCCGACGTGACGGAGTGGACCCTCCTCGAAGCCGCCCTCAAGGCGGACGGCCGTGGCCTCGCGGTCGACCTCGCCGAAATCCGGGTCGGTGTCAGCGGGACCGGTCGACTGCCTGCCTCGCGCCCCGTCTGGATCCCGGGCCGCGCCGAGAGCGTCGAAGCCGCCGTCGTTGCCGGACCCCGTGGGTTCGTCCTCAGCGCAGCGATGATTCCGGCGGCGGGACGCTCGTCCTGAACCCGCCCCGCGCGTCGGTCCGGGGAAGGTCGGGGAGGGGCGCGAGGTCGAGCCACGCGTGCATGAGGCGCGCGACGGGCACGTGACAGACGTCCTCGGCCAGCGCGACGAAATCCGCCGTGGTCGCGGTGGACGCGCGGTACATCCGGCACCACGACTTCAGGAGCCGGAAGAACGGGGCATCGCCGACGGTGAGGCGCAGCGCGTGGAGGGTGAGTGCGCCGCGCTTGTACACACGGTCATCGAACATGAGGTCGGGACCCGGATCGCTCAGGATGAGATCCTGCTCCAGTGCCGCCAGACGCGCGTGGTGTGTCAGCGCCTTCTGGTGGGCCGTGACTCCGCCCGAATGCTCGGACCAGAGCCACTCGGAATAGCAGGCGAATCCCTCGTTCAGCCAGATGTCCCGCCACTTCGAGACGCCCACGCTGTTGCCGAACCACTGGTGTGCGAGTTCGTGCGCGACCAGACGCTCGAGCGAGCTCGAACCGTCGATGTGGTTCGCGCCGAAGACGCCGATGCCCTGCGCCTCGAGGGGGATCTCCAAATCGTCGGCGGTGACGAGGACCGCGTACTCGTCGAGGGGATACGGGCCGTAGAGCTCGACGAACAGCTCGAGCATGCGCGGCAGGTCGGCGAAGTCCGCATGAACACGTGCGGCCAGCGGAGCGGGGAAGAACAATCGCCCGACGGTTCCGCCCAGCGAAATCGTCTCCTCGACACAGCGTCCGACGTGCACGGTCATCAGATAGGTCGGGGTGGGGACGGCCTGCTCGAAGACCCACGTCGTCTTTCCGCCGCGGGAACTGCGCCCGGTGCGCAGCCCGCTCGCGACAACCGTGTACGGCTGTTCGACGGTCAGCGACACATGCGAGGTCGCCTTGTCGGAGGGCACGTCGTTGCACGGAAACCAGCTCGGCGCACCCGTGGGCTGCGACGCGACGATGACCCCGTCCTCGAGCTCCTCCCAGCCGATCGTTCCCCACCGAGAGCGGCGCGGTCGCGGGGAGCCCGCGTATGCGACCGCGACTTCGAACCCGCCCCCGGCAGCCAGCGGCGCGGCGAGCGTGATGCGGAGCTTCCGATCGCTCTGGCGAAAGGAGGCGACGCGCGATCCGATCCCGGTGACTTTGGACGCGCGGAGACCGATCAGGTCGAAGGACAGGGTCTTGGTCGCACTGACCGCACGGCCCCGGATCACCGCGGTTCCGCTCATGCGGTTCGTGCTGACCCGGTAGTCCAACGTGAGCGCGTAGTGATCCACCTGGATGCCGGGATCACCGCTCTGCGGAATGTACGGGTCGGTCCTCATGCGTCCGCAGCCTGGTACGCCCGCACTTTCACCGCACGCCAGGGACCGATCGGATTGCCGCTCCATCTGCTGCCGACCGGAACGGATTCACCTCGCATGACCAGCGACGCGGGACCGACGGTCGCGTTCGCGCCGATGCGTGCGGCGGGAAGGATCACGCTGTGCGGACCGAGCGTCGCGCCGGCTTCCAGGGTGACGGTGTCGATGCTCATCACTCGATCATGGAACAGATGCGTCTGAACCACGCATCCTCGATTCACCGTTGCGCCGTCGCCCAGCGTGACCAGGTCGGGCTCGGGCAGCCAATAGCTGTCGGTCCAGACGCCGCGACCGACTTTCGCGCCGAGCGAGCGCAGCCACATCGCCAGCGCCGGAGTCCCGGCGGCCGCGTTCGCGAACCACGGCGCCGCGACCATCTCGGTGAACGTGTCGGCCACCTCCGTCCTCCAGACGAAGCTCGACCACAGCGGGTGCTCGCCCGCGCGGATCGGACCGACGAAGAGCCACTTCGCCGCTGTCGTGATCAGCGCCGCGATCGCTCCGGCCGCCAGGAGCACGACGCCGGATGTGAGGATGGCGCCCGCGAGGCTCCACGCCTGGATCATCCACCCGAGCGCGAACAAGACCGCGAGCGCGATTGCGCACGTGATGAACACCGGGATCACCCGGCAGATCTCCCACAGCGCACGGGCGAACCGCAAGGACCGGCGCGGCCGGTACGTGCGTTCGAGGTCGGCCTCGTTCACAACACGCCGAAGCCGCACGGCGGGCGACCCGAGCCAGGACGAGCCCGGCTTCGACTTCTCCGGGGCCACGGACAGCACCGCCACCAGACCATCGCGGGGGACTCTGTGACCGGCGCCCGCCATTCCGGAGTTACCGAGAAAGGCGCGTTTTCCGATCCGGGCTGGTCCGAGCTGCATCCAACCGCCCTTCAGTTCGTACGTGGCGACCATCGTGTCGTCGGCGAGGAAGGCGCCGTCGTCGATCGTGGTGAGCGAGGGAATGAGAAGGACGGTGGATGCCTCGACATCGCGTCCGACCTCCGCGCCGAGCATGCGCAGCCAGACCGGCGTGAACAGACTCGAGTAGATCGGGAACAGGATCGTCCGTGCCGAGTCGAGCAGTCGCTCCGTCGTCCACGCCTGCCAGGCGATCCGGCCGCGCACCGGATGCACTCCCTCGACCAGACCGATCGACAGCAGGCGCACGAGCAGGACGACCGACGCGGCGAACGTCACGCCCACGACGATCGTCGAGGGGACCAGCCAGAGCAGCGCAGGCGGAACGGCATCCGTGATCGACTCCTGGCCTCGGATTCCCGAGGCCAGGAGTGCGCCGCCGGCCGCGATCGCAAGGAACGGAAGCAGCCCGAGCACGGCGGAGGAGGCGCCGTACGCCCACAGCCAGCGCTTGGGTGCCGGCGGGCGCTCGGGGGCGAGTGGGCTGGAGGTTCCGCCGATCCGGACAGCGGGGGAGCCGGCCCAACGCTGACCGGCGCGCACCCGGCCGAACACGGCGGAGCCGGGGGCGATCTCAGCGCCGCGACCGATCCTCGTTCCCGGTGCGAGCGTGCTGCGGGTGCCGATCGTCGCGCCCGCGCCGATGCTGATGCCGCCGATCCGGACGGTGTCGCCGTCGATCCAATAGCCCGACAGGTCGACCTCCGGTTCGATCGCGGCACCCTCGGATATCTCGAGCATGCCGGTGACCGGGGGCAGCGAGTGCAGGTCCACATTCGTGCCGAGCTTTGCGCCGAGTGCGCGGGCGTAGTAGCTCACCCACGGGGCTCCGGCAAGCCCGACCGGGTCGACCTGATGCGCGACCTGCTCGGCCAGCCACAGTCGCAGATGCACCCCACCGCCCCGCGGATAGTCGCCGGGCTTCACTCCGCCCAGCAGCAGCCGGGCGAGCGCGGCAGACATCGCCATGCGCCCGAACGGGGTGACGAACAGGATGAGCCCGAGCAGAATGAGCCACAGCGGTGCCGCGGGGAGGAAGTCGAACCCGGGGAACAGCCGCAGGATCCAGCTCGCGGTGAGCAGCCACGCGGTCCACCGCAATCCGGCGAGGATGAACAGCGGCACGCTCGCCAGGGTCTGCACCCACTGCATGATCCGCGGGGTCGGACGCGCGACGCTGAACGTGTTCGGCACGTCATCGAGCTCCGACGCTTCCGCTTCGACGGCGTCCGCCATGCGCCGCAGTCGCGGGAGGTCGTAAACGTCGGTCATCGTGAATTCGGGGGCCCGCGTGCGGATGCGCGAGACGAGCTGCGCCGCGGCGAGTGAGCCTCCGCCGAGCTGGAAGAAGTCGGCATCCTCATCTGCAGGACGGATGCCGAGCACCGCCAGCCACTGCTCGGCCAGCCACGCGGTGGTGCCCGAGAGTGACGAGTCCGCGGTATCGGTGTCCGTCAACGGCCACGGCAGGGCGGCCTTGTCCACCTTGCCCGATGTGCGGACAGGCAGGTCGTCGACCACGGCCAGAAGGGGGATGAGCGGCGCAGGCAGCGTGTGCGCCAGCTCCGCACGAGCGGTCTGCCTGTCGAACCCGTCGGCCGGAACCACGTAGCCGACCAGGAGGGGCACGCCTCCTTCCGACCGCTGAACGACCACGGTCGCCGCCGAGACGGCCGCGAGAGCCTGCAGGGCGGACTCGACTTCGCCGAGTTCGATGCGCCGGCCGCCGACCTTGACCTGGTCATCGACGCGGCCGTGGAAGATCAGGCCGGCGCGCTCCAGGCGCACCAGGTCGCCGGAGCGATACGCGCGGTCCCACCCGATGCTCGGCATCGCCGCGTACTTCTCGGCATCCTTCACGGGGTCGAGATAGCGCGCCAGGCCCACGCCGCCGATGATGAGTTCCCCCACCTCGCCATCCTGAACCGGAGTGCCGGTCGAATCGACGACCGCGAGCGCCCAGCCGTCCAGCGGCAGTCCGATCCGCACCGGGCCCCGCCCGTCCAGCAGGGCGGCGCACGCGACGACGGTCGCTTCGGTGGGCCCGTAGGTGTTCCACACCTCGCGACCGTCCGCGACGAGGCGGGTGACCAGTTCGGGCGGGCACGCCTCGCCCCCGAAGATCAGCAGGCGGACGTTCTCGATCGCGTCCTGGGGCCAGAGCGCGGCGAGCGTGGGGACGGTCGAGACCACGGTGATGCCGTGTCCGACGAGCCACGGACCGAGATCCTCGCCTGATCGCACGAGCGCGCGCGGGGCGGGAACCAGACATGCGCCGTGCCTCCACGCGAGCCACATCTCCTCGCAGGACGCATCGAAGGCCACGGACAGGCCGGCAAGGACGCGATCACCCGGCCCGAGCGGTCCGGCCTGCAGGAACAGACGCGCTTCGGCGTCGACGAAAGCAGCGGCCGACCGGTGGGTGACGGCGACCCCCTTGGGAACGCCGGTCGACCCGGAGGTGAAGATGACCCACGCGTCGTCGTTCACCGTGGGCCGGAGAACACTGGGGATCGCGCGCGAACTCGGATGGGGGTCGTCTCCGATGAACAGGTCCTTCGAAGCGCGGGGTGCCGCTCGAGGATCAGCTGCCTGAAAGACCCCGGAACCACGGATGATGCCCCGCACCTCAGCCTCGCCGAACACCAGCTCCGCACGCTCGTAGGGGTCATCGGCGTCAACCGGCACGTATGCCGCCCCCGCGGTCATGATCGCGAGGATCGCCACATAGAGCTGCCGGCCGCCGGAGGGCATCTGCACGCCGACGCGGTCACCGCGGCGCACGCCCTGCGCGTGCAACCGCTCAGCTGTTCGCCCCACGAGAGCAACGAGCTCGGCGTAGCTCAGCGCGCCGTCTGCGTCCTCCAGCGCCGATGACTGCGGATACCGAGCGCTCGTCTCGCGCAGGATGTCGATCAGCGTTCGCGGCGCGGGCGCCGCGGACGACCGATCGAGATACTCCTGCATCGACGGGATCAGGATGACAGCAGCGCCAGCAGCTGCGCCTTGGTGTACCGAGAGAAGCCGGCGTGTCCGGCGTCACGGGCACGACCGCGCAATTCCAGCACAGTCAGCGAAGAGAGCTCCTCCGTTGCGCCCGTGCTCGTGGTCGGCGCGGGGAGGGAGTCCATGGCGGCGGGCTCACGGGGGCTTGTCTCGATGACCGCGTACAGCGATTCGTCCTGGGCGATCACCGTGCCCTTCGGCTTCTCGGTGCCCGTCTTCGTCGTCGCGCCGGCCTTCTTGCCTGCCGACATCTTCGCTCCGGCCAGCCTTCGTTCGGCCTTGCCCGCGGCTTTCTCGACACGGTCGATCGCGGCGATGGCCTTCTTCTCGACCTTGCGAGGATGACGCGCGATCTTCTTCTTCGATGCCTGAGAGGCTTCCTTCGCCTCATCGGCCACGGATCGCAGCTTCTTCGCATCCTTCTTCGGAAGCGTCTTGCTCAGTCGTTTGGCATCCTTGGCGGCGGCGGCGGCTGCGTCCACCGCGGCTGCGGCCGCCCTTGCCGACTTCGTGGTCTTTGCCATCGTGAACCTTCTCACTCGCTGGAAGCGGAGCACGCGCGAACGGCTGCCCCTGCGGGGATTCAGGGTACAGGGGCGACAACGCGGTGGGAACGGCCATCCCGGCCGCTGACTCCACGGGGGATCACGGCTTTTCGGAAGTGGCCGCGACCGCCCCGTATTCGGCGGGGCTCGAACGCATGACCTCCACGTCCTGCGTCATCAGACTCTTCCGGGTCATCCCGCATGAGCGCTTCGTGTGCGGTCAGGCGAGCCCGCATGCCGTTCCTACGAATCGATCGAGAGCCATCGAGGGGCGTCCCCGGGTTACCGGAGGAACTCTGGACGCACCTCAGCGATTCCGTCCAACGCGCTGCGGAGTCGGACGACGAGGCGATGTCCCTCGTCTTCCCATCCGGCGGGGAGCGGGTCATCTTCTTGTCGCGCCAGCCACGCCTCATTCCAGTTGAACAGTGCATCGCTGAGCTCGGGTGTCAATCCGAGGCTCGGCCCGGTGAGCCGGTACTCGGCGGTGAAGTTCTCCCACAACGGCCACCCGCTGACCCACTCAGGGAACACCCGGATGAGGCGCAACCCGTTCGGAAGGACGGTTGCCACGTCGCGCCGACTCTTCGCAATGAGATACCGGTCCTGCATCTGCCGCCGCCGCTGCCACTCCCATGGTGTGGTGGGCGGGTCGTTGTAGTCCATGCCCGACAACCAGATCAGTCCGCGCAGGCCTCGGGCGTCGGTTTCGACGAGAGCGAGCGACCACAGGTGCTCATCACCATTGGACATCGCCAGCGCGGACTCCAACGCCTGCTCCACCGTCGCCTCAACGATGTCGATCGTGGTCACGGCGTTGCCAGGACCTTCAAAGATGTACAAGCGGTATCGGGCGTCGTCGCGTTCCCACGCTGAGTCACGTTCATCTATGGGAATGCCGCGCATCCCACCAACATACGTCGCCGGCGGAAGCCGGACCTTGTTCGTCCGCAAGCCGGTCCAAGACGGGGTGAACCGGGATGCAACCCTCACCGGGTCGTCGTCGATGTTCACCGACGGATCTTCAGCACACGGCCGGGCAACAGCATCCGCGATCCCCTGTGAATACTGGGATCGCGGCCCTTCGGAAGTGGACGCGACGGCGGGAGTCGAACTGAAGCGGGGCGTTAACGACGACCGACCAAAACGAGCAAAAAACGCGTAATTCCGCGGCCCACGGTGCTTCGTCGATGCTCCTCGATCACGTCGATTGGGGGTCGTTTTCGCGAAAGTGTGGGCAAAATGTGGGCAAGTTTGGATACCACGCAAACGTGAGTCGGAGCCTCCGGCGGTGGTCCAGATCGACGACGTCGACCTGGATGCTGACCATCACGGCCCATCCGAAAGCGTGCCACATCCAGGCAGGTGCGCGCAGCCAATTCGTCACGCGACCGAGCCTCTGCTTCTCTCTGCCGCACGGGCGGAGATGGTCTATTGTGACTCACCTCTGGTCAGTCGGCACGTGCGCTAGGTTGAGCCGCCTCTATCCCGTCTGGTTACGCCGGAGAAGTCTTCGGGCATGAATGAACTACTGATCGGATACGCTCGCGTCTCCACATATGAACAAGATCTGACCGCCCAACGAATCGCCCTCGAACGCCTGGGGGTGGACCCCGCCTACATCTTCACCGACCATGGGCTCACCGGCACCAACCGGTCACGACCCGGCCTTCGAGAAGCACTGGCTGCCTGCCGAAACGGCGACACGCTCGTGGTCGCAAAGCTGGATCGGCTGGCTCGTTCGCTTCGCGACGCCAAAGACATCGTCGACGAACTGACGGCCAAGCACGTCAAACTCAGCATCGGCGGCTCGGTGCACGATCCACTCGATCCGGTGGGCAGACTGCTCTTCAACGTCCTCGCGATGGTCGCCGAATTCGAGTCCGATCTGATCCGAGCTCGAACCCGCGAGGGCATGCAGGTGGCAAAGGCCAAGGGGCGGCTTCGCGGGAAGCAGCCGAAACTGTCCCTGCCTCAGCAACGTCACATGATGGAGCTGCACAGCGCTGGCACTCACTCAACGACCGAGCTCGCCGAACTGTTCAACGTCGCCCGCTCCACGATCTACAGGACCATCGAGCGACAGAACCGCACTGCAAGCAGCGGCCAGGACCTAGCCGGGTGACGCTACGACCGGGGTCGCGCATGCGGATCGTTCTGCGCGATTCAGCTTCGTCGGTCAGAATCTCCCTATGAACGTCGCACTCGTCGAGCTTGGCATCCCGTACACGGGCTGGCCTGTGCGATCGGATGGCAACTACGAGTTCGGCCTGACCTTTCTTAGCTCGCAGCTAATCGACCGGATCTCGGAGTGGGCGCGCGGCTTCAGTCGCGGCTTCAATGAGGAAGCCGGCTGGTCATCGGAAGCCTTACGCGAGGAGCACCTCGCCGAGGGGCTCAGGCTTCGAGACGTCCTCCAAGAGGCCCTAGGCGAGTCCTACCGCGTCGAACTCAACGACCTCGGATCGGGAAGAGTTCAAGTCTGAGCTGTTGAGGATCGCCAACCGGGCGTGGGCGGAGGTGCTGTAGCCCAGCAGATTAGCGGGAGACTCTTCTACAGGACTCCCGCACCGATTACGAGCGCCAGATAGGCCAGCCCGGTGATCAGAATGGAGACGCCAACCCCTATGCCGAGCACTGGCCACGGGCTTCGCCCACGCGCGAGTGCCCGGGCGAACGCGGACACGGATGTGATGGCCCATACCGCAATCAGCAGCGGCTGAATTCCGTTCACAGCTGCGTCGGTCACTGCAAAATTGCAGGGCCGATCTGTCCCGCATCCTGCCACCATGAGGCCATTCAGCTGAATGAACGTCCACGCGACTGCGGATCCAACAAGATGAAGAACGACGCCCGGCAGCGCTCCGAGCGCATATCCGAAGCGCGACAATGAGCCGCTGACGGGCGTTGCCCGTTCAGTGTGGGGTGAACCGTCGGTCTGGACGTCGGCGTCATCGACCATTCCACGAAGCTACCTGAACGAAGAGCACAGTGCTCTCGGGAGGAGGCGGCAGCGCTGCCCCGACTCACAAGGAATGCGTCAACGGCGACAGTGGTGTGCCCTACAGCGACGGAGTGATCGCAACCTGAACCGACGCCCGTAGAGGCGTTCGCTCGATGAGTTCGGCAAGCTCCGGGGTCACGTACAGCACGTAGAACCACGCGGTATCGGAAGGTCTCCTCCGCCTGAGGAGATGACCGGCGACGGCGTTGCGTCTACCGCGCGGCCAAGCTCGAGGAAGCGTTTCACTCCGGCGTCGCGCAATGAGATGCGATCCTGTCCACCTGCCTTGGACTCGAACAACCGCCCCATCGGGAATGTCGGGTGATGAGCTCTCAGCCACCACGCGCACATGGCCGCGGGCGCTCCAACCCTGGAGATCGGGCTCCCACGGGTGCAGCGGAATCAAGGTAACCGCGTCCGATATTCCTTGCCCCTCGATTCTTCCGAACGCCACAACATCCATGCCCTCGCGCAGCGTCAGGTCAACGAGGGAATAGTCCCGAGCATCGGCAGTCATTCATGCAGTCTGACGATCGCGCAGCTGAATCGGTAGCAGCGCAGCCTTCTCGCAAGCGGATCCCTCAGCGGTCTTAGAAGAGCAGGGTTCGCCTGTGTTGCGAGATGTCCCCAACGACGGCGGGGTCTCGGTGGTCTGGGAGGCTACGCGAACATCTGGCGCAGAACGTCGAGGTCGCCGGCGTCGAGCGCCTGCGCGATCACCTCGGCGTGGGCCGGGTTCGGGAACAGGCTGGACAGGTCGTCGGCGAAGATCGTGCGCATGGCGTCGAGGTCGTCCGCGTGGGCCGCAGCGCTCATCGCCTCGACCGCGAGCTGGTACGGAATCTGCTGGTACCCGCCAGGCGCGTCGTCGGGGTTGAAGTACGGAATCCACGGGATGGAGCCGTCAGGGTGGAGTAGCAGCACCTCGCCGGGCTGGATCGTCCGCGTGTGGTTGAGGGTCGCGATCGTGAGTGCGTTCGCGATGCAGAACCGATCACCGATCGCGTACAGCGCGTCACCGGGCGCGACGGTGTAGGTCACGATCCGGCCGTCGTCGTCCAGGCCCGCGGTGCCCGCGGCAAGGTCCCGTCCGCCCCGGTCTACCAGGTCCCCGCTCAGGCTCGCGCTCATTCCGCCGAGGTTGAGCCAGGCCGGGTCCTCGCACCCGGCAGGGCTGCCCTTTGGGATTGCGGTGCCGTTCCCGACGTAGACGTAGCCGTCGCCAAGCTCATCGATCATCTTCTTGCCGATCGGGTCGTCCTCCGCGGACGCTGGCTCGACGGTCGGCTCCTCGGTCGGCTGGAAGATCGCCCAGGACGACATCTCAGAGTACGCGCCCGATACAGTCGGCACAGCGAGCGCGACGAGGCCGCCGACCACGAGCACGGCGACGCCCGTGGTGATCTTGGCGGCGAGGTTCATGTGACAAACCTAATGGGACTCGATGCCCCTAGGCCATGGTCGCGGCGCGGATCAGACGGGCCTCCGCGCGCCGAGCGCGAGAATGAGGCCGGGAGTCGCAGAGCATCTCCGCGATGTATCCATGAGTGGAAGCCAGCGCGCTGCTTTGCGCCTCAGCGACAGGGCGGCGCAGAGTGGGCAGGAAGCGAAAAGCCCCGGCCACCGTCGTACGCCACGTCAATCTCGTCGCCACGCATCACCGCCCTATACGTTCCGTTTGAAAACGGCGTGCCGAAGTCGTCTGCCCGGTATTGATGAATGCTGAGGACGTGAAGACCATCCTGTACCCCCACAAAGCCAGAGCCGTTCGACTCCTCTACAGCGATGTACCCACTTGAGTAGCCGTCGACGAGGATCGGCGTGACCTTCGTCTCAGTCAGTGGGAGCAGGATCATGGCGAGTACAAGAATCGCTGTGGCGGTGATCCCCAAAGGGATCGCCACGACCAGCCAACAGCGCTTCGCCGAGACAGTCAGCACGAATACGGTGAACGCGACCAGACCGGTTACGCCGGCGACGTAGCCGATCTGAAACCCGCTGGCGCTTCCAATCAGCAAAGTCGATGACCACGGTCCCAGGATCAGGTAGGCGGCAACGGCGCCGGCACAGACCAGGAGAACAACCCCCGAGATAAGGGCCGCGTATGTCCGCGGAACGCGTTTGCGGCGGTAAGTGTCCTCCACGACTGAATCGTCCACGACCGGGCTCATCCTCCTAGTGTCGCGACTTCGCTGTGAGGACTCCGAACAACAAGGCCAAACCTGCGACTTCGCGCTGACGGATCCGCATGCGCGACAAGAGCGGTTGATTGTCGACCGGCTGCGGTGGGCTGTCGGAGCAGCCTGAAACACTGTTCCGGTGCAAGCGTCGCAACCGCCCGTCGTTCGGATCTCCACGGGAGATCCTGACGCTGCGCGAGCCGACGCGTGGCCAGCCAGCATTCCGGCCGTGCGCCAACTCTTGGACGACGGCCTCCGACTTCACCCCGGCATTACCTTCCTTGTCGGTGAGAACGGATCGGGCAAGTCCACGATCCTCGAGGGCATCGCTCTCGCATACGGCATGTCCCCGGAGGGCGGTTCAACTTCCGCCCAACACGCAACGCGACCGACTGAATCGCCCCTCTCGCAATGGTTGGACCTCCAGCGGGGAGTCGGCGCGAGCAGGTGGGGCTTCTTTCTGCGCGCGGAGACCATGCACTCGTTTTACACGTACCTCGAGGCAAACCCCTCCACGGGAGGCGAGCCGAAGTTCCATGAGATGAGCCATGGCGAATCCTTCTTGGCCATCCTCGACACGCGATTCGACGCCCCCGCCTTCTACTGCCTCGACGAGCCCGAGGCGGCGCTATCGTTCACGTCCACCCTCAGCCTCATATCGACTTTGCAGCAGATCGCTGACTACGGAGGTCAAATCCTCTGCGCCACGCACTCTCCGGTTCTTGCCGCCATGCCTGGAGCCCGCATCATCGAAGTCGGACCGTGGGAGATGCGACCGTCCAACTGGGACGATCTGGTTCTTGTCCGGCAGTGGAAGTCCTACCTGCAATCGCCCGAACGGTATCTCAGACATTTGCTCGATCCGTAGCGAACACGATGCCATCTGAGACAGGAACCGTCGCCGCTTCAAGTTCATGACGGCAGCTGATCGCCGGCCTCTCGCGCGTGCAGCAGTACTGTTGCCGTGGCGCGCTTGCGTTGCTCGTTCCATCGCTCCGTCGCCAATCGACTGGGGCCGAAGTAGTTGACCAACTCGGTGCCCACCAACTGCGCACAAGCAATCTGCATGTGCGCCGCGTCAATGGCCAGTGCTCTAGGCAGTGCAATCATTCCGGTCTCCTCCGGCATGAACATATGAACGCCTGGAGCCTGACCATGCGCGACCGCGGACAGCTGTGAGTATCTTGCTTTAGCGTCACTCCCAGGTGCAGCGTCCTCGATCACAGCTCGAGCTAGGGAAGTGGGCGACGCCCCCGATTCGAGCGTGATTCCCCGTTCTTCAAGGATCGACCTCGCGCCGAGGCGGTATTCGTCCACGTTGACGGTGTCGCCGTATCGGTATGCAAAGGTCTGGCCCTTGTTGAACTTTGTCTCCTCGAGGATCGTCGCGACGTATCGGGAGAGCAGCTGCGCCGCGTCCCTTGTTCCCACTAGATAGTGAGCACCTCCGAGGGACTCCAGCGCTCCGCGGGTAAGGGTCCAATTGGCCACCGTGGTTCGTCGGGATCTGATTCCCTGCACGAAAGCGCGCATGTGGTCTGTGGCGGCTAGGCACATCGTCCTAATGGACTTGTGTGCGCTCTCAAGATGAGTGCTGCCTTCCGCGTTCTCGGGATTTCCTGTCCAGGCAATGTCAATCGCAGCGCGCGAGTCATTCCGCAAGCCGACCGTCGCGACACTCGACGTCAACTCCTCGAGGGCGACGGCGACGCTAAGCACCGACGCACTGACCATCCGGATGTCGGCATCGTTGAGTGATCTCACTTGCCACGAAAGGTCCACTGTCACCCCAGTGATCGTACAGAGGCGATGCCGGCGGATCGCCTCGTCGGCGCCTTCCCATTTGAGCCCTCATTACGGTCGGTCGGCGCGACGCCGAGGTCTCGGGCTCAGACGTCGATAGCGTTCGAGGGCGCCGGAGTGGCAAATGTCCGTAAGACCTGCCCGCACAGGTCTTCGCGGTCAGGTGCGTCATACGGGCCCAAGCACGGCGCTCGAAACTGATGCCGACAGCCGCGCGCCGACACGCGCGCTGCTACGCGACGCACTCCCGGCCTGCGCAGCTACGCAAAGCCAACATCGGCGACCCGAGGAAGGGAACAGCAACAGCAATGCACGTAGGCACCATGCCTGGTGGTGACACAGCTACGCATGTATTCTGTCCACATGCGAGGCGGACTGCGAACCTGGAAACGAGGCGCCGAGGGCCGCGGCATCCGCAACGCCATCTCCTACGCCTTCGATGGAACCTGCGACGCCCACCGCACTTCGCTCGATGGAGCGACCGCTGCGCTGAGCTACAGCGGGGGCCAGGCAGTCCGCCGGTACACGGTCGTTCACGGTGCGATCGCTCGCGACACCCTCGACACCGGTCAGCTTCGCCATTGGATCCAGGGTGAGAATCCGCAGACGGGGACGCAGCGCGGCAAGCCGCACTGCACCGACAACGCCGCTCTGCTTCTCGACGGCACGATCAACTTCCCGAAGTCGTACAGTGTGGCGGCTCTGCTCGACCCTGCTGTTGCCCGGGAGTTCGAAGCACTGCAAGACCGGATTCGGGACCGCACCATTCTGCTGTGGCAACGCGAACTTAACGCGCGCCGAGGTCCCGCTGGATGCATCCGAGAAGACATCGCCCGCCTCGAGGTCGTGGAGCTGCAGCACCGCCGTTCGCGTGCACTCGACCCGCACATCCACCGGCATCTGTGGCTGAACATGAAGGTGCAGGGTGTCGACGGCAAGTGGTCGAGCCTCGACTCGCGCGTGGCGATGAAGTTCCACACCGTGGTCAACGCGGAGGGCGAGCTCGCCGCGCGCACCGACCCGCGGTGGATCACGGCACTCGCAGCCCATGGGTACACGCTCGACGACGATGGCGAGATCGCGCAGCTCGCGCATGTAGTGCGTCCGCTGTCGCGCCGCTCCAACAAGATCGAGCTCAACCGTTCTCGCCTCATCGAGGCCTGGCGGAGCGAGCACCCGGGTCGAGAGCCCGGCGCCGATGACCTGCATCACATCGATACCCTCGCGTGGGCGCAGGGACGACCCGGCAAGCCCGCCCACCTCGACGAAGCGGAGTGGGAGGAGCGGGTGCGCACCGAACTCGCTGCCATCGACCCCCTCTTGCTGTGGGATCGCAGTCCGGCGCACCTCGAGCCCACCTCGATCGCCGACCTCGACCGTGACCTGCTCGCGCAGATGGCACTCGTGGATGCCGACGCTCGATCAGTCTCGAGTGGCGGCCGATTCTCGCCCTGGGACGTCCGCGCCGGAGCGATCCGAGCCGTTGCGCGAAGCGGAGCGACCGCCGATCGTGCAACCCTCGACGAACTGATCGACGACGTGGTCGCACGGGCCGTCGTCGACACCACGGACCTCGTGCCAGACGACACCACCAAGCCGCTCCACATCAAGGCGCTCATGGGCTCGGAGACGGTCCTTCTGAAGCTCCGCGTCGGCAATCGCTTCGCCGCCCTCGCAGCGCCAGGCGCACTTCCGTATCAGGAGCAGATGCGCGAGCTCGCGGCTAGGCATGCGGGGGAGCAGGGCGGACTCGACGATGCGCAACTGGCCGCGGCATCCGCCATCGCCGGATCGAGTCGTCTCGTCTCGATCACCGGTCCCGCCGGGTCGGGAAAGACGACACTCCTCCGTGTCGCACGCGACGCCCTGCGCCTGCAGCGCCGGACTTTGGTTCTGGTGGCGCCCACGAAGAAGGCGGCGGTCGTCGCCGAACGCGAGGTGGGGGTCACGGCATCGAGCCTGCATGCGCTCCTCGCGGACTACGGATGGCGCTGGGAGGACGACGCGGCAGGCGGACAGCGGTGGTCGCGCCTGGGCATCGGGAAGATCGACGAGGCGACCGGCCAGCGTTACTTCGGTCCTCAGCGCTTCGTCCTTCGCCGGGGTGATCGGATCGTCGTCGACGAGGCAGGGATGGTCGATCTGCGTAGCGCGGATGCTCTCGCAAGCGTGCTCGAGGAGACCGGCGCAGGGATCGCGATGATCGGCGACCCACTGCAGGCTGCGCCCGTCGGCCATGTCGGCGCGATGGCGCTGCTCACACGCAGCGCCGACAACGTCGTCGAACTCCGGGCCGTGCATCGCTTCGCAGATTCGCAATACGGCGAGCTCACCTTGCGGTTGCGGAACGTCTCGAGCGCAGTCGCAGCAACGGCGATTGCAGCGGAGCTCGACACCGGCGGTCACATCAGTCGGGTGTCCAGCACGGATGCCGCGCACGACGCAATGGTCGACGCATGGTTCGCGCGGGTCCGTTGCGGCGAGCGGTTGGCGCTCGTCGTCGCAACCAACGACGACGCAGACGCCATCAGCGAGGCGATCCAGCAACGCCGGCTCGACGCCGGCGAACTGACGGCGGACGCCGTCGCACTCGGTCGCGGTGGGCAACGGATGCTCGTCGGCGACGTCATCCAGACGCGGCGCAACGATCGCGCCGCCGACGTGCAGAATCGCGCGACATGGATCATCACCAGCATCGACGACGATCGACTCTCGCTCGCCAACCTCGCCGATTCGACGGAGCAACGTACGATCCGCGCCGAGTACGCGGCCGAGAGCGCACACCTCGCCTACGCGTCGACCGTGCACGGCATCCAGGGCGAGACGGTGGACACGTCGATCGTCGGACCCGGCGTCGATGCCGCCGGTCTCTACGTCGGACTAACCCGCGGGCGAGGGTGGAACGAGGCGATCGTGGTTGCAGGGTCGGCGGATGCTGCCCGTGCAGAGCTGGCCGACGCGATGCGGCGAGGAGTGCCCGAGCCGACGATCGAGGACTCTCGGCGCGCCGCGCAGATCGACCTCAGCCGGGCTGCGCGGCGTGTAGTGGCTCCGGCAGCGATGGATCCGGTGGTGCGGCCAGCGGCGAGCCGGGGAGGGCCCGGAATGTAGGAGCTCCCTCACACTCGAATCCAGCAATGCGGAAAATAGACATAAGAGGCACATTTCTATGTGCTGGCCCCCGCTGTAGTTCCACGTTGCTTATGGTGCTTCGCGCCGCCCGGCCCGCCGGGCGAACCGGTCGAGGGCGGCGAGCACTTCGTCGCTCCGCCAGAACGGTCCGAGCTTGTGTTCTGCTTTTGATTTCAGGATGCCGACATCGACGAGTGCGGTGAGAGGCGGATAGACGTTCGGCTGCTGGACGCCGAGTTCGGCAGCGGCGGCGGCTGAGGTGAGTACCGGTCGTCGGAGGAGGATGTCCAGGAGCTTCCACGCATTGCTTGAGCGGCGGACCGCGAGGCGGTTGTTCCAGCCCGCGCGGATCTCGTCGAGCTCGGCTACCAGCGTCCGTGTGTTGCCCACGGCGCGCAGTGCGGCATCCGCAAATGACGTGACGATCGGGGAGACATCACCTTCTCGATACGCCGTGAGCGCGCGATGGTAGCCCTCGACGTCGGCGAGGAGCCCCGCTGAAACGGGCACAGCGACGTTCCGCGTCACGCCGCGGAATCTCAGCAGCGCTTGCGCGAATGCCCGTCCGGTGCGGCCGTTGCCGTCGGAGAACGGGTGGATCGTCTCGAACTGAGCATGAGTGACCGCCACTGAAACGAGCGGCGCGACATCCAACCGTCGTGCAAAGTCGGTGACGTCGTCGAGTAGTCCCTCGATGCGCGAATGATGCGGCGCGACGAACTCGGCGTCGACCGGTGAGTCGCTGCGCGTACCGATCCACACCGCCTCGTCGCGCCAGCGCCCGGGAGTGTGCCGGGATTGCCCCGCCATCAGCACCTCGTGCATGCGGGCGATCGAATCAGGTGTCACGTCGTCTGCGAGACCGATCGCCGCCGTCATCGCGCGGGTATTAGCCGTAACCAGCTCCGCATTGCGGCTCGTCTTCGCACCGAGCTCGGCGCTGAAGATCGCACGGGCGGACGCCGTGATGTTCTCGATCTGCGACGACGATGCCGCCTCGGACCGCAACAGAACCGGTGCGAACGACGCCACGCGTCCGCCGAGCTCCGCGTCCAGTCGACTCAGCTCGCGCGAGGCCACATCCGCCAAGGACGCGGCCGTAGGCGAAGTGTCGGGGCTGAGCTCCGCGATCATCGCGGGGATCGCCGAACGGTATCGGGCGCCGTAGTCGTCAAGACCAGCACCTGCCCACGCCGTGTTGGGGAACCAGGTCTGGTCTTCCCACTTGAGCGCGGGCCACGTCGTGGCGGGACCTGGCGAAGTCATAATTCCGCGGCCTCTCATTATGAGTAACATGGTTAATCATAATGTTATCGTGCCACTTATGGGTAGCGACTTCCGGTCGTTTGCGCCAGTACGGCTTCGCTATTACGTCGAAGCGAGCACGTCATCCGTTCGCGTGCACGCGCGGCTCTCCATCCATGCGAGCACTTCGGCGCGCTTGTAGAGGATCGTCTTCGCCGACAGTCGGTAGAACGTCGGGCCGTCGCCGCGGTACCGCATCTGTGCGATCGCGGCTCTCGTCATGCGCATGAGGGTCGCGGCCTGGGGGAGAGTGAGCCATTCGTCATCGGTATCCATTCCCGACCTCCTTGCGTCACTGTGTCACCGATACGCACAGACTAAGGCGCTTGCGTAGTCATGTCAATGGCACGCACTCTGTGGCATGATGTGCGCATGGAAGATAGTGTCTTCACGCCCTCGGGAACGAGCATCATCGTCCCTCCAGGAATCCCCCTCCGTCCGGTCGTTCGCGGGCGGACGTTCGCAAGGACGAACGACATCGGCGCCCTCGAGGACGAGCAAGTCGTGCGCGTGACGTTCCGTCTCGAATACTCGGAGAACACGGGATGCTTCGAAGTCGCAGCATTCGGAATCGATCGAGCGGAATCGCCAGTCGAAGTCTCCGGGGCCTTTCTGCGCACAGTTCGGGTTCACGCGATAGCAAGGATCGGAATCCTCGCGGCCATCCCATCGTGGGCGCTTGAGCTCGCGCAGCTACGCAACCTGCATGCGCGCGGCGGGCTCCGCAGCTTTGCGGAGTATGACCCGTCGGATGAGGAAGCACTGCTCCTGACGGGCCTGCTCTACCGGATCGCCGAGATCTCCGGTGAGAACCCCGCCCAAGCAGTCGCTGAGTCGATCGGACTCAAACAGCGCACGGCAACGAACTGGATCCAGCGCGCGCGAACCGCCGGATACCTGACCAGCACCGATCACGGAAAGGCAGCGCGCCGCGTCGCGAAGGCGATCGAACCCTTCTGGAGTGCCTACATCAGGGAGTCGGGAGCAGAGTTCAGGGCGCGCCACAACCTCACGGAGGAGAGCCTGCGCGCGCTCATCGAGCGCGAGAATGCAGCGGTCGACGAGGCAATCGCGAGGGAGAAGATTCGTGGGGACCATTGAGGCGTACGAGACCGCGCGAGGCAAGCGATATCGCGTCCGCTACCGGACGCCCGATCACCGGCAGACCGACAAACGAGGCTTTCGCACGAAGCGCGAGGCCGACCTCTTTCTCGCCACTGTCGAAGTGTCCAAGGCGACAGGGGAGTACATCGAGCCCGCCCGGGCCCGCACCACCATCGCCGAGCTCGGTCCCGGATGGCTCGAGGCCAAGCGCTCACGGCTGAAGCCGTCGAGTTATCGCGCGATCGATGACGCGTGGCGCGTTTATGTCGTTCCTCGGTGGGGCACGACGCCCGTGTCGGCCATTTCCCATAGCGACGTGCGCACTTGGGTGTCTCAGCTGGCGGCCGGCACCGCCAAATCCAACCGGCGGGACCACATCCGCACGCGCGGGCAGGCCGCGCGCCCGAAGAGCGCGACGGTCGTCATCCGCGCTCACGGGGTGCTCGCATCCGTGCTCGACATCGCGGTCAAAGACCGCCGCATCCCGCACAACCCCGCTCGCGGCGTTGACAACCTTCCCCGTAAGCATCGCAAGGCGCACCGGTACCTCAGCCACGAGCAGATCGAACGTCTCGCAACGGCATCGGGCGAGTACTCGACCCTCGTGTACCTCGCCTCATACACGGGACTGCGCTGGGGAGAGCTGACTGCCCTGCGGGTGCGTGATGTGGATGCGCTGCGACGGCGGCTCGCCGTGAATGAGAACGCTGTCCGTGTCGGTGCGGAAATCCACGTCGGATCGCCAAAGACGCACGAGCTGCGTTCCGTCCCGTACCCGGAGTTCCTTGAGCTGCCGATCGCAAAAATGTGCGAGGGCAAGGCGCGCGACGGCCTGCTCTTCGGCGACGGCGTCGACTACCTCGGTCGTCCGCGCTCGTCGGGCGCATCGCGGTCGTGGTTCATGACCGCGCTCGACGCGGCGGGACTCGAGCGGATGACCGTGCACGATCTCCGCCACACCGCCGCGTCACTCGCGATCAGCTCGGGGGCCAACGTCAAGGCAGTGCAACGGATGCTGGGGCATGCGTCTGCGGCGATGACCCTCGATGTGTACGCCGATCTGTTCGACGACGACCTCGACACTGTCTCCGTTTCGCTGAATGAAGCCCGGAGAGCTGCGATCGCCCGCTGAGCAATGGGAGGGCAAGACGATCGGTCTCCCCGTCAGAGCTTTCGGAGGCGCTCCGGGTCAGGCGCCTCCACGGGGTCCCACCCGCGTCGCGGGGTGCGCGCGCCGCGACCGTCGTCACGTGACCGGTACACGATGTAGGGGCGGAAGAGATAGCCGATCGGCGCGGAGAACACGTGCACCAGGCGGGTGAACGGCCACAGCGCGATCAGCGCGAAAGCCGTGAGCACGTGCAGCTGGAACAGGAGCGGAACTTCCGTCATGAGCTCCGGCTGGGGCTGGAAGAACAGGATGCTGCGGATCCACGGAGAGATCGTCTCGCGGTAATGGAAGCCGCCGCCGAACACCTGGTAGACGACGGTCGCGAGCGTGCCGAACCCGAGCGTGGCTGCGAGGAAGACGTACATGACCTTGTCCATGACCGTCGTGGCCAGGAAGACGGGTCCGACGGTGCGGCGCCGGTAGATCAGGATGGCGAGACCGGCGAGCGTGAGCACGGCGGCAAGCGTTCCCAGGGTCGTGGCGCCGAAGTGGTAGATCTCCTCGGAGACACCGATCGCGTAGAGCCACTCCCGGGGCACGAGCAGACCCACCACGTGTCCTGCGATCACCATCAGGATGCCGAGATGGAACATCGGGGATCCCCACCGCAGGAGGCGGTTCTCATACGTCTGGCTCGAACGGGTGGTCCAGCCGAACTTGTCATACCGATAGCGCCAGACGTGACCGACGATGAAGACGGCGATCGCCGCATACGGCACGGCCACCCACAGGATGAACGACATCGTGTTCACGAGGCAGCGCCCCTCTGCGTGACCGGGGCGAACGTCGGCAGATTGCCCAGGAAGCTCAATCCGACGGTCTCGGTGGGCGGACCTTCGTTGACGAGATCGAGGAACCGCTCGCGCGTGCGCGCGTCGATCGGCGGAAGCGACAGGGTCACCACCCGGATCAGGAGTGCCCAGGGGCTGTCGAGGCCCTCCAGCGCAGCCCGCAGGATTTCGACACCCTCCCTGTGGGAGGCGATGAGCGCGCCGGCGATGGGGGAGGACGACCTCGCGGAGAACTCCAGGACCGCCGGCAGATAGTCGGGGAGATCGGCGGCGTCGAACTCCCACCCGGCTGCGCGGTAGGCCTCGAGGAACGTGACGAGTGCGGTACCGCGGCGGCGCGTGTCGCCCGTCGAGTAGTAGCTGATGTACAGGCTGCACTTGCGCTTCAGATCGAACGTGGTCACGTAGAGCCGCTGCCATGCCGTCTCGCCCGCCTGCTCGGCACTGTCGATGAACTGCGTCAGCGGCGATCGGATCTCGGGCGGCAGGCCGACCAGATGATCGCGCAACGCGTGCAGGCGCCTGAACCACGCGGCATCCGGATAATCCAGCAGCAAGGACACGAGCATGTGCGTGCGCGCCCGGTGCTCTTCCGACAGTCGCAGGGACGGCAGTTCTGGGGGGAGTCCCGACCGGGGGGTCACCCGGGTGACGGTCGTGGCCTGACCCGGGCTCGTGAACGGGGTGCGCATCATGATCCCCCCTTCGCCGTGCCGGTCTCGGGCACCGAGCCCGTGCCGTGCGCCGCGCTGTCGGCTTCGGGGGGGAACAGCCCATCTGAGCCGTTGCCGTCCCAGTTGAGCAGGTTCACGCGGCCCGGCGACGAGGGACGGTCGGCGGTCTGGCGGTTCTGGAGCACGTGGAAGTTCTCCACCGCGACCGGCACCGACTTGCCGCTGGACGATCCGAACGGCCCAGCACCGCCCATCCCCGGCCCGTCTTCGTAGTCGAGGGAGCACGCCATCTCCTCCAGCGCGTGCGCCTGTTCGGTGTGGGCCGAAGGGATGACGTAACGGTCTTCGTACTTCGCGATCGCAAGCAGGCGGTACATCTCCTCGACCTGGGTGCCGGTCATCCCGACCGCTCGGGCGATGCGCTCGTCGCGCTCGTCGTCGAGGTTGATGCCGCGCATGTAGGACCGCATGGCGGCGAGGCGCCGGAGAGCATGATCGACGGGTGCGATGTCGCCGGCGGTGAACAGCTCGGCCAGGTAGCCGATCGGGATGCGCAGCTTGTCGATCGCCGCGAACAGCGTGCGCGCGTCTTCGCCGTCGTTGCCGGAGCCCGAGACGACATCCACGACGGGAGACAGCGGGGGGATGTACCAGACCATGGGCATCGTGCGGTACTCCGGGTGCAGCGGGAGTGCGACCTCGTACTGCATGAGCTTCCAGATCGGGCTGCGCTGAGCCGCCTCGATCCAGTCTTCGGGGATGTTGCCCTGCCGGGCGCCTTCGATGACGGCAGGGTCGTGCGGGTCGAGGATGATCTGGCGCTGCGCCTTCAGGAGGTCCTTGTCGTCCTCGACGCTGGCCGCCGCGGCGACGCGATCGGCGTCGTAGAGGACCAGGCCGAGATAGCGCAGCCGCCCGACGCAGGTTTCGGAGCAGACGGTCGGGAGTCCCACCTCGATGCGCGGGTAGCACATCGTGCACTTCTCGGCCTTGCCGGTCTTGTGGTTGAAGTAGACCTTCTTGTACGGGCACCCCGAGACGCACATGCGCCAGCCTCGGCACGCATCCTGGTCGACGAGCACGATGCCGTCTTCGGCGCGTTTGTACATCGCGCCGGAAGGGCATGAGGCAACACACGACGGGTTGAGGCAGTGCTCGCAGATGCGCGGCAGGTAGAACATGAAGGCCTTCTCGAACTCGGCCTTCACCGACTCGCTCATCTTCTTCAGGATCGGGTCGTCCTGCATGGTCTCGAGCGATCCGCCGAGGTTGTCATCCCAGTTGGCCGACCACGAGATCTTCATGTTCTCGCCGGTCAGCAGGCTCTTCGGACGGGCGACGGGCACCTGTGCGCCGCGCGGCGCATTCAGGAGCATGTCGTAGTCGTAGGTCCACGGCTCGTAGTAGTCGTGTATCTCGGGCAGCTTCGGATTGGAGAAGATCCGCGAGAGTTTGGCCAGGCGCCCGCCGCTGCGCAGCTTCAGGCGGCCGCGCTTGTTGAGCACCCAGCCGCCGCCCCACTTGTCCTGGTCCTCATAGCCGCGCGGGTAGCCGACGCCGGGACGGGTCTCGACGTTGTTGAACCACACGTATTCCACTCCGGTGCGATTCGTCCACGCCTGCTTGCACGTCACCGAACAGGTGTGGCATCCGATGCACTTGTCGAGGTTCATCACCATCGACATCTGGGCCATGACCTTCATCAGTACTCGACCTCCTGGCTGCGGCGCCGGATCGTCGTGATCTCGTCGCGCTGATTGCCCGTCGGACCCAGATAGTTGAATGCCCAGGTGAGCTGCGCGTACCCGCCGATCAGGTGACTGGGCTTGAGAAGGATGCGGGTGAGCGAGTTGTGGATGCCGCCGCGCTGACCGCTCATCTCGGAGATGGGCACATCGACGGTGCGGTCCTTCGCGTGGTACATGTACACGGTGCCTTCCGGCATCCGGTGCGAGACGATCGCGCGTGCGACGACGACGCCGTTCCTGTTGTACGACTCGATCCAGTCGTTGTCGCGGACGCCGATCTTCGCGGCATCCTCCGCGCTCATCCAGATCGTCGGGCCGCCCCGACTGAGCGACAGCATGAACAGGTTGTCCTGGTATTCCGAATGGATCGACCACTTCGAATGCGGTGTCAGGTACCGCACCGAGACCTCCATCTGCCCCGGCGCGCCCGGTCCCGCGATGCGTTTCGTCGCGCCGACGCGCGCATCGCCGAACAGGCGGTGCATGTCCAGCGGCGGACGGAAGATCGGCAGGTTCTCGCCGAGCTCCTCGATCCAGTCGTGATCGAGGTAGAAGTGCTGGCGACCGGTGAGGGTGTGCCACGGCTTCAGATGCTCGACGTTGATCGCGAACGCCGTGTAGCGCCTGCCGCCGTGTTCGGATCCCGACCACTCGGGGGACGTGATGACACTCCGCGGCTGCACCTGCACGTCGGCGAAGGTGATGTGCGTGCCCTCGTGATCCTCGGCGAGCTGCGCGATGCGCTGCCCGGTGCGCTTCTCGAGCTCGCGGAACCCCTGCACCGCGAGGCGGCCGTTGCTGGTCCCCGAGAACGCGAGGATCATCTCGCAGACCCGCTTGTCGGTATCCAGTCGCACCGATCCCGCGTAGGGACCGGCCTTCACCGTGCCGTTGACATGCGCGAGGCGGTCGATCTCCTGATCGGGACGATAGGTGATCGCCTTCGTCGTCATTCCGAGCTTCGCGGTGAGCGGACCGAGGGCCTTCCACTTCTCGTGGAGGTTCGGATAGTCGCGCTCCACGACGATGAGCTTGGCCATCGTCTGCCCCGGCACGAGCGGCAGACCATCCCGGATTGTCCCGTGCGGAGTCGCCATGGCGTCGACGCTGTCGTGCTGCAACGGCGAGGCGACGATGTCGCGCCGCACACCGAGGTGCGTCACGGCGAGCTCGCTGAAGCGCTCGGCGATCGCACCGAACATGTCGAAGTCCGTACGCGTCTGCCACGGCGGGTTGATCGCAGGGCTGAACGCGTGGATGAACGGATGCATGTCGGTCGACGAGAGGTCGTGCTTCTCGTACCACGTCGCGGCAGGCAGCACGATGTCGCTGAACAGAGTGGTGCTCGTCATGCGGAAGTCGGCCGTCAGCAGCAGGTCGAGCTTGCCCTTCGGCGCCTCCTCACGCCAGCGCATGTCGCGCGGACGGGCACCCTCGGGCGTCTCGGACGCGCGGATCGCCGCGTCGGCACCGAGCAGGTGCTTGAGGAAGTACTCGTTTCCCTTGCCCGACGAACCGAGCACGTTCGCGCGCCAGATCGTGACGATGCGCGGAAAGTTTTCGGGTGCATCGGGATCCTCGACGGCGTATTCGAGCGATCCGTCGGTGAGGCTGTCGACGATGTGCTGGGCCGGTTCTTTTCCGGCCGCCTCGGCCTCGTCGCACAAGTCCAGCGGGTTGCGCGAGAACGTCGGGTACGCCGGCATCCACCCCCGCTTGACCGACTCCACCAGGCAGTCCGCGGTCGTGCGATCGGCGAACTTGCCGCGGGCGAGCGGGGAGGCGAGCTGGTCCGCAGGGAGGCCGTCATAGCGCCACTGATCGCTGGCCAGGTACCAGAAGGCGGTGCCGATGTGCTGTCGCGGAGGACGGTTCCAGTCGCCCGCGGTGGCGTACTGCGAGTAGCCCGTGATCGGGCGCACCTTCTCCTGGCCGACGTAGTGCGCCCAGCCGCCGCCGTTCACTCCCTGGCACCCCGTCATCGTCGTGAGCGCGAGGAACGTGCGATAGATCGTGTCGGAGTGGAACCAGTGGTTGGTGCCCGCACCCATGAGGATCATCGAACGGCCGCCGGATCGGTCGGCATTGTCGGCGAACTCGCGACCGATCCGCAGCGCCTGAGCGGCAGGCACGGAGGTGATCTCCTCCTGCCACGCGGGCGTTCCCGGTGACGACGGGTCGTCGTACCCGGTGGGCCACTGTCCCGGCAGTCCCGGACGCGCCACTCCGTACTGCGCCAGCAGCAGGTCGAACACCGTCGTCACGAGACGTCCCGCGACTCGCCGCACCGGCACGCCTCGGGCGATGATGCCGGACCCGCCGGTGTGCTCACCTCCGGGCTCGGGGGCGAGGTCGAACCGAGGCAGGAGCACCTCGGTCGTCTCGGTCGTGTCGGCGAGGTCCGAAAGGGACAGCGGCGGCACCACCTCTCCGAGATCCAGATTCCACAGGCCCTCGTCCTCGGGAGTGAACCGGTGTCCGAGGGAGCCGTTGGGCACGACCGGCGATCCGGTCTGGTCCAGCAGCACGGTCTTGAACTCGGCCCGGGGGACCGCGGCATCCTTTTCGCCGAGATCTGCCGCGGTGAGGAACTTGCCCGGCACGAGCGAGTCACCGTGCGGCTCGAGCGTGACCAGGTAGGGCGCGTCGGTGTACCGCCGCATGTAGTCCTCGAAGCGCGCGGTGCGCTTGTCGACGAAGTGCTCTTTCAGGATGACGTGACCCATCGCGAGGGCGAGGGCCGCGTCGGTGCCGGGATGCGGCGCGACCCATTCGTCGGCGAACTTGGTGTTGTCGGTGTAGTCCGGTGAGACCGTCACGACCTTCTGGCCGCGGTAGCGGGCCTCCGCCATGAAGTGCGCATCGGGCGTACGGGTCACGGGCACGTTCGAGCCCCACATGATGAGATAGCCCGCGTTCCACCAGTCCGCCGACTCGGGAACGTCGGTCTGGTCGCCGAACACCTGGGGACTTGCCACCGGAAGGTCGGCGTACCAGTCGTAGAAGGACAGGATCGTTCCGCCGAGGAGATTGAGGAAGCGCGCGCCGGCACCGTGCGAGACCATCGACATCGCCGGGATCGGCGAGAAGCCGGCGACACGGTCGGGGCCGTACTTCTTGACGGTGTGCACGTGGGCCGCGGCAGCGATCTCGACCGCCTCGTCCCAGGTGGTGCGCACCAAGCCGCCCTTGCCGCGCACGCTCTTGTAGGCCCGCGACTTCTCCGGATCCTCCACGATCGACGCCCACGCCTCGACGGGGTCGGGATGTGTGCGCTTGGCCTCGCGGTAGAGCTCGGCGAGCATGTCACGGATGTACGGGTACCTCACCCGCGTGGGCGAATAGGTGTACCAGCTGAACGCCGCGCCGCGAGGACACCCGCGCGGTTCGTACTCGGGTGAGTCTGGGCCGACGGACGGATAGTCGGTCTGCTGGGTCTCCCACGTGATGATGCCGTCCTTGACGTACACCTTCCAGGAGCAGGACCCCGTGCAGTTCACGCCGTGCGTGGAGCGCACGACCTTGTCGTGCGACCAGCGGTCGCGATAGAACACATCGCCTTTGCGGCCGCCCTCCAGGAACAGCGATCGGAGGTCTTGCGAGACTTCGCCACGACGCAGGAATCGCCCCATCCCGAGCAGGGTGTCGGCGAGCGGACCGTCCGTTGCGGATGTCGTTCGGATGTCGGGGGTCATCTACAGTTCCTCCACCTCGCGATTCGCCTTCAGTATGCTCCTGCGCTCGCCGCCGTGATAGGCCGGGTTCACCGTGTTTATTCGGGGTGGTGCGCGCCGAATAAACCCGCCGATCGCCCTGTCGCGGGACAGCACACCGTGGGTACCTTTGCTCCAACGATTGGAGCGCCCCGTGACCACGACCGCAGCTCGTCCGGTGACGCCCGACCTGCGGGCCGGACTCGGCCAGGTGATCCTGGCGACGCTCGCCTCCACCGTCGGATTCTGGGCGTGGATGGTGATCGCGCCCCTGCAGAACATCTACGCCACCGAGATGGGACTGGACCAGGGGCAGATCTCGATCATGCTGGCGACGCCCATCCTCGTGGGCGCACTCGGCCGGGTGGTCGTCGGCGCGCTCACGGATCGGTTCGGCGGTCGGAAGATGTTCACCGGCGTCCTGCTGACCGCCGTTCCCGCAGTTCTGCTCGTGGCACTCGCCGGCACCATCAAGAGCTATCCGCTGCTCGTGGCGGCAGGCTTCATCCTCGGTGTGGCCGGGACGATCTTCGCGGTCGGCATCCCCTTCTCCAGCCCCTGGTTCCCCGCCACCCGACGCGGTCTCGCGACGGGCATCTTCGGGATGGGCATGATCGGCACCGCGGTGTCGGCGTTCGTCACACCGCGACTGGTGGGCGCCATCGGCTATCTGCCGACCCACCTGCTGATCGCCGGGGTGATGGTGGCCATGGCGGCGCTCGTGTGGTTCACGATGAAGGAGTCCCCGGCCTGGTCCTCGAGCAGCCAGCCACTCTTCCCCAAAGTGAAGGGCGCGCTGAAGCTCGCCGTGACCTGGGAGATGGCCTTCCTGTACGCGATCGTCTTCGGCGGCTTCGTCGCCTTCTCCACGTACCTTCCGAAGTACCTGACCACGATCTATCCCGATCAGGTGGATCCGGTCGGTGCGGGCACGCGTACCGCCCTGTTCGCCGCCGCAGCAGTCATCGCTCGTCCGATCGGTGGCGTCCTCGCCGACCGCTTCGGACCGAAAGTCATCTCGCTGATCTCCCTTGCGGGCATCGTAGCCGCAGCGTACATCGTCGGTCAGCAGCCTCCGGAGGGCGTGCTCACCGGGGTCACCTTCCTGCTCATGGCCGCCGCGATGGGTCTGGGCATGGGGGCGGTGTTCGCGTGGATCGGCCCCTCGACCCCTCCCGACAAGGTCGGTGCGGTCAGCGGTGTCGTCGCGGCCGCCGGTGGCCTCGGCGGGTTCTTCCCTCCACTCGTGATGGGCGCGACCTACAACGAGGAGACCAATTCATACGCCCTCGGGCTGTGGCTGCTCGTGCTCGTCGGCGCAGGTGCGCTCGTGGTCGCCGGGATGCTGCGCGACGCGCGCGCCACTCGGTAGCCCGCTCTCCTCGGAGACCGACAGCGTGCTCACCTCGAGATGGACGCGGCACCGGTCGTGGGTGCGGAACGGCTCCAGGAGAGTGAGGCCGACCCGCCCGGGCACCTGCGCCAGCACGTCGCGGATGAGCTGCGAATGGACGCGGCACACCAGTGATGGATCCCGGTCGATGAGGTCGTAGTACGGGCAGGGGACGAGCTCGATCTGAAGGTTCACGTCGTCGAGGTCAGGCTGCAGACCGGCGTCATCGAGGTGCTCGTACAGGGTGTCGAGTTGGTGGAGCGTGTCAGGGTCGAGGTCCTCACGGCCCATGGCGGGCTCGATCCGACGCAGCAGATCACCATGCTGCGCCGCGCGTTCGATGCGACGTTCGGCCTCGCGATTCGTGCCTGGTGCCGTGACGGGATGATACGTCGCCGGCGGCCGGCCGCGCGTTCCCGTGTGGACGGTGCGTCGGGCGATGAGACCCCCGTCCTCGAGGACGATCAGGTGGTCGCGCACGGTGTTCTCGTGCAAGCCCGTCCGCTCGGCCAGTTCGCGGAGCAGCAGCCCGGGAGTTCGCTGGACCTCCGCCAGGAGTCGCACGCGGCTCGCCTGAGCGAGCCCGCGGAACTCTTCGACCCTCCTTGACACAGCCGGATCATCTTCCGGCTCGGTGCGGGGTGCGTACGTGGATCACGTTGCACGCCACCAATCTGGCGACGAATGCGCTGAGCGGAGCCGCCGGCCGCGCCACCCCTACCGCGACATCGCTCGCCAGAGCGAGGATCAAAGGGATCGGGATGTCATCGGGACCACGCCCGAAGCGCTCGCGGAGGGCCTTTGCCCACGCGTCCAGTGCCTCGGGGGGCAGCCTCTCGTTCATGAGCCTCTCCTTTTGTGCGTCTTGTGCGTCGTTCAGATCGTGCCACGTGTCGATGTCGGGAGAGAAGGCATCGCTGGCGATAGCGCCCTTGACTCAGGATTACGGTCAGGCCGCCTTGGTGCCCGACGGGCGAGCGGTGAAGCGGCTCTCCAAGACGCACACAGTGGTCCGCCGCTCGATCTCGAATCCTGAGCCATGGAGCGCTACCGATGTCCTGTGACATCACGTGTCACCGACGTCCTGATGCAGAACTGTCACCGATGTCCTGAGACATCACAACGCATCGCGCCTCGAAAAGTGTGGGCAAAATGTGGGCAAAACCGCATTCGGCCTAAACGCGAAGGGCCGCGATCCCTTGTAAACACTGGGATCGCGGCCCTTCGTCATTGGACGCGACGGCGGGAGTCGAACCCGCAACGCCACCGGGTATGAACCAGGGCCCGGGACCACCCGGATCGCCGCGATTCCTCCAAGGTAGAGCGTCCGCTCAGCTGTCTCGCCAGCGTGACGTACGGTTTCGCTGTGCGTCGGTCTGCAACAGCCGGGGGACTGTGCTGCACGTATGCGAATCGGCATACGCCGGTGCAACGCCCGCGCGCATGGGATGGGACCATGCAACAGCCCCGCACGCCCCCCTCGGTCGTCAGACGTCCGGCCCGCGCCCGGCGACTCATCATCCTCGCGATCGCCGCGTGCGTCGCGGCGATCGCCCTCATGCTCGCGACGACCCCCTCGAACACGGGCGACCCCGAAGGGCTGGCGCAGTACGAGCCCGTCTACCCCCGCGCGGTGATGGGGCTCGAAGCGCCCCTCGGGTTCACGGACTGCGCTGCGCCCCGCGTGCGGAGCGGACGCGACCACGCAGGCGACGATCAGCACGCCGTGACTCCCAAGATCGACCGGTTCGTGATCCATCACACCGGCGCGCTCGACGACCAGCTGGACTACTTCTCGTCGTGCAACGACCGCTCCTCCGCTCCCACCTTCTACGTGCGGACGGACGGGTCGGTCTACGAGTTGATCCGGCCCGGCGCGAAGCCCGCATCGACCGGACCGGACTGGAACTGGCGGTCGCTGGCCGTGGAGACACTGGATTCCACCGGCGCGCCGGACTACGACGTGACGAACGCGCAGATCGAAGAGCTCGCGCAGATGATCGCGTGGTTGGCCACGTTCGACGGCGGAAGCCTGGACGGGGTGCCGGTGCCATTCACCATCGACCGCGAGCACGTCGTCAGCCACCGGGAGGCACTCCCAGGAACCGAATGCCCCGGCGACTTCCTGCAGGGGCGGCTGGATCAGATCGTCGAGCGCGCGCGGCAGATCTATGACGAGGATCGGTAGGCGGACGCCGCGATCCGCGGCGCGTTTGCTCGCGCCTCACTTGCGCGTCGAGGGTATCGGTGGGGGAGCGGCATTCAGAGCGCGCAGCATCCGCTCGAGCGTCTCGCGCAGCTCTGACCGCGCGGGTTCGGCGAGGTCGGTGGTGTACTCCACTCCGGCGGGGACCCACGCCATGCCGTACATGGTCTCGCGGAAGTCCTGACCGCCGACCGGCCACCTCGTCCGGCGTTCGTCCTCGACGGTCGCGCCCTGACCCCATTGGCCGAACGCCTCGCGTATCGCGTCGAACGGCAGGTCCATGACAATGTCGGTCTCCACCGCTGTGCGCACCCACGAACGAGCGACGCGGATGAACTCCTCGACCTGCTCCGGCGTGAGCTCGCGCGGCTCGAAGAGAACGCGGGTGTGGAGGATGTCGTTCACCCGGTCGACGCGGAAAGTCCGCCAGTCGTTGCGCTCGACGTCCCAGCACAGCAGGTACCAGTGCCGGTCGGCGGGCGCCAGCGTGTACGGCTCGACGCGACGGTGCGAGATCTCTCCGGATGCCGCGGTATACGTGAAGCGCACGCGCTCGTGGTCACGGCAGGCCAGTGCGAGTTCACCGAGCACCTCTGTCGAGACGGCCTCGCCGGTGCGGATCCCGGTCGGCTGGACGGCATCGGCGAGGGCGGTGACCCGCCGTCGCAGCGGAGCCGGAAGCACCTGCTCGAGCTTCGCGAGGGCGGTCAGGGTCGTCTCGGGCCCGCCGACGAGCCGCTGGGCGGCGGCCACCCGCAGCCCGATGGCCATTGCGACGGCCTCCTCGTCGTTGAGCAGCAGGGGAGGTACAGCGCTGCCGGCCTCGAGTCGGTAGCCGCCCGCGACGCCGGGCGTCGACTCGATGCGGTAGCCGAGTTCGCGCAGTCGTTCGACATCTCGGCGGACGGTGCGCTCGGTGACACCCAGTCGCTCGGCCAGTTCGCTCCCCGGCCAGTGGCGATGCGTCTGCAGCAGGTTCAAGAGCGACAGGGCGCGTGTGGTCGTATCCGACATGTCTTCAGATTGCCCTAAATCGCGGACCGAATGTGTCCGCGATTACTTCTAGCTTGACTGCATGGCGAACACACCGATCATCGAAGCACAGGGGCTGACCAAGCGCTTCTCCGTGAAGAAGAAGACCGTCGAAGCCGTGACCGACCTGACGTTCCGGGTCGACCGCGGCGAACTCGTCGCCTTCCTCGGGCCGAACGGGGCGGGCAAGTCGACGAGCCTCCGCATGCTGACCACGCTCATCCCTCCGACGGCCGGCACGGCGCACGTCGTCGGCTACGACATCCTCCAGCGTCCCGCCGATGTGCGAGCCCGCATCGGCTACGTGGGACAGCTCACCAGCGGCAGCTTCTCGCAGCGCGTGCGCGACGAGCTGCTCAGTCAGGGCGCCTTCTACGGGATGCCGAGCTCGGCGTCGGCGAAACGGGCCGATGAGCTCATCGAGTCACTCGACCTCGGCAGCTTCTCCACGCGGACCGTGCAGCAGCTCAGCGGCGGCCAGAAGCGCAGGCTCGACATCGCGCTCGGGCTCATGCACGCGCCGCCGCTGCTGTTCCTCGACGAGCCATCGACGGGGCTCGATCCGCAGAGCCGCGCCAATCTCTGGCAGCACATCCTCGATCTGCGCGCCGAGCACGGCACGACGGTGTTCCTCACCACGCACTACCTCGAGGAGGCCGACCGCTACGCCGAGCGAGTGATGGTGATGGACAAGGGCCGCGTGATCGCCGACGACACCGCTGCACGCCTCAAGGCCAACCTCGCCGGGGATCTTCTGACGTTCGGCTTCGCCTCGCCGGAGGATGCCGATCGCGCCGTCGCCGTCGTGCGGCAGCTCACCGATCGTGAGGTCCGGCGTGAGGGTCCGGCATCCGTCGCCCTGACCGCGCCGGACGGCGACGCCCTGCTTCCCTCGGCGGTGCGCGCTCTGGATGCCGCGGGCATTCGCGTGACCCGCGCCGCGGGAGTCCCGCCCACCCTCGACGACGTGTTCCTCGCGTTGACCGGCCGGACGCTGCGCGAAGCCGGCGAGGGCGGGCCCGCCGAAGAGGAAGAGACCCCGTCCGACGCCGATCAGGATGCGGGGGCGTCCCGCAGCACCGGCGCCGCGGCATCCGTCACGACAGGAGCAGAACGATGACCACTCAGATCCGGACCAGCCCCGACACGGCGGTGCGTGCCAACCCCGCGCGCGACACCTGGAACGTGCTGACGCGGGAACTCAAGCCGGTCGTCCGCGACCCGTTCACGCTGATCTTCAGCCTCGTGCAGCCGCTCGTGTTCCTGGGTCTGTTCGCGCCGCTGCTCATCGGCTCGTCAGGGCAGCCGGTCGGGGAGACGCTGCAGTGGTTCGTGCCGGGCGTGCTCGTGATGATCGTGCTGTTCGGCACCGGCGCGACCGGCTCGAACCTGCAGTACGAGATGATGACCGGATCGCACGAGCGCACGCTGGTGGCGCCGCTGTCGCGGTCGTCGCTGCTGGTGGGCCGTGCGCTCAAAGAGATCGCGCCGATCGTGGTGCAGGCGCTGATCATCGTGCTGATCGCGTGGCCATTCGGGTTCACCATCAACCTGCCGGGATTGGTCATCGGACTCGCGCTGCTGGCGGTGTTCGGTGTCGGGCTCGGGGCACTCTCTTATACGCTCGCGCTGAAGACGAAGGATCGCGAGTGGCTGTTCTGGGGAGTGCAGCAGACGCTCATCTTCCCGCTGCTGATCCTGTCGGGCATGCTGCTGCCCCTCGATGAGGGGCCGGTCTGGATGCGGGCGGTCTCGACCGTGAACCCGGTCAACTGGGTGGTGCAGGCGGAGCGGGCGCTGTTCGCCGGGGAGCTCGGTGATATCACGGTGCTGTGGGGGTGGGTCGCCGCCCTGGTGCTGGCCGCCCTCGGGCTGTGGGCCGGCGTCCGGGCGATCCGCAACAGCAGCTGAGCGGTTGAACCAGGGGACGGATGCCGCGGCCTTCGGGTCGCGGCATCCGCTCACGCGTCGCGGGGGTCCGGAGAACCCTCGTCGTCCGCGGGGTCTCCGACGTCACCGATGTCGCTGCGGAGTCGGCCCGTCTCGGCGTCGACGGCGGCGCCGACCGTGGGTGGGAACCGGTCTGTTGGGAACCGCTCACCCAGCCCGTGCCGGCGCATGAGATCCCGCACCGGCCCCTTCGCCTCGGCCAAGACGAGCTCGATGCCCTGCTGCGAGAGGTATTCGTCGAGATCGATCAGCTCGTCCATCGCGGTCGTGTCGATGTCGGTGATCGGCTCGGCTGCGACGATGACGGTGGTGATCGGAGGGGCGCCGGGTGCGGCATCCGCCTGCGCTCTGTTGACCACCGCACGCACCCAATCATCGAAGATGCCCGCGTTGGCGAAGAAGAGGGGCGCGTCCCACCGCACGATCACGATTCCGGGGATGCGCTCGGCCTCGGGGTTGCGCACGCGGTCGTGGTACCCGCGGACGCCCGGAATGCGCCCGAGTTCCGCGCGGTAGGGCCGCCATGAGTGCAGCACGACGGCCAGGAACGACAGGCCGATTGCGACGGCGATGCCCTCGAGCACGCCGACGAGGAACACACCCAGGAAGGAGCCGAGCGAGAGCAGGGCATCCACGAGGTCGACGCGGAACAACCGGATCACGCCGGGGATGTCGATGAGGGTGACCACAGCCATGATCACGACCGCCGCGAGCACGGACTCTGGGAGGAACCGGGTGACGCCGGGGATCAGCAGCATGAACCCCAGCACGAGGACAGCGCCGATCACGCCGGCCAGCTGCGAACGGGCGCCCGCAGCTTCGGCGACCGGCGTGCGCGAGGTCGAACCCGAGATCGGGAACCCGCCGAACAGGCCGCCCGCGACGTTGGCGATGCCGAGGCCGGCCATCTCGCGGCTGCCGCTGACGGTCTCGCCGCGCCGCGCCGCGAGGGTGCGCGAGAGCACGCCCGTGTCGGCGAACGCGATGAGCGCAACCCCGACGGCGGGAACCGCCAGTGCGGCGACGTCCGCCCATTCCAGTCCGCCCAGCGCCGGCGCGGGGAGCCCTTGCGGCATCGCGCCGACCACGGCGACGGCCTCATCGAGTCCGAGAGCGGCGGTGAGGATCATGGCGCCGGCCACGGCGACGAAGACGCCGGGGATCCGACCGCCCCACACGAGGCGGAACACGACCATGATCGCGATCGAGCCGACCCCTAACGCCGCCGACGGCACGTTGATGCGACCATCCGCGATGGCTGAGCCGATGCCGGCGACATCTGCAAGAGCTCCACCGGACCCGATCGTGAAGCCGAGGAGCTTCGGAACCTGCGAGACGATGACGATCAGCGCGATGGCGTTGAGGTAGCCGATGCGAATCGGCTTGGAGAGCAGATCCGTCACGATCCCGAGTCGGAGCGCGCCGGCGGCGATGAGGATGCCTCCGACCAGGATCGCGAGGAGCCCGGCGAGAGCGACGGCGCGGCCCTCGTCGCCGAGGGCAAGCGGGATGACTGCGGCGGCGATGATCGGGGCGAGCGCGGAGTCCGGCCCGATAACCAGGATCCGCGACGGCCCGAAGACCGCGTACGCCAGGAGCGGGACGATCGTGGCGTACAGGCCGGTGTATGCGGGAAGGCCGGCGGCCTGCGCATATCCCATGCCGGCTGGGATGAGCAGCGCAGTCAGGACGAGCCCCGAGCGGATATCGGGCCACAGCCACGCGCGTTTGTAGTCGAGGGCCGTGGCGACCCCCGGAATCCAACGGCGCAGCGTCCGCGCGGCGGCCTTCACCGGGCCAGCATACGGGCGGGGTCGGCCGCGGAGGAGAGCCCGGGCGACCCGCATCGAGCGCCGTCCGGTGGGCAGTCGGGACCGCGTCGACGCGCTAGCGTGAAGCCATGACCATGACGGCGAGGCGCAACATCCTCGCCGTCGTCGTGTTCGTCCTGCTGGTGGTGCTCGGAGCGGCGGTCGGGATCTTCGTCGGCGACGCGGTGGGCGTCCCCGCCGAGCTGCCCCTGACGGTCGTCGAGCGCGACCCGGCGATGGCCTGGGTCGCGCGGGGACTGCTGGTGCTCGCGGCGTTGTGGATCGCCATCGGGGCGGTCGCGTCGCGGACGTCACTCGTCCGTCGTCCGGGAGCCGCCGCCGCCCGCGCCTCCTGGCTCGGCGCGACCCGCCCGTGGCGCGCCCGCGAGTCGACGCTCGGAATGCTGCCGCTGGACCGGTGGCTCCTGCTGATCGTCCCGGCAGCACTCCTGATCGCGACCCGTGCCGCGCAGTCGTCGTTCCGGTGGGGGGCCCAGCTGACACTGGTCCTGGCGGCCTGGATCGGGTTCGTGGTGGTCGTCCGACTCGTGATCGGTCGACGCTCGCCCTGGCCCGTGATCGCCGCAGTCGGCGGCGTGGTCGTTCTCCGCTGCATCGTGGCCCTCGTGGCGCTGTCGGTGGACGGACCCGGGGGGCACTGGGTGTCGTTCTGGACCGATCCGCCGCGCAGCACCGTGTACATCGCCATTGCGTTCGCCCTGTTCGTCTGGGCGTTCGTCGCCGCAGGCTGGGCGCTGGCGGCGCAGATCGGACGTCGCCGGGCGACCGGGACCGTTCTCGCCGGCATCGGCGCAGCCCTGCTCCTCGCCGCCGTCATCGTGGCGAGCGTCGGTGCGCAGGCGATGCTCGCCGCGTGGAACGACGAGCTCGGGCTGCTGCCCTCGGGGATGGCGCGCATCCTCGGCATCACCGTCTACTCCGAGATCCCCGCCGCCGCCGCGTGGTGGGCCGTCGGCTCGGGACTGGTCGTGACGGTGGTCGGCGTTCTCCTGGCGCTGCCGTACCGTCGCCGCGACCGGGACGCGCCGGCTTCGCCGGACGCGTCCGTGGGTCTGACGAACTAGGCCGCGAGGTCAGGGTCTGATCCGAGATCCTGTCAGTGACCGACCGCCGCGCGGACCTGCGCGCGACGGAGAAGGCGGCAGCGTCAGGATGCCGTCGCGAACGGCGACGCGCGGCTTCGAGCCGCCGAGCGTCCACGCGATCACGACAGCGCCCGCGATCTCGGCCGGTGTCGTCCCGGCGACCTAGACTTGATGGGACATGACCGACGCCACCTCCACCGCGCGCGGCGCGGCATCCGCCCCGATGATCATCGTCGGCGGCGAACGCGGCCCGCAGCAGGGCGACGCTCCGACCGGCGCCCGTCCCGACGAAGACCTGCTGGTGGGCCTGAACCCTCCCCAGCGCGAAGCGGTCATCTACCGTGGTCCCGCCCTGCTGATCATCGCCGGTGCGGGCTCGGGCAAGACCAGCGTGCTCACGCGCCGGGTCGCCAGCCTGCTGCGCACGAAAGAGGCGTGGCCGAGCCAGATCCTGGCGATCACCTTCACGAACAAGGCTGCGGGCGAGATGCGAGAGCGGGTCGCCCAACTGGTCGGCGATCGCGCCCAGGGCATGTGGATCTCGACGTTCCACTCCGCGTGCGTGCGGATCCTCCGCCGCGAAGCCGAGCAGTTCGGGTTCACCAAGTCGTTCACGATCTACGACTCCGGCGACTCGCGCGCGCTCATCAAGCGGCTCGTCAAGGAGCACGAGGCGGACGCCTTCGGGCTGACCCCCGCGAGCACGCAGAGTCGCATCTCCAAACTCAAGAACGAGCTGTCGGATGCCGAGTCCTACGCGCGTTCGGCGAACATGAACGATCCGGCCGAACGCAAATTCGTCGACGTCTTCACCGACTATCAGCGCGCGCTGCAGCGGGCCAACGCGTTCGACTTCGACGACCTGATCGGCCAGACGGTGTACCTGTTCCGCGCCTTCCCCCAAGTCGCGGACACCTACCGTCGTCGCTTCCGTCACATCCTCGTCGACGAGTACCAGGACACGAACCACGCGCAGTACGCGCTGATCCACGAGCTCACCCGGCCGATCGGATCCGACGCACCGCCCATCGCCGCAGGCGGCGGCATGATGATCTTCGAACCCGACCCCGCGGACGACCCCGACCGGGCACCGGCATCCCTCACCGTCGTGGGTGATTCCGACCAGTCGATCTACGCGTTCCGCGGCGCCGACATCAGGAACATCAGCGAATTCGAACGCGACTACCCGGGTGCGAAGGTCGTGCTGCTCGAGCAGAACTACCGCTCGACCCAGAACATCCTGAGCGCCGCGAACGCCGTCATCGGCAACAACTTCGACCGCAAGGACAAGAAGCTGTGGACCGACGTCGGCGCCGGCGAGAAGATCGTCGGCTTCACGGGCTACTCGCAGCACGACGAGGCGCAGTTCGTCGCTGACGAGGTCGACACCCTCCGCCGCGGCGGGATCGACTACTCGCAGATCGCCGTGTTCTACCGCACGAACTCGCAGAGCCGTGCGCTCGAGGAGATCTTCATCCGCTCCGCGGTGCCCTACAAGATCATGGGCGGCACGAAGTTCTACGAGCGCGCCGAGATCAAGGATGCGCTGGCCTATCTGGTCGCCGTCTCCAACCCCGCCGACGAGATGGCGCTGCGTCGCATCATCAACCGGCCGCGCCGGGGGATCGGCGATGTGACCGTCGAGGCGATCTCGCGGTACGCCGCGAACGAGCAGATCACCTTCCGCGATGCGCTCGCGAACGCGTCGGCGCTCGGCGTCGGCCCCAAGATGCAGGCCGCCATCGCGCACCTGGACGCGGTGCTGGCCGAAGCCACGGACGTGATGCTTCCCGCGACCGGAGAGCTCGCGCCGCCCACGGCGGTCGCCGACGGACTGCAGCTGCTGCTGGCCAAGACCGGGTACACCGATGCCCTGCGCGCGAGCCGCGACGCGCAGGACGAGGCCCGGGTCGAGAACCTCGACGAGCTGGTGGCCGTGGCCCGCGAGTTCGCGCGCAACAACCCCGAGGGCACGGTGATCGATTTCCTCGCGGAGGTGCAGCTCGTGTCCGACGCTGACGACCTCGAGGACGCCTCGGGCTCGGTGTCGCTCATGACGATGCACACCGCGAAGGGGCTCGAGTACGACGCCGTGTTCGTGACCGGCGTCGAAGAGGACCTCATTCCGCACCGCATCTCCGCGGGGGAGCCGGGCGGTCCGCAAGAGGAGCGGCGCCTCTTCTACGTCGGCATCACGCGCGCCCGCAAGCGCCTCTACCTCTCCCTGGCCATGACCCGCGCGCAGTTCGGCGAGATCTCGGTCGCGATGCCCAGCCGGTTCCTGCAGGAGATCCCCACCGACCTCATCCATTGGCGCCAGTCGCCCGGCGACGTCAACTCGCGCGGAGGCATGCAGTCACGGGCCTTGAACGCACGACGCTCCGGCGGCCCCAGCAGTTCCGGCACGCGCTATGGCGACGATCTGGTGCCGAAGTCGACCTCGATCGACCGCTTCGCGAACCGCATCCCGGCGAAAGTGCGGGACAACGGCGACCTTCAGCTCGCCTCGGGCGACCGCATCAAGCATGACGACTTCGGCGAGGGACGGGTGGATGCCGTCACCGGCGAGGGCGCGAAGCGCGTCGCCCACGTGCGCTTCGACACGGCCGGCCCGAAGAAGCTCCTGATCAAGATCGCGCCGATCGAGAAGATCCAGTAACCGGTCCGCACCACCTCGCGGTGGGCGCGGCGGACTTTCTGCGGCGCACGCGGTCGGCGCTGCCGCGCCAGCGCCGCCGGTGCCGTTACGCTCCACACATGGCTCTGTTCTCAAAGCGGACGAACTCAGACGGCAACGACGGCCCAGGGGCGGAGTCCGGCGACGCGACAGCCACGCAGCCCTCGCGTGATGCGGCCACGGATGCCGCGGCATCCGTCGGCATCTCCGTCTCGTCGTACCGCGGGATGGGCGCGCAGCCCGCGCCCGCAGCCCCTGCCGGGGCGGCTGCCGCGACCGAGTCGGTGCCCGGCATCAAGGACAACGTCGTGCTGCGCGAAGCGCTCGCCGCCCTGTCCGAGTCGCCCTCGGTCGCCGACATCCTCGGCGTCGCCCGGCAGCTGCTGCAGGGACACCTGTTCCTGCGGGTCAAAGGCGACGCCCGCGAGCTTCTCGCGGCGGGCAAGGACCTGCCGGTCGCGGTGGTCACGCTGAACGGCAAGCAGTTCGTCCTCGCGTACAGCAGCGGAACGGCGCTGCGTGCGAGCATCAAGGCCGACAAAGAGCTGGGCACGTCCGCGATGGGCCAGCCGGTGCGTTCGGTCATCCGCTACGTGCTCGCGGGCACGTACGCCGGGATCGTCGTCGATCACGCGTCGGCGCCGGCGCGCGCGGTGATCCCGCGGGAGCTGCTCGAGAAGCTCGTGGAGCAGGGCGATCCGACGTTCGAGGTCAAGACGCTGCTGTCCGCAGAGCGCACCCCCGCGACGGCGTCGGAGCTGGCGGACACCCTGACGCGTGCGAAGTTCTGGGTCGCGGTGAACACGTCGCCCGGGGGACAGGTCGGCGTCGCCGAGGCGCGCACCGTCGACGGCGACCGGTTGCTCGAGCTGTACTCGCATCCCCTCGAGGTGGCCTCGCAGCAACGCGGCGACCGGGCCGCGCCGATGACCGCGCCCCAGCTTGCGGCAGCCTTGCAGGCCGACCAGGGCCTGGCCGGCGTGATCGTCGACCCGGGCGGTCCGTGGATGCGTCTTTCGCGCGCTGAACTCGCGCCGATCCTGGCGCTGCCCGCCTGATCGGTCTCGACGCACGGAGGGCTTTCCGGGAATCCTCGGACACCTCTTGACGTGCGGCGCGCTCGGCGATACCGTACTCAACAAGTTAGTTGATCAAGAGAACAGTTGAAAACAAATGACGGATGCTGCGCTCGACAGGGCGTTCGCAGCCCTCTCCGACCCGGTGCGCCGCGCGATCGTGGCACGCCTGAGTCGTGGGCCTGCAACGCTCGGTGAGCTGGCCGAGCCGTTCGCCATCACCCTCCAGGCGGTCTCGAGGCACATCAGCGTCCTCGAGGACGCGGGACTTGTGTGGCGAACGCGGGAGGCCCAGCGTCGTCCGGTTCATCTCGATGCGGCAGCCCTCGCCCGGCTCACCTCGTGGATCGACCGGTACCGGCTCGACGCCGAAGCCGCCTACGCGCGCCTCGACGCCGTGCTGGCGGCATCCGGAAGTGACATCACCCACACGAACAAGGAGTAGAGATCATGAGCAATCCCGTCGTCATCGATGCGACTCCCGGTCAGTCGTACGCCGACATCACGCGCGAGTTCGAGGCCCCGGCGGTCGCCGTCTTCCGCGCCCACGCCGACCCCGAGTTCTTCAAGAGCTGGATCGGTCCGCGCGGCTATGAGACCCGCATCACGGATTGGGACTTCCGCACCGGCGGCGGCTACCGGTTCGAGCAGGGCGGTGAGGAAGGCACGTTCGGATTCCGCGGCGTGTTCCACACCGTGCGCGAGAACGAACTGATCATCCAGACCTTCGAGTACGAGGGCGCACCCGACGAGATCAGCGTCGACGTGATCCGGTTCGAAGAGCTGCCGGGCGGACGCTCGCGCATCGTCGACCACAGTGTCTTCGCGAGCGTCGATGCCCTCGAGACCATGATGCAGCAAGGCATGGAGGTGGGCATGCGCGAGGGCTACGAGCAGCTCGACGAATTGCTCGCAGCGGGCCGGTGAGCGGGCGGGGCGCGCGTCAGCGCGCCGGGGGAGTGGGACGGAACCCCGCCAAGGTGGTCACGTCGGCGACGATGTCCCTCGACGGTTTCGTCGCCTACGACGACAACGATCCCGGCGCACTCTTCGACTGGTACGAAGCCGGCGACGTCGAGACGGTCAACGCCGGAAGCCTGCCCCCGTTCCACCTCACACGGGAGAGCGCGGACTACTGGAGAGAGTGGACGTCCCAGCTGGGCTGCCTCGTCGTGGCCGCACGCTCTTCGACATCACCGACGGCTGGGGTGGGCAGCATCCGCTCGGCGTGCCCTTCGTCGTCCTCACACACGATCCGCCGACCGACTGGACCCATGCTCATACCGGCAACGCCCACTTCGTGACCGACGGCATCGAGGCGGCGATCCGCCGGGCCGGAGAGATCGCGGGCGAGGGCACGGTCGGCGTCGCTGCCGGCACGATCGCCGGACACGCTCTGGCGGCGGGCCTGGTCGACGAGGTCGCGATCGACCTCGTGCCGATCGTGATGGGCTCGGGACACCGGTACTTCGCGGACGTCGACCCGGCCGCGGTCAGGCTCGGCGATCCGACCGTGATCATCCCGACACCTCGGGTCACGCATCTGCGCTTTCCCGTTCTCCGGTGATCCTCCGCGCCGGCGGCGGTCTCGACCGCGGTCAAACCGGCGGGAGATTTCGGGGTCGCCGGTGGGCCGGAGGCCTCGTGGCCCTGTTCTGCCCCGAGTTTCGACGCACACCGGCAGTGAGGCCCGCCGGCGGAGAAGACCGGGCGCCGGACCGAGGGACTCCAGGCGTCGCGCGGAGGCAGAGGGGCCCATAGGGTCGGGGTATGGCCACGGAGAGAACAGTTCTGACGGTGCCGGGACCGGACGGCGATCGCGAGGTGGGGCTCTCGAGCCCGAACCGGGTGCTCTGGCCGCAGCTGGGCATCACCAAGCACGAACTCGCCGAGTACGTGATCGCCGTGGCGGGACCCTTCCTGTCCGCGAACGGCGACCGGCCGGTCTCGCTGGAGCGCTACCCGGAGTCGATCGATGGCGAGTCCTTCTTCTCGAAGAATCCCCGAAGGGCGCCCCGGATTTCGTGACGTCGGTCATGGTGACCTACAACAGCGGGCGGCGGCATCCGCAGCTCGTGCTCACCGAGGCCGCCGCGATCGTGTGGGCCGTCCAGATGAACACCATCGTGTTCCACCCCTGGGCATCGCTGGCCGGCGATACCGACGATCCGGTCGAACTGCGCATCGATCTGGACCCGCAGCCCGGGACGGATTTCTCGGATGCCGTGCCGGCCGCGCACGCGCTGCGCGAAGTCCTGCGTGAGGCCGGGTTGGACGCGTGGGTGAAGACCAGCGGCAACCGCGGCATCCACGTGTTCTGCCCGATCGAGCCGACGCACGAGTTCCTCGACGTGCGCCACGCGGTGATCGCCGCGGCCCGCGAACTCGAGCGTCGCATGCCCGAGAAGGTCACCACGAGCTGGTGGAAGGAGGAGCGCGGAGAGCGGATCTTCGTCGACTTCAACCAGGCCAACCGAGACCGCACGATGGCCGGGGCCTACAGCCCGCGCGCGCTGCCCACCGCCACCGTGGCGACGCCGGTGACGTGGGACGAACTGGACGAGGTGGACCCCGCCGCTTTCACGATCCGCAGCGTGCCGGAGCGGCTGGCGACGGTCGGCGACCCGTGGGCCGGACTGCTGGAACGACCGGGCCGCATCGACACGCTCCTGGAGTGGTGGCAGCGCGACCTGGACTCGGGCCTGGGCGAACTGGCGTTCCCGCCGGACTTTCCGAAGATGCCCGGCGAGCCCCCGCGCGTGCAGCCGAGCCGGGCGAAGAAGCCGGACGCCTGACCACACGGCGGTGTGACGGAATCGGCGCAGTGCGCCGGATTCGGATGCCGCGGCCGGGTGAGGCCGAATCCCATCCGAGCGTCCGAATCCGGTGCCGCCTGGGTCAGCGAGCGTCGACCTCGAGGACGCGGTCCGTCGTGGTGGTGGCCCAGATCACCCCGTCGTCCCACACCAGCTCGAAGAGCTGGTCGGTTCCCAGGTCGATGTGGTCGACGACCTCGTTCGTCTCGGGGTCGATCTTCGCGATGCCGTTCTCGTCCGAGGCCCACACGTAGCCATCGCCGACCGTGATGCCGACTCCGGTGCCGACGCCGCGGATCTCGACCACGTCGGCGGTATCCGGGTCGATGCGCATGACGCTGTTCGCGTCCTCGTTGGTGACCCAGACGTCCTCGCCGGTGGCCGCGAACGTGTGCGTCCCTCCGGCGGTCGGGAGCACGCTGGAGGTGCCGGCGGTCAGGTCCATACGCACGACGACCCCGTGCCTGCAGGCCAGCCACGCGTACCCGAAGGCGATGAGCAGGTCCTTCGAGTCGGTGCACAACGCCGGGTCGATCGTGGCTGCCTGCTCCACCGCTCCGGTCGTGGCGTGCACCTTCGTCAGTCGGCCGTCCTGGCTGTACAGCCACGCGAAACCCTCGCCGAGGGCGAGGGCGCCCTCGCCCGGGGCTCGCAGCAGCTCCTCGCCCGAGACGGGGTCGATCCTCGCCACCCCGTCGCAGCATCCCACCCAGAGTCCCTCGCTGTCTGCCTCCACCGTCGATCCGCCCGGGATCGTCGCCGTCACCTCGCCGGTGGCCTTCTCGACACGGACGACGGCATCCACGGGGGGACCGACCTGGACCCACAGATGATCGTCGGTCGCCGACATCTCCCACCCCGAGCCGCCGACGTCGAAGACCTCGAGGATCGCGGACGGCGACGATTCCGGGCTCGGCTCGGCGCGCTCCGGCGGTGCACCGAAGCAGGCCGTGCTGGTGAACGCCGAAAGGACGGCCAGCGGTGCGAGGACCGTGCGGCGCCAGAACGCCCGTGCAGACGGCTCGCTGTCGGGGCGGCGACGGGCGCTCCTGCCTGCGGTCAGCATCGGCGCTCACCTCCTGACACGCGACGGGCTGCGGTGTCCGCACCGCCGGAGGTCAGGTGCCAGCGCGGTGCTGGCGCCCACGGTACGTCGAGGGATGCCGCATCACAACCCGCTGACGATGACCCGCCCTCGAATCGTGACGTTCACCCGCGGGCGGACCAGGGACGTGCCCCGGTCACTCCAGGACGGCACCCACGTCGTACGCCGACACCGACTCCAGCTGCTCGAACGTGCACGAGCGCGGGTCGCGGTCCGGACGCCACCGGTCGAACTGGACGGTGTGCCGGAAGCGCCAGCCCTCGAGCTGGTCGTAACGCACCTCGAGCACCCGCTCCGGACGCAGTCGAACGAACGACGAATCCCGCCCCGCCGCCGAGAAGCGCGATTTCTCGCCCTCACCGGTGAGAGCCTCGCCCGCGGCATCCGTCTCCACGAGAGGGGCGAGCTCGTCGATCAACTCGAGTCGTCGTGCATTGCTCCACGCAGAGACCGCGCCGACGTTGTGCAACTGGCCCTCATCCGTGTACAGGCCGACCAGCAGCGATCCGACGCCCTCGCCGGACTTGTGGATGCGGTACCCCAGCGCCACGACGTCCGCCATACGGGCGTGCTTGATCTTGAACATCGTGCGCTTGTTCGGCGCGTACGGCTGGGCGAGCGGCTTCGCGACCACGCCGTCGAGCCCGGCGCCCTCGAACTGGCTGAGCCAGCGACGGGCGGTCGCGGCATCCGTCGTCGTTCGCGTCACGTGGATCGGGTGCGGCAGCCCCGCGAGCAGCTCGACCAGCTCGGCGCGGCGGGTCGCGAACGGCGCCGACTGCAGGTCGCGGTCGCCGCGCGCCAGCAGATCGAACGCGATGAACATCGCCGGGCTGGTCTCGGCGAGCATCTTCACGCGGGAGGCCGCGGGGTGGATGCGCTGGGTCAGCGATTCCCAGTCCAGCCGCTGGGCGCCGGGCTCGCCCTTGGGCACGACGACTTCGCCGTCGATCAGGCAGGGCTCGGGCAGCAGGCGTGCGAACGCCTCGACCAGCTCGGGAAAGTACCGGGTCAGCGGCTTCGCGCCGCGGGAGCCGATCTCGACGGTCTCGCCGTCCCACGAGACCAGCCCGCGGAAGCCGTCCCACTTCGGCTCGTAGCTCAGGCCGCCCGGGACCGCGTCCTGATCCGGAACGTCCGGGACGGATTTGGCGAGCATCGGCGCGGGAATCTCGTACGGCATGGGTCCATCCTGGCCTCCGGGCCGGACGCGGTCGAGAAGCTCCGTCCACGCCTGCGGGGATCGGCGCGGTCTACGCCTCGATCGGATGCTTCGGTCGCGCCCAGCGCGCGGGAAGGTCGGGGCCGTCCCAGACCTGGATCACGCCCCACACCGCCGCGGCGATCGGTACGGCCAGGACCGCGCCCACGATCCCGCCGAGCACCGTGCCCACCGTCAACGCGACCAGGATGACGAACGCGTGCAGCTTCATCGACCGGCCCATCAGCACCGGCTGCAGGAAGTTGCCTTCGAGTTGGTTGACGAGCACCACGACGCCGAGGACGAACAGGGCATTGACCCAGCCGTTCGCCACGAGCGCCACGAGCGCGGCGAGGATGCCGGCCACGGTCGCGCCGACGATCGGGATGAACGCGAGGAGGAAGACCAGGACCGCGAGCGGGATGGCCAGCGGCACCTGCAGGATGAGAAGGCCGATCAGGATGCCGATGGCATCCACGGCGGCGACCGTCGCGGTTCCGCGCACGTAGGAGCCCAGGACGCCGACGGTCTTGTCGCCGATCCGGCGCGCACGCAGGTAGCTCTCACCGCGGAACGGACGCAGCAGGAATTCCCACATCTGCGGGCCGTCCTTGAGGAAGAAGAACAGGATCGTCACCAGCAGGACGAGTCCGGTCACGAAGTTCGCCACCGCCCCGACACCGGCCAGCGCACCCGAGCCGAATTGCGCACTGGTGAGGAAATCGGTGACCGACTCCACCCAGCCGTCGAACTCGGTCGCGGCGGAGTCGAAGAACGGCAGCGCCTGCGCCCAGGCGATCACGGACTGGATCCCCTCCTCGGCCTGCGCGTACAGCTCATCCCACTGGTCGCGCACCGCCCAGACGATGAGCCACCCGATGCCGGTGAGCAGGACCACGATCGTCAGCAGCGTGAGCAGGGTGGCCAGAACGGACGGGATGCCGCGCTGTCGCATCCAGCGCATCACGGGGTTGAACGCGCAGGCCAGGATGAGCGCGATCACCAGCGGGATCGTCACCAGCGTCAGCTGACCGATCACGAGAACGATGCCGGCGGCAACCGCGACCACGACGATGATCTGGATCGCGCGAATGCCGAGCTTGCCGAACCCGTCGGCCCACAGACTCCACGGCGCTCTGGTCGCCCTGAGTTCGACATCCCGCGAGTCGAAGCGGATCGTCTGCGGCTCGTTCCGGAACAGTCCCATGGTCCGAGGCTAATCCCGGTGCCGGATGCGCCGGGACCCTTGCGCCGGCGCGCGGGGTGTGCGAGCGGCCGCGGTCAGGCCAAGGCCCCACGTGCGCTTCGCGGACAAGGGGGACCGGCGCCCGGACCGACGTCCTCAGCGCGGCGGGTCGAGGTGACCGCGAAGGCGGCGGACGACTTCGGCGGGCGGCATCCGTCGAGGGAACACCGCCACGACGAGGTCGTCGTCCGCATCGCCGGCCGTGTCGGGATAGACCCCGTAACGGCGCCGCACGTCATCGAGCGCCGCGCGCAGCACGCCGATCCGCACCCGCCCGCCGCGCAGCAGCCGGCGCAGTACATGGTTGTGCACGGCGGTCACGAGCGCGGCGAAGCCGACCGCATCGAGCGGGTCCAGACCGGGTATCGCGCCGCGGAGGTAATCGTCGAACAGGCGCTCGTAGCGGAAGACGGTGACGATCTCGCGCTCGCGGAGCGCGGGCACCTGCCGCACCACGGTGTAGCGACGGCGCGCCACGTCGGGCTCGGCCGCGAAGTGGCGGAAGACCCGCTCGGAGGCCTCGCAGACAGCACGCCACGGGTCGTCATGACCGTTCCCGAGCCACTCCCGCAGTTCGTCGAGGAGCACCTCGTGATCGGCGAAGACCACGTCCTCCTTGCCGCCGAACTGCCGGAAGAAGGTGCTGCGGGAAACCTCTGCGGCTCGGGCGATCTGCTCGACTGAGGTCGCCTCGAAGCCCTGACGTTCGAACAGCTCCAGCGCCGCGGCCACGACCGCCGTCCGTGACGGCGGCGAGGCGGGCGGCTGCGCAGAATCGGCCGGCGCGGGCGCGGACTCGATCATCCCCGAAGCCTACTGCCGGCCGCCCTCCTCCGGGATGACGCGCGCGCCCGTCACGAACCCGATGGCGCGCCCGCGAAACGCCGGGACTGCCTGTCAACCGGGTAGACGGCGGCGGGATGGGGGAGTTCACTGGGGCGATGACGTCCCTGTGGAGAGCCGACGGCGCCGTCGTCGCCGGAACGCCGTTCGAGATCGGCCAACAGCACGATGTGATCGTGGTGGGTGCCGGGATCACCGGTCTTGCCACCGCTCTGATGCTCGCGCGAAAGGGCAGGGATGTCGCGGTGCTGGAGGCGGGAGAGGTCGGCAACCTCGCCACCGGGGCCAACACCGGAAAGCTCTCGCTGCTGCAGGGGAAGGTGCTCTCCACGATGCGGCGTCATCACCCTGCGGCGCTCGTCCGCGCCTACGTGGACGCCAACCGCGAGGGCGCGGAGTGGCTCACCGCCTTCGCCGATGCGGCGGGTGTGTCCTACACGAGGCGCACGGCGTACTCGTACGCGCAGTCCGGCGACGGCACGGACTGTGTTGCGGCCGAGCTCGCCGCAGCGCACGAGGCAGGTCTGGACGTGCGACGCGTCCTGCCGGATGGGGACGGCCCGTTCCCGGTCGTCGACGCGGTCGCGCTGGAGGATCAGGTCGCGATCGACCCTCAGGCCGTGGCGCTCGCGCTCGCCCGGGAGTTCGTGGCCGCCGGAGGAACCCTCCACACCGGAACCCGTGTGATGCACGTTCACGTCCTGCCCCGAGCCGTCGTGGAGACGACCGCGGGGTTCGCCACGGCCGGTCAGGTCGTGCTGGCCACGGGCGCACCGATCATGGAGCGGGGTTTCTACTTCGCCAAGACACGGGGACTGCGCTCTTACTGCGTCGGCTTCGATGTGGACGGCGAGGTGCCGGACGGGCTCTACCTGTCGGTGGACGGCCCGACGCGTTCCATCCGCTCGGTTACCGCGGGGGACGGTCCCGGCGATCGGGCCCGGCTGGTCGTCGGCGGCAACGGACACCCGGTCGGCAGAGTCGAGTCCGAGCGGGCACAGGTGGCGGACCTGATCGACTGGACGCGCCGGCACTTCCCCGGTGCACAGCCGCGAATGTCGTGGTCCGCGCAGGACTACGAGTCGCACGACCTCATGCCCTTCGTCGGAGCGATGCCCCGCGGATTGGGGCGAGTGCGGTTCGCCACCGGATTCGGCAAGTGGGGTCTGTCCAACGGTCCGGCCGCGGCGCTTCGGCTCACCGCCGAGATCACGCGCGTGCCGCGGCGCGACCGGCCGGAGTGGATGACGACGATCGCCCACCGCATGACCGTGCCCGCCGATCTCGGCCGTGGAGGGGTCGAGAACCTGCGCGTCGGGTGGGAGGCCGCGGCGGGCTGGGTCGGTGCGCAGCGGACGCCTGTTCCCGTGGCGAAGCCGGAGGAGGGGCAGGGAATCGTCGCGAACCGCGGGGGACACCCGGTGGCCATCTCCACCGTCGACGGCGTGAGCCGCGCCGTCAGCGCGGTGTGCACCCACCTCGGTGGCGTGCTGACCTGGAACGACCAGGAGTGCACGTGGGACTGCCCGCTGCACGCGTCGCGCTTCGCCCCGGACGGACGACGCATCGAGGGACCGGCGACCAGGGACCTCACGCGGCTGGACCGGTCGGGACCTTCCGTCACGCGGTAGTACGCTTGTGGATTGGTCGATCTCTCGACATCAAGACGCTTTCGCGTCATCTCCCCTTTCATCCCAGCGGAGGCTTGCACTGTGGATCTGTACGAGTACCAGGCACGTGACCTATTCGAGAAGTACGACGTGCCGGTGCTCGCCGGCATCGTCGCAGACACACCCGAGCAGGCGAAGGCTGCGGCCGAGAAGATCGGCGGACTCGTCGTCGTCAAGGCCCAGGTCAAGACCGGCGGCCGCGGCAAAGCCGGTGGCGTGAAGGTCGCCAAGACCCCCGACGAGGCGTTTGAAGCCGCGAAGGCGATCCTCGGACTGGACATCAAGGGCCACGTGGTCAAGCGCGTCATGGTCGCGGCCGGTGCCCGGATCGACAAGGAGTACTACTTCTCGGTGTTGCTGGACCGCGCCAACCGCGCGTACCTGTCGCTGGCCAGCGTCGAGGGCGGCATGGAGATCGAAGAGCTCGCCGTCGAGCGCCCCGAAGCGCTCGCCCGCGTCGCGGTCGACCCGCTGACCGGCATCGACAAGCAGAAGGCCGTCGAGATCGCCGAGACGGCCGGTTTCGCTCCGGAGCTGGTCGACAAGGTCAGCGACGTGTTCGTCAAGCTGTACTCGGTCTACAAGGGTGAGGACGCCACGCTGGTGGAGGTCAACCCGCTCGTGCTGACCGAGGAGGGCGACATCGTCGCACTCGACGGCAAGGTCACCCTCGATGAGAACGCCGACTTCCGTCACGCCGGGCACGCGCTGCTCGAAGACAAGGATGCCGCCGACCCCCTCGAGGCGAAGGCCAAGGAGAACGACCTCAACTACGTCAAGCTGGACGGCCAGGTCGGCGTGATCGGCAACGGCGCAGGTCTGGTGATGTCGACGCTGGATGTCGTCGCCTACGCAGGCGAGAACCACGGCGGCGTGAAGCCCGCGAACTTCCTCGACATCGGCGGCGGCGCCTCGGCCGAGGTCATGGCCGCGGGCCTTGATGTCATCCTCGGCGACCCGCAGGTCAAGAGCGTCTTCGTCAACGTCTTCGGCGGTATCACCTCTTGCGACGCCGTCGCGAAGGGCATCGTCGGCGCGCTCGCCGAGCTGGGCGCGACGGCCACCAAGCCGCTGGTCGTGCGCCTGGACGGCAACAAGGTGGAGGAGGGCCGCGCGATCCTGCGCGACGCCAACCACCCGCTCGTGACCCTGGCCGACACCATGGACGAAGGCGCCGACAAGGCCGCCGAGCTGGCCAACGCCTGACCCTTCGACGGGCTCAGGGACCGAACTCTTAAGGACTTCAAGATATGTCGATCTTCCTCAACAAGGATTCCAAGGTCATCGTCCAGGGCATCACCGGCGGCGAAGGCACCAAGCACACGGCACTCATGCTCAAGGCCGGCACGCAGGTCCTCGGCGGCGTGAACGCACGCAAGGCGGGCACCACCGTGCTGCACCACGACGCGGACGGCAACCCCGTCGAGCTTCCCGTCTTCGCCTCGGTGGCCGAGGCCATCGAGAAGACCGGCGCCGACGTGTCGATCGCGTTCGTGCCCCCTGCGTTCACGAAGGACGCGATGGTCGAGGCCATCGACGCGGAGATCCCGCTGCTGGTCGTCATCACCGAGGGCGTTCCCGTCGGCGACACCGCCGAGGCCTGGGCGTACGCGCAGTCCAAGGGCAACACCACGCGCATCATCGGACCGAACTGCCCCGGCATCATCACCCCGGGCGAGTCACTGGTCGGCATCACACCGGCCAACATCGCCGGCAAGGGGCCGATCGGACTCGTCTCGAAGTCCGGCACGCTGACCTACCAGATGATGTACGAGCTGCGTGAGATCGGCTTCTCCACCGCGATCGGCATCGGCGGCGACCCGGTGATCGGCACCACGCACATCGATGCCCTCGCGGCATTCGAGGCCGACCCCGAGACGAAGGCGATCGTCATGATCGGCGAGATCGGCGGCGACGCGGAAGAGCGCGCTGCGGACTTCATCCGCGAGAACGTCACCAAGCCCGTCGTCGGCTACGTCGCGGGCTTCACCGCCCCCGAGGGCAAGACCATGGGCCACGCCGGCGCCATCGTGTCCGGCTCAGCGGGCACCGCGCAGGCCAAGAAGGAGGCCCTCGAGGCCGCCGGGGTCAAGGTCGGCAAGACGCCGTCCGAGACCGCGGACTTGATGCGCGAGATCATCGCGTCGCTCTAGGCGCACCAGAGGACGGGGGACGGATGCCGCGGCATCCGTCCCCCGTCCTCATCGGTCATGGTGCCGTGCGGCGCGGAGCCCGCGGCATGAGACGCCGTTGCGGGGGCCCACCCCACCCCGGCCCGCCGGGCGCGCCCCTTTCGGTATGGCGCCGAGGCAGCGGGGTCGGGATACGGTGGACAGATGCCACTCATCGGACAGTACAAGCCCAGCACCTCGGAATGGGCCCGCAAGCAGGCCGAACGCTACGAGGCCTCCGACGGCGCTGAGGCGAACCTGCTGCGCGGGGTGCCGATCATCGTCCTCACGACCGTGGGCGCCAAATCGGGGGCGCTCCGCAAGACGGCGCTCATGCGCGTCGAGCACGGCGGTCGATACGCGGTGGTCGCGTCCAAGGGCGGCGATCCGGATGAGCCCAAGTGGGCCGGCAACATGCGCGCGAACGCGCACGTGGAGCTCCAGGACGGCGGGGTCAAGCGCGACTACAACGCTCGCGAGCTGTCCGGGCCCGAGCGCGTTGAATGGTGGGGGCATGCGACCGCGGTCTGGCCGGCGTACGACGACTACCAGACGCGCACCGACCGGCAGATCGCCATCTTCGTGCTCGAGCCGATCGAGCACTGAGCGGGCTCCGCGCCCGGTGAACGATATCGAGCTGGCGTCCCTTCCCGCCGGCAGAGTCACCCTCCATGACGCTCGTCGGCGCGCGCATCGCGATGTCGCCCTGGAGTCGTTCCAGATCGGCGTGTTCCCGGTCACGGAGGAGCAGCTTGCGGAACTGCTCGGCGTGACGGCATCCCACCCCCGAACGCCCGCAGTGAACGTCAGCTGGTTCCGCGCGGCTCGGTTCTGCAACGCCGCGTCGGAATGGGAGGGCCTGGATCCCGCCTACACGTTCGAGGGCGAGGACGTCACGTGGCAGGTCGACTCCGACGGCTACCGACTGCCGACCGAGGCCGAATGGGAGTACGCGTGTCGCGCGGGCTCGACCGGAGCGCACTACGGTCCGCTCGCCGAGATCGCGTGGACGGCGGCCGACGGCGTGAGCGCGCCGCAGCCCGTGGGCAGCCGCCTGCCGAACCTCAACGGCCTGTTCGACACGCTCGGCAACGTGTGGGAGTGGTGCTGGGACCTGCTCGACCCGGCCCGCTATGACGAGTACCGGGTGTTCCGTGGCGGCGGCTTCGCCGACGACGCCTGGAGTGTGCGGGCATCCACACGCCGCGGCGGCCCCCCACGCACGCACCACGACGACGTCGGGTTCCGGGTCGCGCGCGGCGGGTTCGACGGGGCGGATGCCGCGCAGGGCTGGTCCGCGGCGGCCGACCGCGAGCGGGCCGCCGTGGACGGACCGCTGCCGTTCGGCTGGACCCCGCGGCGCTGACCTGCGCCCGCGGTCAGCCTCCCAGCAGCATCTCCACGGGACCGCGTGCGAAGTAGAGCGCGAAGCCGGCGGCGACGATCCACAGCAGGGGGCTGATCTCGCGCGCCTTGCCGGCGAGCGAGCGGACCAGAACCCAGGAGATGAAGCCCGCGCCGATGCCGTTGGCGATCGAGTACGTCAACGGCATCACGGTGACGCTGAGGAAGACCGGCAGCAGGACCGAGAAGTCGGAGAAGTCGATGTCCCTGATCTGCGCCATCATCATCGCCCCGACGATCACCAGGGCCGCCGCGGCGACCTCGGTCGGCACGATCGACGCCAACGGGGTGAAGAACATCGCGACAAGGAACAGGATGCCGGTGATCACGTTCGCGAACCCGGTGCGGGCGCCCTCGCCGATGCCCGCGCCGGACTCGATGAAGACGGTGTTCGAGGAGCTCGACGTGAGGCCACCGGCCACCGCGCCGATGCCTTCGACGATCAGCGCGGACTTGATGCGGGGGAAGTCGCCCCGCGCGTCGGCCAGGCGGGCCTCCTTGGACAGGCCGGTCATCGTGCCCATCGCGTCGAAGAAGTTCGTGAAGACGAGGGTGAACACCAGCATCATCGCCGCCAGCACGCCGATGCGCTCGAACGAACCGAACGACACCTGCCCGAGCAGCGAGAGGTCCGGCAGGCTGACCAGCGACGCGGGAAGCTCGGGGACCGACAGGCCCCACCCTCCGGGGTTGACCGTGCCGTCGTCCGCGAAGCGGGGGCCGAGGTTCCAGATCGCCTCGACGACCACCGCGACGATGCTGCCGCTGACCAGACCGATGAGGATTCCGCCCTTGACCTTGCGGGCGACCAGGATGCCGGTCAGCAGCAGCGTGAAGACGAAGATGAGGGTTGGAACCGTGCCGATCGAACCCTCGACACCGAGGCCGACCGGGGGAGAGGACGCACCCGTCGCGGTGACGAAGCCCGCGTCGACGAATCCGATGAACGCGATGAACAGGCCGATGCCGACGGTGATCGCGATCTTCAGCTGCATCGGAACCGCGTTGAAGATCATGCGGCGCAGACCGGTGGCGGCCAGCAGCACGATGATCAGGCCGTTGATGACGACGAGGCCCATCGCCTCGGCCCACGTCACCTGCCCGACGACCGAGACCGCGAGGAAGGAGTTGATGCCCAGACCCGCCGCGAACGCGAACGGCAGGCGTGTGACCAGCCCGAAGAGCACCGTCATCAGACCCGCGGTCAGAGCCGTCGCGGCGGCGACCTGCGTGAAGCCGAGAGTGTCGCCGGCGACGTCCGTACCGCTGGAGAGGATGATCGGATTCAGGATCACGATGTAGGCCATCGTGACGAACGTGACCAGACCACCCCGGATCTCCGCGCCGATCGTCGAGCCGCGCTTGCTGATCTCGAAGAAGCGATCGAACGCGCTGCGCGGTGCGTCGGTGTCGACGACCTCGGTGCTTTCGGGCGCGGACGTAGGTGCTGTGCTCATGAATGACCTCCGACAAAGACGCTATCGGAACGGATGCCGCTGCTCTGACCGCCGGGGCTCGGGCGGAGGTGACCGAGGCGTGCGTGTGCGCCGGGATCGCACCGCGTGTCGAACTAGGGTCGATGACGCATGCATCGCCTGATCGTCGTTCTCCTCGCCGCCGTCGATGCCGCCATCGCGGCGGCGGTCGGCATCGCGGCGACCCTTGCCCCGCTCACCGTCCTGTGGGTGGTGGGGATGAGCGGGACGGCCGAGTGGGGGACCCTCTGGCCCGCGAGCGCAGCGGTGTGGCAGCTCGGAAATCTCGTCCCTCTGCACGTCACACTGCCCGGCGACTACCTCGCCGTCGCGGGCATCGACCCGACCGCGGCATCGTTCGTCCTTTCGCTCGCCCCCCTCGCCTTCGCCGTCTTCACCGCGATCTTCGCGGCCCGCTCGGGGGTACGCGCCTCGCAGGCGGACGCGTGGGTCACCGGCGTCGTGACCGGCTCTGTCGTGTTCACGGCGCTGGCGACCGCGATCGCCCTGACCTCGGGCACCGCGATCGCACAGGTGGAGCTCTGGCAGGCGATCCTGATGCCCGCCCTGGTCTTCGCGCTCCCCCTGTGCGCCGGAGCCGTCGTGACCGAGTGGCGCGAGGCCGGTGCGGGCCTGATCGCCCGGGTGCGCGACCGTGTCGAGAGGGCCCCCCACGGGTGGGCGGATGCCGTCGGGCTGACCGTCCGCGGCGCCGGCGTCGTGCTCACCGGGCTCATCGGACTCGGCGCGCTGGTCCTCGCCGCCGCGCTGCTGCTGCGCGGAGGGGAGGTCGTCGCGCTGTTCGAAGCAGCCAACGTCGACGCGCTCGGCGCCGTGATCGTCACGCTCACCCAGCTCGCCTACCTGCCGACGCTCGTCATCTGGGGCATGTCCTTCGTCGCGGGGCCCGGCTTCGCCGTCGGCATCGACACGGCGGTATCGCCCGCGGGCACCCAGCTCGGCGTGATTCCCGGCATCCCCGTGCTCGGTGCGCTCCCCGCATCCACCACCCCGTGGCTGCTCCTGCTGGCCCTGCTGCCGGTTGCGCTCGGTGCCCTGGCCGGCTGGATCGCGCGCTCGCGCCTGGCCGCGCCGCCGCGCGCGGTGGAGCCGGGCCCGTCGGATCACCCGACGCACCCGGATGCGGTGCCCGGTGGCACACGCAGCTCGGCGCTGACCGCACTGCTGGCCGGGGTCGACGGCACCCGGCCGTCCGCCGTCGCGCCGGCGCGGGACGGGGGCCGGACGGGGGTACAGGACGATGGGACAGAACTGGGCTCGCCGGCCGGGGATCCGATCGGCGCACGGTTGGTGATCGCGGTCGGAATCGCCGTCCTGGCCGGGGCCGGAGCGGCGCTGCTGTGCCTGCTCGCCTCGGGCTCGATCGGACCGGGGCGCCTCGCCGAGGTCGGACCGCCGCCGGGACCGGTCGCGCTGGCGGTGGGAGCGGAGGTGCTGCTGGGCGCCGGCATCCTGTTGCTGTCACCGCGTCGACGGACGCGCGCGGCGCGGAGGGAACAGGGTCGGGAGGCCCCGGCACCCGCCGAGGAACCCCCGTCGAACGGGTTCGCGTGGTCCCCCTCGGACGCCGCGACGCAGCCGGTGGTGAGCGCGGACGCCTGGGCGCGCGACGTCGACCCGCACGACGTCGACCCGTACGACGCCGACCAAGCCGCGCCCGGCGTCGAGGATGCCGCGCCGGAGGTGAGCGATCCGGGCAGGTCCGAGCCCCCGCCGAGCCCGCGCTCCGACGACCCGGACGCGACCCCGACCGTCGACCTCGGGCCCCGCAGGCCGAAGCCCCTGCCGCCGATAGACTAGACGGGTGCTCACGGTCGCCGTCCTCATTTCGGGCGCGGGGTCCAATCTGCGGGCCCTGCTCGATGAGGCGGCCGAAGCTGATTTCCCGGCGCGCGTGATCGTCGTCGGCGCCGACCGCGAGGCCGCCGGATTCGCGCACGCGGAGGAGTACGGCATCCCGACCATGCTCGTGCCCTGGCGGGAATTCGACTCGCGCGAGGAATGGGGCGCCGAGCTCGGTGCGCAACTGGACGTGTGGAAGCCCGACCTGGTCGTGCTGAGCGGGCTGATGCGACTCCTGCCGCCGTCCCTCGTCGAGGCGTGGAGCCCGCGGATCATCAACACGCACCCGGCTTATCTTCCCGAGTTCCCCGGTCCGCACGGTGTGCGCGATGCCCTGGCCGCGGGTGTCGCCCAGACCGGCGCGAGCGTCATCATCGTCGACAACGGCGTCGACAGTGGCCCGATCCTCGCCCAGGAGCGCGTCCCCGTGATTCCCGGGGACGACGAGCACACCCTGCACGAACGCATCAAACCCGTCGAGCGGCGGCTGATGATCGACGTCATCCGCCGCATTGCGACGGGCGACCTCGACCTCGCTGCCGCGAGCTGACCCCCACCCCCCTGATCCCCACCCGAGGAGCACCCATGGCCGGCCCCAGCCACGACCCTTCCCTGTACCGCGACCGCGATCTCGTGCCGGTTCGCCGGGCGCTCGTCTCGGTCAGCGACAAGACCGACCTGCTGACGCTCGCCGAGGCTCTGGCCGGCGCGGGGATCGAGATCGTCTCGACCGGCTCCACCGCGGCCACCATCCGCGATGCCGGGTTCGCGGTGACCGACGTCGCTGCGGTCACCGGTTTTCCGGAGTCGCTCGACGGCCGCGTGAAGACCCTGCACCCGGGCGTGCACGCCGGCCTGCTCGCGGACCTCCGCCTCGAGGACCACGAGCGTCAGCTCGACGAGCTCGGCATCGCGGCGTTCGAACTCGTCGTGGTGAACCTGTACCCGTTCGTCGAGACCGTGGCCTCCGGCGCCGAAGGCGACGCGGTCGTCGAGCAGATCGACATCGGCGGACCGGCCATGGTGCGCGCTTCGGCGAAGAACTACGCGAACGTGGCCATCGTCGTCTCACCCGAGTCGTATCCCGGCGTCATCGACGCGATCGGCGTCGGCGGGACCAGCCTGGCTCAGCGCCGCGCCCTCGCCGCCCGCGCGTTCGCGCACACGGCCGCGTACGACCGCGCCGTCGCGCAGTGGTTCGCCGAGGAAACCCTCTCGGACGCCGATCTGCCGCAGCACCTCACGATCAAGGCCGAGCGGCTCGAGACGCTGCGCTACGGCGAGAACTCGCACCAGCGCGCGGCGATCTACTCGCGCGTCGGCGGCCACGGCATCGCCCAGGCCACACAGCTGCAGGGCAAGGGCATGTCGTACAACAACTACATCGACGCGGATGCCGCGCTGCGCGCCGCATTCGACATGGTCAAGCCCGCGGTGGCCATCATCAAGCACGCCAACCCGTGCGGGATCGCCGTCTCGGCGCCCAACGCGCTGGATGCGATCGCCAGCGCTCACCTGCGCGCGCACGAGTGCGATCCGGTGTCCGCCTTCGGCGGTGTGATCGCCGCGAACCGCCGGGTGACGCTCAAGATGGCCGAGAACCTGCGGGACATCTTCACCGAGGTGATCGTGGCGCCGGAGTTCGAGCCCGAGGCGCTCGAGGTGTTCGCGCTGAAGAAGAACCTTCGCGTGCTGCGTCTGCCGGTCGACTGGCAGCAGGAGCGGATGGATGTCCGACTCGTCTCCGGCGGCCTGCTGCTGCAGGACGCCGACCGCTTCCCCGACGACATCGAGTCGGTCGCGAAGGACTGGCAGCTCGTCTCCGGCGAGCGGCCGAGCGAGGAGGAGATGACCAACTTCATCTTCGCCTGGAAGGCGTGCCGCGCGGTGAAGTCCAACGCGATCGTGCTCGCGAAGAACTCCGCGACGGTCGGCATCGGGATGGGCCAGGTCAACCGGGTCGACTCCTGCCGGCTCGCGGTGGAACGTGCGGGTGCTCGCGCGGCCGGATCCGTCGCGGCATCCGATGCGTTCTTCCCGTTCGCCGACGGACCGCAGGTCCTCATCGACGCCGGAATCGGGGCCATTGTGCAGCCCGGAGGCTCGGTCCGTGACGACGAGGTGATCGACGCTGCCCGCGAAGCCGGCGTCACGATGTTCTTCACCGGCGAGCGCCACTTCTTCCACTGACGCTGGCGCTCGTCCCGCGGTTCAGAGCGGGGCGGGGCGGCCGTACTCCTCGAGCCAGCGAAGCCAGACCTCGCTGAGCGTCGGATACGACGGCACCGCGTGCCAGAGACGATCGATCGGCACCTCGCCGACGATCGCGACGGTCGCGGAGTGCAGCAGCTCGGCCACGTTCGCGCCGGCGAACGTGGCTCCGATCAGCACACCGCGGTCCTCGTCGACGATGGCTCGCGCCCTGCCCTCGTAGGAGTCCGCGTAGGTGCTGGCGCCGGCGACCCAGGACAGGTCGTAGTCCAGTACCCGGATGCGTCGGCCGGCGGCACGCGCGGCCGCCTCGGTGAGGCCGACCGACGCGATCTCCGGGTCGGTGAAGGTGACCTGCGGGATGTGGTCGTGGTCCGCGGTCGCGACGTGCGCACCCCACGGCACGTCATCGACCGGCCCGCCCTTCGCGCGGACCGCGATCACGTCACCGGCAGCGCGGGCCTGGTACTTGCCCTGGTGCGTCAGGAGTGCACGGTGGTTGACGTCGCCGACCGCGTAGAGCCAGTCGGTGCCCTTGACCAGCAGCGTGTCGTCGACGGCCAGCCATGCTCCCGGCGAGAAGCCGATGCTTCCCAGCCCGAGGTCGCCGGTGCGCGGCGTACGGCCGACGGCGACGAGCACCTGCTCGGCGACGACGCGGCCTCCGTCCGACAGCGCGAGCACCGCGTTCCGGTCGGTGCGGTGCGCGGCCGTCACCGCGACACCGGCGCGGACGGTGACACCCAGCCCGCGCAGCGAGGCCTCGACCAGCTCGGCGGCGAAGGGCTCCAGCTTCGGCAGAAGCCTCGACCGCACGATCAGGGTCACCTTGGTGCCGAAGCCCGCGTACGCCGTCGCCATCTCCGCGCCCACGACCCCGCCGCCCAGGATCGCGAGCGACGCGGGGATCGTCTGTGCGCTGGTGGCATCCCGGCTGGTCCACGGCTCGATCTCGCGCAGACCTGGGATGTCGGGCAGCAGCGCCACCGATCCGGTGGCGACGGCGACGGCGTGGCGAGCGATGAGGTCGGTCACGGTGCCGTCCTCGGCGGTCACCCGGACGCGCTTGACTCCGGTGAACTCGGCGTGACCCCGCACGAGGTCGATGCCGGTCTTCTTCAGCCAGCGCACCTGCGACGCGTCATCCCAGTCGTGGGTGATGCGGTCGCGGCGGCGCAGGACCCCGGTGATGTCCAGGCCGCCGCGGATCGCCTGCTTCGCGCCGTCGACGTCCTGCGCCGCCCGCAGTGCGGAAGCGCTGCGAAGGAGCGCCTTCGAGGGCATGCACGCCCAGTAGGAGCACTCGCCGCCCACCAGTTCGGCCTCGACGATGACGGTGGACATTCCGCCTTGGACGGTCCGCTCGGCGATGTTCTCGCCGACCGCACCGGCGCCGATCACGATGACGTCGTACTCGCGTTCGCTCATCCGTTCACGGTAGCGCCCACGCGCGCGTCGGGGTCAGGGTCGGTCCCGTCCCACGTCGATGTCGTGCGGACAGCACCCCACAGCCGTGTCCGATTTCCGCCAGTCGGATGCCGCGGAGCGTGGCATTGTGGAACCTGTGATCAGCTCCACCGCCACCACCGCGACGCGCATCGCGCCGCTGTCGTTCGATGAGCGCTACGGCGCGATCCAGTCGCGCGATCCCCGTTTCGACGGGCAGTTCGTCACGGCCGTGCGCTCTACAGGGATCTACTGCCGGCCGAGCTGCCCGGCGCGCACGCCCAAACCGGCCAACGTGTCCTTCTTCGCCACCAGCGCCGCCGCGCACGAGGCGGGCTACCGGGCATGCAAGCGGTGCCTGCCCGAGGCCGCGCCCGGATCCCCGGAGTGGGATCTGCGCGGCGACACCACGGCCCGCGCCATGCGGCTGATCGCGGACGGCGTGATCGAGCGCGAGGGCGTCCCGGGTCTCGCGCGCCGGCTCGGGTATTCGTCACGGCACCTCACCAGACTGCTGACCGCCGAGCTGGGTGCCGGACCGCTCGCGCTGAGCCGAGCGCATCGCGCGCACACCGCGCGGATGCTGCTGGTGGGCACCGACCTGCCGGCCGCCGATGTCGCGTTCTCGGCCGGGTTCACCAGCATCCGGCAGTTCAACGAGACGGTGCGGGAGGTGTTCGGGATGCCGCCGCTCGAGCTGCGCGCCCGCCGCCGTCGCGGCGGCGGGAGTCAACCCCTCGACGGCGCGATCGACCTCGTCCTGCCGCACCGCGGCCCGCTCGATGCGGAGGGTCTGTTCGCCTGGATGACCGCGCGCGCCGTGAGCGGAATGGAGTCGGCGACTCCCGCGTCGTTCGCCCGCACCCTGCGACTGCCCGGTGGTCCGGCGTGGTTCGAGCTCCGCCTCGACGAGACGGGGCGCGTGCGACTGCGTGCCCGGCTGACCCACCTGGCCGATCTGTCCACGCTCGTCACGCGTGCCCGTCGCCTGTTCGACCTCGACGCCGACCCGATCGCGATCGACGCCGCGCTGTCGCGGCATCCCGAACTCGCCCCGCTCGTGGCGCGTGTGCCCGGGATCCGCGTGCCCGGAGCCGCCGACCCGCACGAGATGCTCATTCGCGCGATGGTCGGACAGCAGATCACGGTATCGGCGGCGCGCACCGCGCTGACCGCGCTCACCGACGCGCTGGGGGAGCCCGTCTCGATCGGGGCGACCGGCCCAGGTGCCGCGAACCAGGCGAGGCTCTTCCCCACGATGGCGGCGATCGCCGAGCACGGGCACGAGGTCCTGCGCGGCCCCGCGGCACGCATCCGCGCGCTCGTCGGCGCCGCCGCGGCCCTCGCCGACGGCTCCCTCCGGCTCGGACCGGGCGACGAGGCCGCCGATCAGCGGGCAGCCCTGCTCGCGCTGCCCGGCGTCGGACCCTGGACGGCCGACTACGTGCGGATGCGCGTGCTCGGTGACACCGATGTGTTCCTTCCCGGCGACGTCGCGGTGCGCACCGGCGCCGCCGCGGTAGGCCTGCCCGCGGACCCCCGCGCGTTGGAGGCGTGGGCTGCGCGGACCGCGCCGTGGCGCAGCTACTTCACCGCGCACCTGTGGCGCGCCGTCCCCGTCCGCCCGCCCGCACCCCGTCGCGGCACAGCCGCGGTGGCGGCCTCGACGGCCTCGCCACGTCCGTCGTACGAGAACACAACCGAACCACCGGTCGGACGACCGAGCACCGAGGAGGACCCGACATGACCGCGAGCATCCAGACCATCGACACCCCGGACGGGCCGTTCACGATCGTCGCCGACGACAGGGGTCGGGTCCTCGCTTCGGGGTGGACGGCCGATCCGGCCGCGGCGCTCGCCCGCATTCACCCCCGCCTGCGACCCGTCACGGTGCGTGAGGCGGAGACGGATGCCGCGGCATCCGCCCTGGCCTACTACGCCGGCGATCTCCGTGCCATCGACGGTGTCCCGGTCGCCCAGCAGGGCACCGCGATGCAGTCCGCCGGATGGGCGGCGTTGCGTGGCATCGCCCCCGGGCGACCGCTCACCTACGCGGAGTTCGCCCTCGCGCTGGGGCAGCCGAGCGCCGTCCGGGCCGCGGCATCCATCTGCGCCCGGAACGCGCCGGCGCTGTTCGTGCCGTGCCACCGGGTACTGCGCTCGGACGGCACGCTGGGCGGGTTCGCGTGGGGTGTGGACGTGAAGCGCGAGCTGCTGGCCCGCGAAGCCGCCGCTTGACCCCGCCGGTTCTTCGTGTCCCACTTCTGCATGCGGCACGCCGGGCGTGGCATGCAGAAGTGGGACACGAATGAGCGGCGGCGGAGCTGACCCGGGGCACCGCGAGGGGGCGGTTGTGTCGGGCGGGGCGCGAGGATAGTCTGGAAGGCTGTCGCCCGCGCCTGCGGGTCAGCCGAAGGAGGATGCCATGAACACGATCGCCGTCGCCGTCACGCCGGTCGCCGCTCCGCTCCTCCGCGACCCGAACGGGACCCCGGGGCTCTTCGACTGACCGGACTCGGGACTCCACCGAGCAGGCAAAAGCCGCACCTCCGCGCGTTCTCGTTCGACCGACGTCCGCGACGTCGCCGCTGTTTCGGGCGCCCGCCGGCCCATCTCCTCTCCACCCGCGCGACTCCCACAAGGATCATGACTTCCACCGCTTCATCACACGACGGCCGCCCCTCCACGCCGAGAGCACTGCTGCGCCTGCTTCCGTTCGCCAAGCCGGTGCTGGGCAGGCTCAGCCTCGGCGCGCTGAGCGCCCTGATCGCAAGCCTGCTCGCACTGAGCATCCCCCTCGTCCTCGAGGTGATCGTCCGCGGGCCGATCGCGTCCGGTGACGCCGGCCAGATCGCCTGGGGCGCCGCCGCGATCCTCGTGCTCGGGCTGCTCGAGGCCGTCATGGTGTGGCTGCGCCGCTGGTTGGTGCTCGGCCCGGCGACGAAGGTCGAGTACGACCTGCGGAAGGGCTTCTACGCGCGACTGCAGCGGCTTCCGGTGTCCTTCCACGATCGCTGGCAGTCCGGCCAGCTGCTCAGTCGCATGATGCAGGACATCAGCATGCTGCGGCGCTGGCTGGCGTTCGGCCTGGTGCTGCTGGTGGTCAACGTGCTCACGATCCTCGTGGGCACCGTGCTGCTGTTCCGTTGGCACTGGCTGCTCGGCACCATCTTCCTCGTGTGCTCGATTCCCCTCTGGTACACGGGCTACCGCTTCGAGAAGACCTACGGGACTCTGGCACGCCAGAGCCAGGACCAGGCCGGCGACCTCGCCACCTCCGTGGAGGAAAGCGTCCACGGGATCCGGGTGCTCAAGGCCTTCGGACGCGGCAAGCACGCCCTGCAGAAGTTCGCCAAGCAGGCCGAGACGCTCCGCCAGACCGAGCTGAACAAGGCGCGCGCCGTCGGGATCATCTGGTTCTGGCTGGTCCTGCTGCCTGACCTCGCGTTCGCGCTGTGCCTCGGTGCGGGCATCTACCTCGTCCAGTTGGGCCAGCTCACCGTGCCCGAGCTGATCGCGTTCTTCGCCATGGCGACCGTCCTGCGCTGGCCCATGGAGTCGATCGGATTCCTCTTCTCGTTCACACTCGACGCGCGCACCGCGACCGACCGGATCTTCGAGGTTCTCGACGAGCAGAACACCATCACCGATCCCGCGACGCCGACAACGATCGCCCAACCGCGCGGCGAGCTCGCGTTCGAAGGCGTGCACTTCCGGTATCAGGATGCCGCGGCATCCGAACGGGACCTCATCAACGGCATCGATCTCGTGCTGCGCCCGGGGGAGACGATGGCTCTTGTCGGCCTGACCGGTTCGGGCAAGACGACCCTGACGACACTGCCGTCCCGCCTGTACGACGTGACCGGCGGCCGGGTCACCCTCGACGGCGTGGACGTGCGCGACCTCAGCCTGAACGAACTCCGCAGGCACGTGGGCATGGCCTTCGAGGACGCGACGCTGTTCTCGCAGACCGTACGCGACAACGTGCTGCTCGGCCGGGAGGACCTGATCCCCGGCAGTCCCGAGGCCGAGGCCGTGCTGCGCGAGGCGCTCGCGGTCGCCCAGGCGGGGTTCGTCGAGGACCTTCCGTTCGGCGTCGACACGGTCATCGGCGAGGAGGGGCTCAGCCTCTCGGGCGGGCAGCGGCAGCGCCTTGCGCTCGCCCGCGCGGTCGCCGCGCGTCCCGCCGTCCTCGTGCTGGATGACCCCCTCTCGGCCCTCGACGTCGACACCGAGGCCCTGGTCGAGGACGCCCTGCGCGAGGTGCTGCACAGCACCACGGCGCTCGTCGTCGCACATCGTCCGTCGACCGTCATGCTCGCCGATCGCGTCGCTCTGCTCGAAGCCGGTCGGATCACGGCGGTCGGCCGTCACAGCGACCTGCTGCGCGAGAGCGAGCATTACCGGTATGTCATCTCCAGCCTGGAGAACGAACAGGCCCGTACCCGCGAAACGGAGGTGAACCTGTGAGCACCGCAACCGTCGAAGGAACCAGCGGCGAAGACCGCTCGGACTACACGCGCGAAGAGAGCCGGGCGATCCGCCGTCGCTCGCTGCGCCTGCTCGGCTCGCTCGTCTCGCCGCTGAAGTGGCAGCTCGTGCTCGCCGCGACCATCCTGGTCGTCTCGACCGCACTCCGGGTGGCCGGCCCGGCCCTGATCGCCTACGGCCTCAACACGGCGCTGCCGGCAGTCGTCGACCGGATGGATTGGATGCCGACCATCGGCGTCGTCGTGGTGTACCTGATCACCGCGATGGGCGGCGCCGCCCTGATCGGCTGGTACGTCGTCGTGACGGCCCGACTGACGCAGGCCATCATGCTCGACCTGCGCAAGCGGATCTTCCTGCACACGCAGCGGCTGAGCCTGGAGTTCCACGAGTCCTACACGTCGGGACGCATCATCTCCCGGCAGACGAGCGACCTGGACACCATCCGCGAACTGCTGGACGGCGGCCTGAACGAGCTGGTGTCCGGCATCCTCTACGGAGGCTTCACCCTGATCGCGCTCCTGCTGCTGGACTGGCGGTCCGGCGTGGTCCTCATCGTGATGGGCCTGCCGCTGTACCTGCTGATGCGGTGGTTCTACACGCGCTCGCAGCGGGTCTACCGCGAGTCACGCGTGATCAGCGCGAAGGTCATCGTGAAATTCGTCGAGACGATGACCGGCATCCGTGCCGTGAAGGCCTTCCGCAAGGAGGCGCGCAACGACAACGAGTTCGGCGAACTCGCCAGCGACTATCGCGACATCAACATGCGCTCGATCCGCCTCTTCGGCACGTTCGAGCCGGGGCTGATGGCTGTCGCGTCGGTCTCGCTCGCGGTCGTGGTGTTCTGGGGCGGCGTGCGCATCGAACCGGGCGTGTACGAGATCGGCACGCTCATCGCAGCAGTGCTGTACGTGCGCAACTTCTTCGCTCCGCTGCAGGAGGTCGCGTTCTTCCTGAACTCGTACCAGTCCGCGACAGCGGCGCTGGAGAAGGTCTCGGGCGTCCTGGAGGAGGAGCCGACGGTTCCGGATCCCGTTTCGCCGGTCGACCTGTGGGAGTCCCGCGGGCACATCCACTTCGACGGCGTGCGGTTCGGGTACGGCAGCGGAAAGACGATCCTGCCGGACTTCACCCTCGACATCCCGGCGGGTCAGACCATCGCGCTGGTCGGCACGACCGGTGCGGGCAAGTCGACCCTCGCCAAGCTCGTCTCGCGGTTCTACGACCCGACCCGCGGGCGCGTGACCCTGGACGGCATCGATCTGCGCCAGCTGCACCCGAAGGACCTGCGCCGCGCCATCGTCATGGTGACGCAGGAGGCGTACCTGTTCAGCGGGACGGTGGCCGACAACATCGCATTCGGCAAGCCCGACGCGACCATGGACGAGATCCGCGCGGCTGCGCGTGCGGTCGGTGCTGAGGCCTTCATCGAGGCGCTTCCGGACGGCTACGACACCGACGTGAACAAGCGCGGCGGGCGCGTGTCCGCCGGCCAGCGTCAGCTGATCTCGTTCGCCCGGGCGTTCCTGGCCAACCCCGCGGTGCTGATCCTCGACGAGGCGACCGCATCGCTGGACATGCCGTCGGAGCGGCAGATCCAGGACGCGCTGCAGACGCTCCTGGCCGACCGGACCGCGATCATCATCGCGCACCGTCTGTCGACCGTCGCGATCGCCGATCGCGTGCTGGTGATGGAGCATGGCGAGATCATCGAGGACGATACGCCCGCGGCGCTGATCGCCGGGACCGGAAAGTTCTCGCAGCTGCACGCCGCCTGGCGGGAGTCGCTGGTCTGAGTCCGGAACGGATGCCGCGGCCGCGCGTTCGCGGAGGCCGCGGCATCCGTCATCACGGCCCGGTTCTCACGCCGGGCCGCGGCGGGACTTCGCTCAGAGCAGCCCGCGGTCGACGGCCCACGCCGCGGCCGCCGCGCGGGAGGGCACGCCCAGCTTGGTGCGCACGTTCGCGACATGGCGGTGCACGGTGTGTGCGCTCAGCACAAGGGTCTCCGCGATCTGGCGATCGGTGCTGCCGGTGGCGATCAGGCGGAGCACCTGCAGCTCTCGCGGCGTGAGTGCTGCCGTCGGATCGGTCGACGGGTCGTGAGGCGTGGGCGCTTCGGGAACGGACGCACCCAGAAACCTCAGCAGCGCGTCGGCGAGCGACTGCCAGTCCCCGCGCCAGGGGAAGTGGTCCACGCCCTCGAGGGCGACGAACTCGGCATTCGGGATGCGCGCGGCCACGTCGCGGCCGAGGGCGAACGGGATCGCCGTGTCCGCGCGCCGGTGAGCGACGAGGGTGGGCGCCGCGACCCGGGGCAGCACCCGTGTCCCGTCGTGCTCGTAGACCGCACGCAGCGACGCCAGCGCGACCTCGCGCGAGGCCGATCGGCGCTGGAACTGCGCGAACGCCTCGCGTTCGGCCGCCGAGCCCCCGGGCAGAAAGATGTCGGCGAGCACCTTCGACCCGAGGCCCCAATGCGCGGCGACCACTTCGAGCAGGGTGTCCCGAGCGGCGGGCGCGGCGATCTGGCTGCCCGCGGCGTAGCTGCCGTAGAGCAGCAGCCGGTCGACCCGCTCGGCATTGCTCGCGGCATACGCCGCCGCGACCAGCGACCCTGACGACGCGCCGAGCAGATCGACCCGTCCCGGGACGTGCTCCAGCAGTGATCGCAGGATGCCGACCTCATCCTCGAGCGAGGCGGGCGGTGGTCCGGTGCGGTCGGACAGGCCCGTTCCCGGACGGTCGTACCGGATCACGGTGCGGTGCTCGGCGAGCCGGCTGACGAAGCGCCGGAACGACGGCTCGTGCCAGTCCAGCTCGAGATGGCTGCACCACCAGCCTCCGATCACGAGGGGTGGCCCCGAGCCGACCGAGGCCCAGGCCACGTCGCGACCGCCGAGATCGGCGTAGCGGATGACCTGGTCCTCGGCGAGCACGAGGCCAGTGTAGGGCGGCGACGGATCAGCGCATCCGGGGGAGCCGCCGCAGAGCGTCGACCCGCGAGCGCACGCGCGCCACGAAACCGGGTCGGTTCGCACCCGCGATGCGTCTGCGGGGTGCGGTCCCGGACCTCCCGAAACCGACACCGCCCTCGCTGCGGTACGCCTCGGCGATCTCGGCGAGAGTCTCATCGAAACCGGAGAGCCCGATCTGATTGAACCGGCTGTCCGGATCGACCAGCACGGGAACGTGGGCGCCGGGCAGGAGGTACTCGCGCGTCTCGACTGCGCCCGGCCAGACGACATCCAGGATGCCGGCCACAGACTGCTGCTCGAGCCACTCTCGGGCGTAGTGCGGCGCGATGCCGGCCGCGGTCGCGAAGTCGGCGGCGGTCACCGGTCCGCTCTCGAACAGCACGTCGTAGAGGTGAAGGCGTCGGCCCAGCTCGATGGACAGCAGCTCGGCGGATCCGAGCCCGCCTTCGAGCAGCCGCCCGACGAGCGCTTCGGTGCGCAGCGTGGCGAGAGATTCGATCCGATGCGGTGTGGGGGTGTCGTTCGTGGTGGTGGTGGTCGTGTTCATGACCGCTAGCAAAGCCGTCGAGCGCCCCCGGCCACATCGCTCGTCGGGGCCAACTTCAGATGGCCCGAACGGGCCAGCGACGACGCGTTCGAGACTTAACCCGTGATTTCGGTTTTTTCCGTCTGATCAGGAAATGCTTTTCGTCGGGAAGTGGGCTATGGTCGCGTGGAACACGCCAGCTCACCGAAGGGAAGCGAGTCCATATGGCTAACAAGGCCCCCAGTGCGACAAACAAGAAGGCCCCGCAACAGACTTTGAAGGAAAAGCGCGCCGCGAAGCGCGAGAAGACGCAGGACACGAACGTCTTCAAGCCACGCAAGGGCGCATAGTCCTCGACGCGACGGGCGGCTCGCCGGACTTCGGTCCTGCGAGCCGCCCGTCCGTCTGCCCGGCCCAGTTCGGCCCGGCGCGCGCCGGAATCGGAGATCCGCAATGGATTCGGACCCCCGCGGCGTGCGGGTCCGAATGCGACGCCGGTCTCCGAATCCGAACGCGGTCTCACCTCACCGGGTCACGTGCGCGCCCGCGGCGATCGCCCGTGCGATGGCTCGCTCGACGGCCGGCCACTCGTGGACGACCTGCGCATAGGTGAATCGAAGGACCGTATAGCCCCGCAGCGTCAGCTCGAGGTCATGCGCGACGTCCCGGCTGCGATCTGCCGCTGACGAGTGGAATGCGAATCCATCGATCTGCACGACCAGTCGTTCGCCGATGAGTGCGTCCACCCGCCTGCCCGCCAGCACGATCTGCTGCCGGATGGGGATTCCCCACGGTCTCAACCGGAGGACGAAGAGCGTCTCGAGCCCCGAATCGGACAGCCCGGTGACCGCCGCCGCACACTCCCGAGCCGCCCCCGTCGTCCATTCCACGCGTCGGAGGCTCTCTGCCGACAGGCGTTCGGTTCGTGCGGCGGACTCCCACATCGTCAGAGCGGCTTCCCTGGGTACGCATCGCGCGATGTGGTTCAGTGCATCCTCTATCGACTCGATGAGGACGCGAGGGGAGGTCGGCACGATCGGCCGATCCCAGTGCGCGGTCACGTCTGCGGGCGGCGTCGCGGCATGCGCTGCCATGCGGAGATGGATGCCGGCATCCACGCCCTCGGGTATCCACCACCCGCGCGCTCGAGCGGCGGAAACGCACGCGAGAACGCCGGTGCACCGTGCGGCCACGAGGTGCGCGCGCGGTGCGGCGGACGTGGCGACCCAGTACCGTCGCACGCGCTGGAGAACGCCGGCGGTGATGGCCGCGCGCAGCGCCCTCGCGGTCACACCACGTTCCAGCAGATCACTGCGATGAACGATGCCGCCACGGTCCGTCACCCACTGCGCGATATCCACGTCGAGAGCATGCCCGCTGGGGGGATGCCGAGGGGAGCGCAGTGCGGATGTGTGCAGTGCCGATGGAGAGGTCGGGTCGGGGAGGAGCGGACGAGCGGATCAAGAATCGGCGATCGCCCCTGGATTCGGACGAACTCGGTTCGCCGGTCCGAAACGGATGCCCATGTCCGAATCGGCGAGTGTCAGACGCGAGCCGCGGCAGCAACGCGAGCGGTCAGAGGCGGACTTCGGCGATGACCTCGCCGTACTCGGTCTCGCCGACCGGTGTGAAGCCGACGCGCTCGAAGAACGCCTGGGGCCCGCCCTCGCCGGCCTCGTAGATCACGTTCACGCGATCCATGCCGCGATCGCGCGCCTCTTCGAGGAGCTTCTGAACCGCGAAGCGCCCGACGCCGCGGCCCTGGTCGTCCGCGTCGACGTTGATCCGCCAGAGAACCGACTGGAAGTGCTCCTCGGGAGCCTCGGGGTCGAAGTTGGCGCTGACGAAGCCGACGACCTCGTTGGCGTCCAGCACGACGCGCTGCCACGACGTCTGCGGGTTGATCACCGTCGCGGCGATGCCGTAGCTGACGGGAGCCAGATACTGCTCCTGCCCGGGCTTGAGGGACATGTTGTTGACCGCCACGATCGTCGCGGCGGACAGTTCGACCAGTCTCAGCTCAGCCATAGCCACAGGGTAGCCGGAATGACAGCATCCCGGCACGTCGGACGTAACGCCTTAACGCGGAGTTCACCTCATGAGATATCTCGATGTCGAGATACTTTGGCGTTGGGTTAGGCTGGAAAGACCACCCGAACGGAGACAACCCGGTGACCGAATCGACCATCTTCTACACCCACACCGACGAGGCTCCGGCGCTTGCCACCGCTTCGTTCCTGCCGATCGTGAAGGCTGTCACCAGCCAGGCGGGGGTGGATGTCGAGACGCGGGACATCTCGCTCGCGGGACGGGTGCTGGCGGCATTCCCGCAGCAGCTCACTCCCGAGCAGCAGGTCGGGGACGCCCTGGCCGAGCTCGGCGGCCTCGCGACGCTGCCCGAGGCCAACATCATCAAGCTCCCCAACATCTCGGCGTCGATTCCCCAGCTGAAGGCCGCCATCGCGGAACTGCAGAGCCAGGGATTCGACATCCCGGACTATCCCGATGAGCCCGAGTCGCTCGAGGACAAGGACGTCCGCGCCCGTTACGACCGCATCAAGGGGTCGGCCGTGAACCCGGTGCTGCGCGAGGGCAACAGCGACCGGCGCGCCCCGCTGTCGGTGAAGAACTATGCGCGCAAGCATCCGCACCGCAACAAGCCCTTCCCGGCGGGATCGAAGACCCGGGTCGCCACGATGGGCCACGACGACTTCAAGTCGAACGAGAAGTCGTGGGTGGCCGCGCACGACGACGTCCTCACCGTGCGCCACATCGGCGCCGACGGCGAAGTCACCGTGCTCAAGGACAACCTCAAGGTGCTGCCGCGCGAGATCGTCGACGCCACTTTCCTCTCGGCGGCGGCACTCGATGAGTTCCTCGCCGAGACGCTGCGGTCCGCCGCCGAGGACGATGTCCTCTACTCGGTGCATCTGAAGGCCACGATGATGAAGGTCAGCGACCCGATCATCTTCGGCCACGTCGTCAAGGCCTATTTCCCGGATGTGTTCGAGAAGTTCGGCGAACGGCTCGATGCGGCCGGGCTCAGCCCGAACAACGGGCTCGGCTCGATCCTCGCCGGGCTCGACGACGTGGAGGAAGGCGCCGAGATCGCTGCGGCCATCGCCGCCGACCTCCAGCGCGGCCCACGGCTGTCGTACACCAACTCCGACAAGGGCATCACGAACCTCCACGTCCCCTCGGATGTCATCGTCGACGCCTCGATGCCCGCCCTCGTGCGCAACGGCGGAAAGCTGTGGGCCGTGGACGGCAGCGAGCAGGACACGCTCGCCGTCATCCCGGATTCGTCGTACGCCAGCGTCTATCAGGCGACGATCGATGACGTCATCGCGAACGGACCGCTGGATCCCGCGACGATCGGAAGCGTCTCGAACGTGGGTCTCATGGCGCAGGCCGCGGAGGAGTACGGCAGTCACGACAAGACGTTCGAGATCGCCGCTCCCGGTACGGTGCAGGTCGTCGACGGCGACGGTCAGGTGGTCATCGAGCACGACGTCCAGAAGGGCGACATCTGGCGCGCCACCCAGACGAAGTACATCCCGCTCGTCGACTGGGTACGGCTGGCGGTCAGTCGCGCACGGGCCACGGGCTCACCCGCCGTGTTCTGGCTCGACGTCAACCGTGCGCACGACGCTCAGGTCATCGCGAAGGTGTACCAGGCCCTCGCGACGATGGACACCAACGGGATTCAGATCTCGATCCTCGCGCCCGCGGAGGCGACCCGGTACAGCCTCGCTCGGATGCGGCACGGCCTGGACACCATCTCGGTGACCGGCAACGTGCTGCGCGACTACCTCACCGACCTGTTCCCGATCCTCGAGGTCGGCACGAGCGCCAAGATGCTCTCGATCGTGCCGCTGCTGGCCGGCGGTGGACTGTTCGAGACGGGCGCCGGCGGCTCGGCGCCCAAGCACGTGCAGCAGCTGCTCGAGGAGAACTACCTGCGCTGGGACTCGCTCGGCGAGTTCTTCGCGCTCGCGGCCTCGCTCGAGCACCTGGCGACCTTCACCGGCAACGGCAAGGCCCAGGTGCTGGCCGACACACTGGATGCCGCGACCGGCGCCTTCCTCGAGAACGACAAGTCCCCGGGCCGCGCTCTGGGCACGATCGACAACCGGGGCAGCCACTTCTACCTGGCGCTGTACTGGGCCCAGCAGCTCGCCTCGCAGAAGGCGGACGCGGAGCTGGCCGCCGTCTTCGCGCCCGTCGCCGCGGCGCTCGCCGCGAACGAGCAGGAGATCGTCGCCGAACTCCTCGCCGTGCAGGGTTCGCCCGTCGACATCGGCGGCTACTACCGGCCGGACGCTCAGCTGGTCGAAGCCGTCATGCGTCCGTCGAAGACGTTCAACGAGATCGTCGACGCGATCGGCTGAGTCTGCGTCAAAAGAAGGGGACGGATGCCGCGGCATCCGTCCCCTCTTCACGTCCGTGCACGATTCGTCCCCGGGTTTCGACGCGAGGGGGTCATGACCCCGGCGGAGGTCTCGGTACGCGCCTTCGGCCGCCGGTCATGGCGGAGAGCGCGGCGCGTATTCAGCTGCGACCGTGCCAGGCAGCGGACTCGACGCGCGCAGCGCGCGTGGGTTCGCTCGTGTCAATAGTGGACGGAGACCTCGGTGCCCTTGGGCGCCCAGCCGAAGACGTACTGGGCGGCGCTGACCGGCATGTTGATGCAGCCGTGGCTCATCACGTTGCCGAAGTTGTTGTGCCAGTACGCACCGTGCAGCGCCTCATCGCCGTTGTAGTACATGACCCACGGCACGTCCCGTGTGCAGTAAGCACCCGGGGTCTGGGAGTTCGGGTTGTAGCAGAGCTCCCCCATGTCCTGTGACGTGAGCTTGGAGGTGATGCGGAAGTTGCCGGTGCTCGAGCTGAACCCCTCCGCGCCGGAGGAGATCGCCCACGACTGCACGACGTTGTCGTTCTCGAAGAGGTACGTGCGCTGGTCTCCCAGATCGACTTCGATGCGCCGGGCGAGGCTGGTGATCACGGGAGCCACCTCGGCGACCGGCAGTGCGTACACGCCGTTGCCGGCGGTCAGCTGCGTCGCGAAGTCGGATGCCACCGTCGAGGTGTCGCCCAGTTCGCGACCGGAGATCCCCGCCGCGTCCTCACGCAGCACCCCGCCGCGCGAATCGGTGATGACGACGCCGTTCTCGGCGGGCCGGTTCACGAGCGGAGCAAGGCCGTCGACCACGGGCTGGATCGCCGCGGGATCGGCCGAGATCTCGAAGGTTCCGCGCGCGGCCGGCTCGACGGTGATCCACGATGCCGCGACCGCCCGGTCGATCGGCACGGTGCGCTCCGCGCCGACGTAGAAGCCGACGGAGTCGAGCATGGAGTTCAGCCTGGTCACGGTCGCCGCGGCGACGAACGTGGGGCGCTCCGCCTCGACCGGCGCTGCTTCCGCGTCGAGTTCGACGACGGTCTGCCCGGCGGCGAAGGCCTCGGCGAGCGTCGTGCGGACCGTATCGACGTCGATGCCGGTGCCCAGCTCGGACGGTACGGCGACGTAGGTTGCGGATGCCGCATCGAAGGCGACCAGGGCATCCACCGGATCGGTGTACAGGTCGGGGGCCGCAGCGCGCAGAGCCGAGGTCGCGGCATCCGCGTCGATCCTGATCGGGGCCTCGACGGGAGTCGAGAACCATGTCGTGGGGTTCCACATCGGGTTCTGCGCGAAGGCGGCATCGGCCAGGGCGCGCGCGTCCACCGACGCCCCGAGCTCGGCGCCGGTGATCTCGGCGTCTCCGCCGGCACCGGTGAGCACGATGGTGGTCTCCGCGAGGCGGCCCTCGATCGCGTCGGCGGCCGCACCGGGGGTGAGCCCGCCGACGGGCACACCGGCTACCGACGTGCCGGGTGCGATCAGAACGAGTGAGGTGGCCACCAGCGCGACCACGCACACGCCGGCGGGGATGCCGATCCACAGGGCGAGGCGGCGCTTGCGCGGGGCCGGGTCGGCCGGGGCCCACGCGTAGTTCGGGCCGCTGTCGTCGCCGTCCGCGACGGTCGTGGGTTCTGCACCGGTCGTGGCGGCGGCACCCTCAAGCGGCGCTTCTTCGGCGCCGGGCCTGGTGGCCAGATCGGTCAATGCCATCACCCCCCGGCTGCGAACACGTCATCCCATCGTACGGGACGACCCGCGAGCGTATGGCAACGGATCTATCACGGATCCGCGGCGACCGTGCCGGGGATCGCCGGTGTCACGAGTCGCAGATCTCCTGGAACCTGCCGCTGGTCTCCTGGAACTTCGCGCCCAGGCCGGCGAGGTCCTCGACCTTCGAGGCGTCCCCCTGGACGACCGCCTCCATGATTTCGCCGGCGTCCGCGAACATCTGCTGCAGAGCCGGCAGGAAGGCGGCGACCTCGTCGTTGGTGATCTCGCCCGCGGCGGCGGCGATGCGTTCGGCCGCGCCCTTCATGGATTCCACGACCGCGCCGGGATCGTCCGCGGCCGCGTTCTCGAACTCAGCCGTTGCGTCCTCGATGCTCTGCTGGATGAGGGAGCAGGCATCGGCTTTCGACTGCCCCTCGTCGCCGGGCGCGTCCGTGCTCTGGAAGCTGTCCTGGGACGAACCGGCGGGAGCGCACGCGGTGATGCCGAAGACGGCGATCACCGCCAGCGTCAAGGCTGCGATGCGGTGGGTCATGAGGTGGCCTCCTGCCCTAAAGCGTAGGCGAGGGCCGAACCCGGTGCTCGGTGTTGCGTCCACGGACCTCTTGTCGCGCAATGTAACGGTTTTGTAAACACCCCGTTCAAATTGGACCTGAAGCCTTGCGGCGCACCTGGTTCGTAAGGTCTACTAACAAACATGTCACCGGACGCACCGCGCAGTGCCCCTGCTCTCGAATCGCCGTCCTCCGCCCCAGGAGCGGGGCGCACCTTCCGTCCGGGCCGCACGCTGCGGCAGGGGAAGAAGGTCCTGCCCGAGCACGCCCGCGGTCACAACCGCTCGCTGCTTCTGCAGACGCTGTTCCACCAGGGCGCGATGAGCCGTGCGGACCTCTCTCGCGAGACAGGCTTGACGCGGGTCACGATCTCGGACCTGATCTCCGACCTCATCTCGGACGGCTTCGTCGCCGAGATGGGCGTGCGCGAGGCGTCCGGTCCGGGCAAGCCGGCGATCCTGGTCGATCTCGACCGGGCCGGCCATCGCATCGTCGGCATCGACCTGTCCGGCAGCGACGTCTTCATCGGTGCCGTGCTCACCCTGGACGGCGCCATCGTGGCGCGTCGGGAGGTGCCCGCGCTGACCGACGGCGACGTGATCGGCGCCGTCGTCCGGTTGGCGCGCGACCTGGTCGGGGACGCGCACGCCCCGGTCCTGGGCATCGGGGTCGGCACGCCCGGCATCGTGGACGAGGACGGCGTGATCCTCACCGCTCCCAATCTGCGGTGGGCGGGTTTCGATCTCAAGACCGCCCTGCAGGATGCCGTGGGGCTGCCGGTGCTCGTGGCCAACGACGCGAACGCGGCCGTCCTGGCGGAGTACACCTTCGGCGGCGCGGGAGACGACGTCCTGCTCGTCAAGGTCGGCCGCGGCGTCGGCTCCGGCCTGCTCGCGTCGGGGCGACCGATGCGCGGGGCGCACTCGGCCGCCGGTGAGATCGGACACGTGACCATCGGCACCGACGGGGGCCCGGTGTGCGCATGCGGAAAGGTGGGATGCCTCGAGGCCTGGCTCGCCGTTCCCGCCCTGACGGCGCGGCTGGCGGCCGCGGACGACGACGCATCGCGCGTCGGCATCCTCCGCGATGCGGGCGAGCGGCTGGGGATCGCCCTGGCCCCGATCGTGGGTGTGCTGGATGTGTCCGAGATCGTCCTGTCCGGTCCTCCGGAACTCCTCGACGGACCGCTCGCGGAGGCGACCGTCGACACCCTTCGCGCTCGCACGCTCGCCGAGTTCCATGACGGCGTGCGGGTGCGGATGACGGAGCAGGGCCAGGACATCGTCCTGCGCGGCGCCGCCGTCATGGTCCTGTCGGGACAACTCGGCGTGTCATAGCGCCGTCCGTCACCGCCGGCCCGATCGGGCCCGCACCACCCGGATGGGTCACCCGGCCCAGCCAACACCGAGAGAAGAAGACGAAGGAACACACCATGAACAAGAAGCTCGGAGCCCTCGGGCTCCTCGGCGCGACCGCCGTCGTGCTCGCGGGCTGCGCCGGAGGTTCTGGCACGTCGCCCTCGGACTCGGCGGATGCCGAAATCCGAGTCTGGCTCGTCGGCGCGGACACGCCGCAGGCGGCGCGCGACTACCTCACCGAGACGTTCGAGGAGGAGAACCCCGGATCCACGCTGGTCATCGAAGAGCAGACGTGGGAGGGACTCGTCGACCGGCTCACCACGAGCCTCTCCAGCTCCGACAGCCCCGACCTCGTCGAGTTCGGCAACACGCAGGCGCCGGCGTTCACCTCGGTGGGCGCCCTCCTGGACATCACGGACCAGTACGAGGCCCTCGGCGGCGACGACCTGCTTCCCGGGTTCGTGGAGGCCGGTTCGTTCGACGGCCAGTTCTACGCCCCGCCGCTGTACTCCGGTGCCCGCGTGGTCTTCGCCGACCCCGCATTCGTCACCGAGGCCCCGGCGACCCTCGACGACTTCGTCACCCAGGCCAAGGAGCTCGCTGCCGCGAACCCGGGGAAGTCGGGCTTCTCCTTCGCCGGCCAGGACTGGTACAACGCGCTGCCCTTCATCTGGGAGAACGGCGGCGAGATCGCCGTCGCCGACGGCGACACGTGGGACGCGCAGCTGAGCTCGGACGAGTCGGTCGCCGGATTGCTGCAGGTGCAGGACCTGATGACGACCGCGTCGCTGGCTCCCAAGGACGGCGACAACGCCGAGCCCTGGACGCCGTACTGCGAGGGTCAGTCGATCCAGTTCTCCGCGCCGAACTGGGCCCTGGGCCTGGCCAGCGAATGCGAGACGGCAACGCCCCCCGCAGCCCCATTCGTCTACGCATTGCCGGGTATGGACGGCGGCGCCGCCCAGGTGTTCGCCGGCGGCTCGAACATCGGCATCTCCGCGAAGTCGGATCACCCCGACCTGGCGAAGAAGGCACTGGAGATCATCCTCAGCGACGGGTTCCAGACGATCTACGGCGAGAACGGGCTGATCCCCGCCAAGAAGTCCCTCGCCTCCACCCTGGGTGACACTCCCGAAGCGCAGGCCTTCACCGAGGCCGCCGGCAATGCGAAGCTGACCCCGGCGTCGCCCAACTGGGCAGAGGTCGAGGCATCCCGCGTGCTGGAGGACTTCTTCGTGAAGATCGCGCAGGGCGGCGACGTGCCGGCGCTGGCCGCTGAAGTGGACACGAAGATCGAAGACATCCTCAACGGCTGATCCACCGGAGGGGCCCGCGCCGCAGCGGTGCGACCCCTTCTCATCCGGGCCGGCGGCGCCTGTCGACCGCCGGCCCGGCTTCAATCCAGAGGAGACCCGACATGTCCAGCGTCCGCGACGACCTCGGCCCCGCGGTGAGCGCGGTCGAGGGCGAGAGGATCTTGGCGCCTCAGCCTCCCGCCGCGCCCGGCGCGAAACGCGCCCGGCGGGCAGGCGGCTTCACGCCCTATGCGCTGCTCGTCCCTGCGCTGATCGTCTTGGCGGCGATCACGGGCTGGCCGCTGATCCAGCTGTTCGTCATGTCATTCCAGGAGTTCGGACGCGCGCAGATCTTCGGAGCGCCGCCGGAGTTCGTCGGCCTCGGCAACTATGCGGACGTGCTGACCGATCCGGAGTTCTGGCAGGTCCTGGGCCGCTCCGTCGTCCTGGCCGCCGTCTGCGTCATCGCCACGATGATCCTCGGCGTGCTCGTGGCGCTGCTCATGAAGCGACTGGGTGCGGCGCTGCGCACACTCGTCTCGGTGGGGCTGCTGCTGGCGTGGGCGATGCCGCCGCTGTCGGCCACGATCGTCTGGGGATGGATCTTCGACACCCAGTACGGGGTGCTCAACAACGTCCTGAGCCAGTGGTTCGGGCTTCCCTTCGAGGGCCACTCCTGGCTGATCGAGCCCCTCAGCTTCTTCTTCGTGGCATCGATCATCATCGTGTGGGGCGCCGTGCCGTTCGTCGCCTTCACCGTCTACGCCGGGCTTACGCAGGTCTCCGACGAGATCCTCGAGGCCGCACAGCTGGACGGAGCGGGCGCGTTCAAGCGCTTCCGGTTCGTGGTGGTCCCGTTCATCCGTCCCATCCTCGCGATCGTCACGATCCTCCAGGTGATCTGGGACCTGCGCGTATTCACGCAGATCTACGCGCTCCAGTCGATCGGAGGCCTCGCCGAGCAGACCAACACGCTCGGCGTGTACATCTATCGTGTCTCGCTCGGCTCCGGTGATTTCGGGGCCGGCGGCGCGATCTCCGTCATCGTCGTGCTGATGCTCGCGGGCGTGTCGATCTTCTACGTCCGACGCACCGTCAAGGAGGACACGCTGTGACCGCCGTCGCCGGATCACGCCCGCCCGCGACGACTCCCCGGCGCCGCGGGGGAGGTGCCCGTCGCCGGGTCGGCTCGGTGCTCGCCGGCGCCGCCGCCATCGTCGTCTTCTTCGCGTCCGTGTTCCCGGTGTACTGGATGGTGAACACCTCGTTCCAGCCGAACGCGCAGGTGCGCGGGACGGAGCTTCACTTCTGGCCCGACAACGGCACCCTCGACAACTACGTGAACGTCATCTTCCACAACGACCGGGCGCCGTTCCTGCCCGCACTGCTGAACTCGCTGCAGGTGACGCTTCTCACCGTCGCGGTGGCGCTCGTGTTCGCGTTCCTCGCCGCGTTGGCGGTGACCCGGTTCCGATTCCGTTCCCGCGCCGCGTTCATCATCACGATCCTGCTCGTCCAGATGATCCCGGCCGAGGCGATGATCATCTCGACCTTCCGGCTGATCGACAGCTGGGCGCTGCTGAACACCGTGGTGGGGCTGTCCGCCGTCTACATCGCCACCGTTCTGCCGTTCACGATCTGGACGCTGCGCGGCTTCGTGAACGGCGTTCCGGTCGAGCTGGAAGAGGCGGCGATGATCGACGGGCTCAGCCGCGCACAGGCGTTCTGGCGCATCACGTTCCCGCTGCTCGCGCCCGGACTCGTCGCCACCGGCGTGTTCGGCTTCATTCAGGCGTGGAACGAGTTCGTGTTCGCGCTCGTGCTGAACCCTCGACCGGAATCGATGACCCTGCCGGTCTGGCTGCGCACCTTTCTGGACCCCAACGGCGGCACGAACTGGGCCGAGCTGATGGCCGGATCCACCCTGGTCGCGATCCCGGTGGTCATCTTCTTCCTGATCGTGCAGGGCCGCATGACGAGCGGACTCGTCGCGGGGGCGGTCAAGGGCTGATGTGCGCGTCGTACACCGCCGGCTCCCGAGGGGAGGACGGCCGATGAGGATCGGGCTCGACATCGGCGGGACCAAGACCGACGCGGTGGCCGTCGACGCGACGGGTGCGATCGTGCGCCGCCTGCGGCTCCCGACGGGATGGGGGCCGGATGCCGTGATCCGCACTCTTCTGAAGGCCGTGCGCACGCTCGGCGCAGAGGCGGCGGCGCACGGACCGATAGAGTCCGTCGGAATCGGCATCCCCGGGCAGGTCGAGCCGGGCACCTCGCGCGTGGTCCACGCCGTCAACCTGGGCGTCGAAGAGCTGGACCTCGTTGCCGCCGTGGGACCGCGGCTCGGCGTGGCGGTGCGGGTCGAGAACGACGTGAAGGCGGCGGCGTTCGGAGCGTACGCACTGCAGACTGTCAGCTCGGGCTCGGCGCTCGGCGCATCCGGGTCGATGGCCTACCTGAACCTCGGCACGGGGGTCGCCGCCGGGATCGTCGCCGACGGCGAGCTGTGGCGCGGGGTGCGCGGAACGGCCGGAGAAGTCGGGCACATCTCCATCGACCCGCACGGGCCGCTGTGCAGATGCGGCCAGCGCGGCTGCATCGAGGCGTTCGCGGGCGGCGGTGCCATCGCCGAGCGGTGGGGCCGGAACGGCCCCATCGCCGAGCGGTGGGGCCGTTCCGGCGCGCTACCGGTGCGAGACGTCTTCGACGCCGCCGATTCGGGTGAGCCGATCGCCCGGGATCTGCGGGCGGGCCTCGCTCGCGGCGTGGCGGCGGCCGTACGGATCCTCGTCCTGACGGCCGACGTGGACGTGGTCGTGCTCGGAGGAGGCGTATCGGGGTTGGGCGCGCGTCTTCTGACGGATGTGTCGGCCGAGCTCGCCGCCAGCGCCGAGGCCTCGCCGTTCATGCGCTCCCTTCGCCTCGAGCGGCGGGTGCAGCTGCTGCCCGCCGGCTCGCCGGCCGCTGCGCTCGGCGCCGCCCTGGTGGGGGCTCCGCGCGCCGGAGCGGAGGGGACGCGGGCGCATGGCTGAGGTGGTCATCGTCCCGGATGCCGCAACGGCGGGCGGTCTCGCCGCCGACGAGATCGCCCGGCTCATCCGGCGCGATCCCGGCGCGGTGCTCGGCCTCGCGACCGGCTCGACCCCCCTCGCGGTGTACGACGCGCTCCGGTCCCGGCTCGTCGGCGCGGACGTCGCGCGCGTACGCGGGTTCGCCCTCGACGAATACGTCGGCCTCGCGCCGGCGCATCCGCAGAGCTACCGCTCGGTCATCACGCGCGAGGTCGTCGAGCCCCTGGGGCTCGACCCGGCCCGAGTGCGGATCCCGGACGGTTCGCTCGAGGGGATCGAGCATGCAGGCGAGGACTACGAGCGCGCGCTGGTGGATGCCGGCGGAGTGGACCTGCAGCTTCTCGGCATCGGCACCGACGGCCACATCGGGTTCAACGAGCCCGGCTCCTCGTTCGCGTCACTGACGCGCGTGAAGACCCTCACGATGCAGACGCGCGAGGACAACGCGCGCTTCTTCGACTCGGTGGACGACGTGCCCAGGCACTGCATCACACAGGGCCTGGGCACGATCCTGCGCGCCCGCCATCTGGTGCTGCTCGCGTTCGGCGAAGGCAAGGCCGAGGCGGTCGCCGGGGCCGTCGAGGGACCCCTGACCGCGTCGCTTCCCGGATCGGCCATCCAGCTGCACCCGCACGCGACGGTGATCGTGGACGACGCCGCGGCATCCGCTCTGCGCTTCGCGGAGTACTACCGGTACACGTTCGCCCACAAGCCCGACTGGCAGGGGCTGTAGCGCGCGGCGGGCCGGGCTACCGGAGCGGGCGGTCTGCCCAGGCGAGCGCGAGCAGGAAGTCCAGGCTCAGCGGCGCGAGCGGCATCGACGCGACCTCGCGCGGCGTGATCCAGCGAACCTCCGCGATCTCGGCCCGCGCCGACACCGCCTCGGGCTCCGCGTCGACGCGGAACACCTCGGCGATCACGCGGTGCCCCGGCTCGTTCGCGGCGTCCGACTCGAAACTGCCGAGCGGCTGCAGCGCACCCGGCTCGACGACGAGTCCGATCTCTTCGTGCAGCTCGCGCGAGAGCGCCTCGGCCGCGCTCTCGCCCGGTTCCGGCTTGCCCCCGGGCTGCATGAACATCGCGGTCCCTCGCTTGCGCACCACCAGCGCGCGCCCCGCGGCATCGGTGATCACGGCCGCGCTGACGTGGATCCGCCGGGAGGTCACGAGACGAACACCTTGCCCGGGTTCAGGATGCCGAGCGGGTCGAACGCGCGCATGATCTGACGCTGCAGCTCCCACTGGTCCGCGCCGAGCTCATCGACCAGCCACCGGCTCTTGAGCACCCCGACGCCGTGCTCCCCGGTGAGTGTGCCGCCCAGGCGCAGGGCGGCACGGAACAGATCGTCCGCGGCATCCCAGATGTAGGCGGGCACCTCGACGATGCCGGCGGCATCGCGCTCGCCGGCGAAGATGAAGTTGGGGTGCAGATTTCCATCGCCCGCGTGCGCCACCGTCGGAATGACCACGCCGTGCTCGCGCTCGACGCGCGCGATCTCGTCGAACATCGCCGGCAGTGCGCTGCGGGGGACGGACACGTCCTCGATGAGGGTGGTGCCGAGCGTCTCCATGGCCGGGTGCATCGAGCGCCGGATCGCGAGCAGCCGCTCGCCCTCCTCACGATCGCGCGAGACGGTGACCGTCCCGCCCGCCGTGCGCAGCACCTCGGCGATCTCGCCGGCCTCGGCCATGGCGGCGGGTCCGTCGGTCTGGATCGTCAGCTGCGCGGCGCCGGGCGTCGGCGGATCCAGCAGAAGCAGAGCGTGCACCGCGGCGAGGGACGCGGCATCCATCAGTTCCATGATCGCCGGCTGCGCGCCCGAGGCGGTGACGGCGGCGGATGCCTCGGCGGCGGTGCGCACGTCCGCGAAGGTCGCGGCCAGGGTGCATACCTCGCCGGGAATGAGCCGCCGCAGCTTCAGTGTCGCGCCGACGACGACACCCAGCGTCCCCTCGGATCCGATGACGAGCGCGGTGAGGTCCAGCCCCGACACGCCCTTCACGGTCCGACGGCCGAGCGTCAGCAGCCGCCCGTCGGCAAGGACCAGATCCACGCCGAGTACGGCATCCCGGACGACGCCGTACTTCGCGCACAGCAGTCCGCCCGCGCCGGTGGCGATGTTGCCCCCGACGGTGGAGATCGCGCGACTGGCCGGGTCCGGCGCCCACCAGAGGCCCTCCTCGGCGAGCGCGGCGTTCAGGTCCGCATTGAGGATGCCGGGTTCCACGACCGCCAGCAGGTCATCCGGCCGCACCTCGAGGATCCGGTCCATGCCGCGCAGCGACAGCGCGATCTCGCCGGCGCCGGCGTTCGCCGCGCCCGCCAGGCCGGTGCCGGCGCCTCGGGGGACGACCGGCGTGCTCGTCGCGGTCGCGATCCGCAGCGTCTCCTGCACGTCGGCGACCGAGGCCGCATGCACGACGGCGAGCGGTGTTCCGGATGCCGCGTGCCCGGACTTGTCGGCACGCGCGTCCGCCCGCGCCCGCTCCGACGTGTCGACCCGGTCGCCGAGAGCGGCGCGCAGCATTGCGACGACGTCGGCGCCGGCGCTCACGCGAGTCGTCGCCGACCGGCCAGGACTCCGGCGGTCACCGAGACCACTCCGAAGACCAGCCCCACCCAGGTGAGGCCGAGGCTCCACCACGCGAGCGTCGCGGAGACGTAGACCAGGAGCTCGACGATGGCGCGGAAGAACGGGTGCACTTCGAACACGGCGCGGGGGGAGACGAACAGCGCCCAGGTCAGGATGGCCAGCACGGGCGCACCGATTCCGGCGACGACGTTCCACGGGAACTGCCATGCGGCGAAGCCCCAGATCGCGAGACTGACGAACGCGAAGAGCTCGCACACGAACGCCAGCACGTCGATCGCGGAGAGGGGTGCGCGGGTGCCTGGTTCGCGGGGAGCGGCCGGCCGCGCGCGGGAACTGTCGGACATGCGTCCATTCTACGGCGGGCCGCGATCCTGGCCGCGGGCGGATCAGTCGCGGATGCCCGCCGTCCAGACCGCGACCGTCTCGAGCGAGCGCGACATCAGCACGGCATCCGCCGTCATGCCTGGACGCAGCGATCCGAGATCGCCGGAGCGCCCGATGGCCCGCGCGGGCACCGCGGTGAGCGCCGCCACCGCATCGCCCAGCGGCACCCCGGCCCCCACGGCGCAGCGGAGCGCGGCATCCTGCGTCAGGGTCGAGCCGGCGATCGCGCCGCCGTCCGCCAGCCGCGCGATGCCGCCCGCCACGTCGACGCCGAGCGATCCGAGTGCGTAGCGGCCGTCGGACTGTCCCGCCGCCGCCATCGCGTCGGTGACGAGGGCGACCCGCCCGGGCGCCAGGAGGAACGCGATGCGGACCAGCGCGGGGTGCAGGTGCACGCCGTCGGCGATCACCTCCAGGGTGACCCGGGCGTCGGATGCCGCGGCTGCGACGGGTCCGGGATCCCGGTGATGCAGTGGCGGCATCGCGTTGAACGCGTGGGTGAGGATCGTCGCGCCGGCATCGAAGGCCGCGCGCGTGAGGTCCAAGTCCGCCCCGGTGTGCCCGACGGCCGCCGCGGCGCCCGCGTCGACCACGAGCCGGATCGCCTCGAGCGCGCCCGGCAACTCGGGCGCGAGGGTGACCTGTCGTACCGTCCCTCGCCCGGCCGAGAGCAGCCGCTCCACGGCGGCCGCGTCGGGCGCGCGCAGCAGCGCGCCATCGTGCGCGCCCTGATACGCGCCGGCGAGGAACGGACCCTCCAGGTGCGAGCCGAGGATGTCGGCATCCGTCTGCATCAGGTCGGCGACCGTGGCTGCGCGCCGCTCCAGCGTCTCGAGCGGGGCGGTCACCAGCGAGAGGACCGCACGCGTGGTGCCGTGCGCGCGGTGCAGCGCTCGCGCGGCGCGGATCGCGTCCGGTCCGTCGTCGTAGGACTCCCCGGCGCCGCCGTGGCCGTGGATGTCGAGGAATCCGGGAGTGAGGATCGCGCCCGGGCCCGCGATCCGCTCGCCGTCGCAGACGACATCGGCGGGCTCGGCGACGCTGCGCCACTCGTCGCCGGCGCCGCCGGCGACGACCCGCTCCGCCTCGACGCGCACCCACCCGTCCTCGACGATCCGTCCGGCATCCACCAGGCGGATGGAGTGGATGATCGTGCTCACTGCGTGGCCCACGGGATCTCGTCCGAGGCGTGGAAGCGGATGCCGAGGCTCGTCCACAGCGGGCCGAGCGCTCCCACGCGCGACCGGAACGACTCCCACGTGCGCAGCTCGCCGTCGGCCGACGACCAGGCGATCTCGGCCGCGGCGGCCACCCGCGGGAAGGCCATCCGATCGATGTCGTCGAGGGTTCGGATCGTCTCCGTCCACAGCGGGGCCTCGACGCCGAGGATGTCGTCCTCGTCCACGCCGTCGATGATCGACGCGGGCTCCCACGAGTACGCGCGCTGCACGCTGGTCGGACCGTTCGCCCAGGTCAGGCCGAACGGACTCGACGCGTCGTACTTCATGTCGAGGTACACCGCATCGGCGGGGGAGAGGATCACCCCGCCGCTGTCGGCGAAGGCCCGCGCCTTCTCGTCCGCGCCGTCGGTCGGGGTCGTGAATCCCCAGTACTGGCCGATCGTGCTCGGGTCGATGTCGGGGGCCGCGCCGGCCTCGTGCCACGTCACCGGGATCTTCCCGAGGTCGGCCACGATTCCGGTCGCGCGCGCCATGAAGAGCGCGAAATCGTCGGGGTCGGTGCCCAGCGCCTCGTCGCCGCCGATGTGCAGATACGGGCCGGGTGTCATCGCGGCGAGCTCGCCCATGACGTCGGCGACGAAGTCGTAGGTGGCCTCGTCGTGGATCTTCAGCGACGAGAAGCCCACGGCCGTGCCGGTGTACGGAGTCCCCGCGACCGGCGGCGCACCCTCGCCATCGCTGACGAGATGCGGCAGGTCCGGCTCCTCCGCCAGTTCCGGGTAGGCGAGCCCGACGGCGTGCGTGTGGCCGGGCACGTCGACCTCGGGCACGACGATCATGTGGCGGGATGCCGCGTACGCGACGATCTCGCGATAGTCCGCCTTCGAGTAGAAGCCGCCGGCGTCGCCTCCCACCGCGGTGGCGGCGGCGCGCTCGGTCAACCGTGGCCGCGAGTCCAGCTGGATCCGCCAGCCCTGGTCGTCGCTGAGGTGAAGGTGCAGCGCGTTGAGCTTCAGCCCCGACGCACGATCGATGTACGCCTTCACGGTCTCGACCGGAAAGAAATGCCGCGCGACGTCGAGCATGACGCCGCGGTAGGCGAAACGCGGGGCGTCGGCGATCCGCGCGGCCGGCACGACGAAGCCCGAACCGTTCCGGATGATCAGCTGCCCGAGCGTCTGTACCCCGTAGAACAGCCCGGCCGCGTCGGCGCCCGTGACGACGACGGATGCCGCATCCGCCGTGATCCGGTACGACTCGGCCGCGCCGCCCGGCTCGATGCGCAGGGCGATCGTCGGTGCACTCTCGGGAGTCTGTTGTGCACTCTCGGGGGCGGAGGGTGCACTCTCGGGGGCGGAGGGTGCACTTTCGGGAGCGGAGGGTGCACTCTCGGGGGCGGAGGGTGCACTCTCGGCGGCGGGGGGTGCGCTCTCGCGGGCGGGGACGGCTGTGCCGGTCCGGGCCGCGACGATCGCGGTGAGGGCGGCCGCGGCATCCGGGTTCCCGAGGATCCGGACGTGCCGGTCGATGCGGAACGGGGCAGCGGTGGCGTCCACCGCGATCGAGAGCGGTGCGGGGACGACTCCGGGCGAGGCGGCGGGTGCTGACACAGTGGCTCCATTCTGGGTCGCGGCCGTGCAACCCGCCAGCAGCGCGAGCAGGACGCCTGCCATCCCCATGGTGCCGCCGCGCACGAGCTTCATGTAAAGGCTCCTAACAAAAGGAGTCTCCAGCCTAGCGGCCGAGTCCCGCGTTCGCACGGACCGGCATCCGTTATGCTCGGGTTGTCGCGACTGGCGTTGAGGTGGGTAACCACCGGGGAGCGACCGACACGGCACTCGACCGTACGCCTGGGTCGATGCGTATTTCGATACGTCCGCATCGCGGACTACTCAATAACGGACTTCGCACAGAAGCCGGGACGCGCCGCAGTCAAGGAGAACGCCAATGACCGACCATTACTTCAACGCGCCGCTCGCCGAGGTCGACCCCGAGATCGCGCAGGTCCTCCAGCGCGAACTCGAGCGACAGCGCGGCTACCTCGAGATGATCGCCTCCGAGAACTTCGTACCGGTGTCGGTGCTGCAGTCGCAGGGCTCGGTGCTGACCAACAAGTACGCCGAGGGCTACCCGGGCCGCCGCTACTACGGCGGTTGCGAAGAGGTCGACGTCGCAGAGGAACTCGCGATCGAACGCGCGAAGTCGCTGTTCGGCGCCGGATTCGCGAACGTCCAGCCCCACTCGGGGGCGACGGCGAACGCGGCGGTGCTGCACGCGATCGCCCGCCCCGGCGACACGCTGCTCGGGCTTTCGCTGGACCAGGGTGGTCACCTCACCCACGGCATGAAGATCAACTTCTCCGGGCGCCTGTTCAACATCGTCGCCTACGGCGTCGACCCCGAGACGTCCCTGATCGACATGGACGAAGTGCGTCGCCTCGCGATCGAGTTCCGGCCGAAGGTCATCATCGCCGGATGGTCGGCATACCCGCGGCACTTGGACTTCGCCCGCTTCCGCGAGATCGCCGACGAGGTCGGCGCGCTGCTGTGGGTGGACATGGCGCACTTCGCCGGTCTCGTGGCGGCCGGACTGCACCCCAACCCGGTGCCGCACGCGCACGTCGTCTCCTCGACCGTGCACAAGACGATCGGCGGCCCGCGGTCGGGCTTCATCCTCACCAACGACCCCGACATCGCCAAGAAGATCAACACGGCCGTGTTCCCCGGACAGCAGGGCGGGCCGCTGATGCACGTCATCGCGGCCAAGGCGACGGCGTTCAAGCTGGCCGCCACCCCCGAGTTCAAAGAGCGCCAGGAGCGTGTCCTGCGTGGCGCGCACCTCCTCGCCGAGCGGCTGTCGCAGCAGGACGTGAAGGATGCCGGCATCACCGTCCGCTCCGGCGGCACCGACGTGCATCTCGTGCTCGTGGACCTGCGCGACGCCGAGATCGACGGCAAGCAGGCCGAAGACCTGCTGCACGAGATCCGCATCACCGTGAACCGCAACGCGGTGCCCAACGACCCTCGGCCGCCGATGATCACGTCGGGCCTGCGGATCGGCACGCCGGCGCTGGCGACCCGAGGATTCGGGGACTCGCAGTTCTCCGAGGTCGCGGACATCATCGCCCTCGCGCTGCTGCCCGACGCCGACGTGGAGGCCCTGCGGGTCCGCGTCGCGAGGCTGACGGCGCAGTTCCCGCTGTACCCGGGTCTCGTTCAGTAGATCGCGTGCGCGTTTGCCTATGCGCATACCTACGGGCATAGTGATACGACAAGCTTTGCGAGTCCCCGCTCGCGCAACCCGGAGGCGACAACGATGACCGCACAACGACTGGACGGGGTCGCCACTGCGGCGGCCATCAAGGAGGAGCTGCGCGAGCGCGTCGCGGCTCTCGCCGAACGGGGCATCGTCCCCGGCATTGCGACCGTGCTGGTCGGCGCGGATCCCGGCTCGCAGCTGTACGTGGGAATGAAGCACCGCCAGTCCGAGGCGATCGGCATGAACTCGATCCAGGTCGAGCTGCCCGCAGATGCCACGCAGGAGCAGGTCGAAGCGGCCATCGACGCGCTGAATGCCGACCCCGCCTGCCACGGTTTCATCGTGCAGCTCCCGCTGCCCAAGCACATCGACACCGACGCGATCCTCGAGCGGATCGACCCGGACAAGGACGCCGACGGCCTGCACCCCACGAACCTCGGCCGGCTCGTGCTCAACGTCAACAGCCCGATCACCTCGCCGCTGCCGTGCACGCCGCGCGGCGTGATCGAGCTGCTGGTGCGCAACGGCTATGACCTCAACGGCAAGCACGTGGTCGTCGTCGGTCGCGGCGTCACCATCGGCCGCTCCATCGGCCTGCTGCTGACGCGTCGCGAGTTCAACGCGACCGTCACGCTGACGCACACCGGCACGGTCGACGCGGGCCAGTACCTCCGCCAGGCCGATGTGATCGTCGCCGCGGCCGGAGTGAAGCACCTCATCACCGCAGCCGACGTGAAGCCGGGTGCCGCCGTCCTCGATGTCGGCGTCACGCGCGAAGAGGATCCCGAGACCGGCAAGGCCAAGGTGCACGGGGACGTGCACCCGGATGTGGCCGAGGTCGCGGGCTTCCTGTCGCCGAACCCCGGCGGAGTCGGTCCGATGACCGTCGCCCTGCTGCTGCTGAACGTCGTCGAGGCGGCGGAGCGCAGCGCGGCCTGATCCGGGCCGGCAGCGTCACAGGCGCGCTTCGGCGGCGGCGAGGGCGGCTCGCGCGCCGGCGGTCGGGGCGATCGCGACCAGCCCGCGGTACAGCTTCACGAGCGTCTCGGCATCCAGGATCCCCGTGCGCGCACGGTCGCAGTGCACGGCCTGGATCGCCGCTTCCAGCTGGAAGCGGCCCAGCGGGTTCCCCAGCGCCGACGCTCGGCGCAGCAGCGCTCGGCCCTCCGCGATGAGCTCGGCATCCCACCCAGCCGGATCCTGCTCGTCCAGTGGAGGCCAGGGTCGCACGTCGCGCGCGGGCGCTCGCGACTGCGCGAAGGTCAGAAGCGCCGCCAGGCCCCATGCCTCGGCTTCCGTCCGCAGCAGGCTGGCCAGCAGCACGGCAAGCCAGCGGGCCTCGTCGGCGATCGACTCGCGGACCGCGTCGATCCCCGCCGCCGGCGCCTCGAGCCAGTCGATCGCGTAGGCGCCGTACACGGCCTCCAGCACCGCGTCGAGGCGCGCCGGCATGTCGGCGCGCGCCGGAACGACGAACGGGATGCCCGCGTCTCGGATCCGCCGCTTCGCCCGCACCAGCCGCTGCGCCATCGTCGCCGGTTCGACGGCGAAGGCGCGCGCGATCTGCGCGGCGTCGAACCCGAGGACCACCTGCAGCATCAGCGGTGTGCGGATGCCGGGGTCGATCGCCGGATGGGCGCACGCGAAGAGCAGTTCGAGCCTCTTGTCGGGGATGCGGTCGCGATCCGCGAGCACGGTCGCGGCATCCCGATCGTCCGAGCCGAGAATGCTCTCCAGCAGGGGCGCGCTCGTGCGGGCAGCGGACGAACGCATCAGATCGCGCAGACGGTTGCGGGCCACTGTGACCAGCCACCCTTCGGGGTTGTCCGGGATGCCGGATTCCGGCCACGCGCGGAGGGCCTTCTCGAACGCGTCGGAGAGCGCGTCCTCAGCAAGGGCCACGTCGCGGGTGGCGACGGCGATCACCGCGAGGATGCGACCGTACGACGCGCGCGCGACCCGCTCGGCGGCGGCGTGGGCGCGGCGCCCGCTGCCGGCATCCGCTCGCGGGGCAGAGGTCATCGGTAGTCGAACGACGTCCAGGCTCCGTCGAGGAACCGGGTGCCGGAGGGCCGGATCTCCACCGCTCCCCAGTTCACCGAGGGAGCCTTGCCGGCCCACACGATGGCCTGATCGAGGTCGTCGACCTCGATCACGAATGTGCCGCCGAGCTGCTCCTTCGTGTCGGCGTAGGGGCCGTCCTGCACCCGCAGCGGGTCGCCGCCGCGCACCGTCGTGGTGACCGATGACGGCTGCAGGACCTCGGCCGAGCGCAGCACACCGGCCGCGTCCAACGCCTTGGCGTAGTCGTCGAATTCGCGCATGCCGTCGGCCAGGGCCTCCGGTCCGAGCTCCGTCGCGCTCATCTCGGGATAGTGGAGCAGAAGTGTGTACCGCATGGGATCCGCCTTCATCTGTGGGGCTGTCGTGTGATCGGCCGGCATCTGGTCGGCCTGTGACACCCCTATGACGATCGAGAATCGATCCGATCGACAGCGGCCGATCAGCTCCTGTCCAGCTCGTCCAGCATCCGGCGCTGTTCCTCGGTCAGACCGTCGTCCAGCTCCCGCCGCGCGGCCGCGGTCTCGGGGGACGCAATGGCCGGGGGCGGGACCGAGGTGCTGGTCGATTTCGAGCCGGTGGCCCTGTCGTAGAGCGCCCCGGCTGAGCTTTCGACCCGGTCGTCGATCGCGTCGTAGATCGCCCAGCCGATGAGGATGATCACCGGCGGGAGGATGTACCCCCAGAGCCACCCTCCGACGCTGACCCCGGAGAGGATCACCGTCAGGATCCAGACGATCAGCGCCACGATGAAGACGAGGACACCTTGCACGAGCTTCTCGCCCACCCTGGTGCGCTGATTCGCGGATTTCGCGACCATGCCGGTGAACGCCTTATGGATCAGCGGCTTGATCCAGATGGTCAGGGCCGTGAGGATGACACCCGCCCAGAGGGCGGACCAGCCGACCCGAGCGGGGGTGAGCCAGCCGATGACAAGCAGCACGACCACGTTGAACACCAGGAGCGAAAGGAAACGTACGACCCACTTCTTCATACGGGATACGTTGCCACGCGCCTCCGCGGACCGCCACCGCGCCGCCCGGGGGCTCAGTGCATGCGGACGAGCTGGGTGAGGTCGTCGTTCGGCAGCTCGTCCACGATGGCCAGCACCTCCAGGTCCACCAGGTCGGCGCGTCCCGAGACGACGGTCAGGAACGCCGAGTCCGCGGCATCCCGGCCCGTGGCGATGCGCACGAGGGTGGAGCGCGGCGCGAGGGTGGTGGCATCCACCACGTACCAGGCGTCCTGGATCCACGCCTCGGCCACGGCGTGGAAGTCCATGGGGTACAGCCCCGGCGCGTACACCGAGACCACGCGGGCGGGCACGTTGAGGGCACGCAGCAACGCCACGGTCAGGTGCGCATAGTCCCGGCACACGCCCTGCCGGGCGAGCAGTGTGCGGGTGGCGCCGTCGGTCGGCAGGCTCGACCCGCTCACGTAGACCAGGCGCGTGCCCACCCACGACGAGACGGACGAGAGGAGTTCGGCGGGGTCGGTGATTCCGCCGAACTCGGCGTAGGCGGTCGGTCCGAGCGTGTCCGACTCCGCGTACCGGCTCGGACGGCGGTAGGTGATCAGGTCGGTGGGGTTCGCCACCGTCGCGGCCGCTTCGCCGTGGATCGAGGCGTCGTACGACGCCACGAGGCGACCCGTGGGGCTGGTCACCTTGTGCAGTCGCGTGCCGTGCGCATCCGGAACGGATGCGAACGTCAGCGGATCCCCGTCGACGGTGAACGTGATGTGCTCGGTGACCGGCGTGTGGTGACCGCTCACCGCCATCGAGAACACGAACTCTGCGGGCTCGGTCACTTCGAGTTCGATGCGGCTGGCGACGTCTCTCTTCATCGGTCCAGAGTGCCATGCGAACGCGTCGCGCAGATCACGACGCGAGAGATCGCACGGCCGCGGGCATCCGTCGACAATTCGCATCCGGTGGGGTACGGTTGCCTAAACCGGTTTAATAAACCGGTTTAGAAGGCAGCGTAGCCGGATGGATGAATCGCACGTGGGTCGGACACGACGCCCGACCATCGCCGACGTCGCGCAGCGCGCGGGGGTCAGCAAGGGACTCGTCTCGTTCGCCCTCAATGACCGGCCCGGTGTGAACGTCGCGACGCGCCGCCGGATCCTCGCCATCGCCGCGGAATTGGGCTGGTCGCCGGATGTGCGGGCTCGATCGTTGAGCACCAACCGCTCGTTCGCGCTCGGGCTCGTCCTCCAGCGCGACACCGAGATCGTCGCGGGCGACCCCTTCTTCCCCGCCTTCATCGCGGGTGTCGAGCGCGAGCTGTCGCCGGCCGGGCAGGCGCTCGTTCTCGCATCGGTGCCCTCGCACGGTCGCGAAGCAGACACATACCGCAAGCTCGCATCCGAGCGGCGCGTAGACGGCGTGTTCCTCGCTGATCTGCGCGCCGGCGACGAGCGGCTTGATCTCATCGAGTCCCTCGGCCTGGCGGCCGTCACGCTCGGCCACCCCGATGTCGCTTCGGCCTTCCCTGCGGTCTCCGTCGATGACATCGACGGGGTCATCGCGACCGTCGACCACCTCGCCGACCTGGGTCATCGGTCGATCGCGCATGTCGCGGGCTCTCCCGAGATGCTCCACGCGAGTCGCCGGGGCGCGGCTTTCGAGCGGGCCTGCGAGCGCCGCGGCATCGCCCATCGCGTCGTGGACACCGACTTCAGCGCGCGGCAGGGGGCCGAGGCCACGAGGGCGCTGATCGCGGATGCCGCAACCCGCCCCACCGCGATCTGCTACTCGAACGACGTGATGGCGCTGGCGGGCATCGCGGTCGCGCAGCGCGGCGGGTTGTCGGTCCCCGGCGACCTGTCCATTGCCGGCTTCGACGACAGCGAGATCGCCCGTCACGTCTACCCCTCGCTCACCTCCGTCGCGACGGACGTCGTGGAGTGGGGAGCAGCAGCGGCGCGGACGCTTCTCGCCGCCATTGCAGGCGATGAGCTCGACGACTCCGAGCTCGCCCCCGCGCATCTCGTCGTGCGCGAATCGACCGGTGCGGCACCCGCACCGCGGCGCGATACGCCCAGCTGACTGGGCGACTCAGGACGCGGCGGACGTCGCGTCTGGATGGAAAGGAAGAACGATGCGAAGAAGCATGACGATCGCGGCGCTCACCGCCGCCGGAGCACTCACCCTCACCGCCTGCGGCAGCGGCGGCGGGGGAGGAGGCGGCGATGACCTGGAGGCCCGCGGCGACATCACCATCTGGTACTCGAACAACGAGGCCGAGATCGAGTGGGGCAAGCAGATGGTCGAGGCGTGGAATGCCGATCACCCCGACGAGCAGGTCAAGGCACAGGAGATTCCGGCCGGTGACAGCAGTGAGGCTGTCATCAGTGCCGCCATCACCGCGGGCAACGCGCCCTGCCTGATCTTCAACACGTCGCCGGCAGCGGTGCCGCAGTTCGAGAAGGCGGGCGGGCTCGTGTCGCTGTCGAGCTTCGAGGACGGTGACGACTACATCAACGCGCGCAGCGGCGACAACGCGGCGCAGTATGCCTCGGCGGACGGCGAGTTCTATCAGATGCCCTGGAAATCCAACCCGGTCGTCATCTTCTACAACAAGGCCATGTTCACCGCCGCCGGTCTCGATCCTGAGGCACCCGCTCTGTCCACGTATGACGAGTTCCTGGACACGGCGCGCACGCTCACCGCGTCCGGCGCCGCTCCGTACGCGATCTACCCCTCACCGGCGAGCCAGTTCTTCCAGTCGTGGTTCGACTTCTACCCGCTGTACGGGGCGGAGACGGGCGGCACGCTGCTCGTCGAGGACGGCAAGGCGACCTTCGATTCCGACGCCGGCCAGGCGGTGTCCGAGTTCTGGGCGACGATGTACGAGGAAGGCCTCGCGGGGCAGGAGGAGTTCAATGGCGACTCGTTCGTCGCCGGTAACTCGGCCATGACCATCGCGGGCCCGTGGGCCATCGACTACTTCGGCGACGACGTGGACTGGGGAACCGTGCCCGTTCCGACGTCGGCCGGAACACCCGCTGAGGAGACCTACACCTTCAGCGATGCCAAGAACGTCGGCCTCTTCTCGGCGTGCAAGAACAAGGGCACCGCCTGGGACGTCCTGAAGTTCGCGACGAGCGAGGAACAGGATGGACAGCTCCTCGAGCTGACCGGGCAGATGCCACTGCGTCAAGACCTGACCACCGTGTACCCCGACTTCTTCGCGGAGAACCCCGCATACGAGGTGTTCGGCGACCAGGCAGGACGCGTCGTCGAGGTGCCGAACGTGGCGAACTCGATCGAGGTGTGGCAGACGTTCCGCGACGCCTACTCCAAGGCCGTCATCTTCGGCGAAGGCGACATCCCGTCGTTCCTCACCGACACGGCCGCCGAGGTCGACACCCTGGTCGGCCAGGGCTGACGGTCATGTCCTCCGCGATCGCGGAGCCGGAGACGGACTCGGCCCGGGCGGGCGCGCAGCACGCGCGCTCGGCCCGGCGCCGCCGCCGCATCCTCGGCGAGAACCCGCTCGGGATCCTGCTCAGCGCTCCATACCTCATCTTCATCGGCGTCGTCTTCGCCTTCCCGCTGATCTTCGCGGTCTGGATGTCCTTCCACGACTACTTCTTCGCAGCGCCGGGCGCAGACGTCGAACGGGACTTCGTCGGCTTCGAGAACTTCGTGACCGTGGCCACGGATCCAGCGGTCTGGCGTTCGTTCCTCAACGTCGGCATCTTCCTGATCATCAACGTCCCGCTCACCGTCGTGCTCTCGCTGCTGCTGGCGACCGCGCTCAATCGCGTCGTGCGGGCGCGCCTGTTCCTGCGGGTGAGCTTCTATGTGCCGTATGTGACGGCATCCGTCGCGGTCGTGGGCGTGTGGCTGTTCATGTTCAGCGGCGGCGGCCTGGTCAACCAGGTCCTCGGCCCACTGGCACCGGACCCGTCGTGGCTGATCAACCCGTTCCTCGCCATGCCGACGATCGCCTTCTTCGTCACCTGGAAGCAGCTCGGGTTCTTCATCCTGCTGTACCTGGCGGCGCTGCAGGCGGTACCGCACGAGCTGTACGAGTCCGCGGCCACCGACGGCGCCGGACCGGTGCGCACGTTCTTCTCCGTGACGGTGCCCGGGGTGCGATCGGCGACCTTGCTGGTGCTGCTGCTGGCGACGATCACCGGGGCGAACCTGTTCACCGAGCCGTATCTGCTCACGAACGGCGGCGGACCGAACGGGGCCTCCACCTCGCCGGTGCTGCTGATGTACCAGAAGGGTCTGGAGCAGGGGAATCCGGATGTGGCGGCCGCGATCGGCGTGATCCTCGTCATCCTCGTGCTGGCGCTCGCACTGATCGAGCGCAAGCTCGTGGGAGATGAGGAGTCATGACCGCCACCGGCACCCGCGCAGAGGCGCGGAAGAAGACCGGAACGGATGCCGCTCCGCCTCGCCGCGGTCACCCCGGCCGCGGCGGCGCGATCGCACGCTGGATCGTGCTGGCGGTGGGAGGTCTGGCGTTCCTCTTCCCCTTCTACTACATGGTCATCGGCTCGCTGCAGACCAAGCCCGACCCGACTCCGGCGGGGGCGTTCCCGAATCCGGCGAACATCACGCTGCAGAACTACGTCGAGATCAACGAGCGCATCAGTCTGCTGTCGGGCCTGGTGAACTCCGGCATCTTCACCGCCGGAGTGATCCTCTGCACGGTGGTGTTCGGCGTTCTGGCCGGCTACGCCCTCTCGGTGCTGCACTGGCGCGGTCGCGGGTTGACGTTCTCGATCGCCCTGCTGGTGCAGATCGTGCCGTTCCAGCTGCTGATGATCCCGCTCTACGTGCTGATCGCCCGGGACTACGGACTGGCCGACACGCACCTGGGCATGATCCTGCCGTTCGCGATCAACTCGGCGGCCGTGATCATCTTCCGGCAGTACTTCCTGCAGGTGCCGCGCGCGCTGTTCGACGCGGCGCGCGTCGACGGCGCGAGCGAGATGCGCGTGCTGTGGAGCGTCGCCCTGCCGCTGGTGCGGCCCGCGTTGCTGACCGTGGTGCTGCTCACCTTCATCGGGCCCTGGAACGAGTTCCTCTGGCCCTTCCTGATCACCAAGGATCCGGCGCTGCAGCCGTTGGCCGTGTCGTTGGCGAACTACATCACGACGGTGGCCGCCTCGGCATCCAACCCGTTCGGGGCGATCCTGGCAGGCGCCGTGGTGCTCGCCATCCCCGCGGTCGTGCTGTTCGTGATCTTCCAGCGCCAATTCCAGAGCTCCGACATCGGGTCGGGCGTGAAAGGCTGACATGACCACTGTGAAACTTCCCACCGTTCCGTACACGCTCACCCGGGTCGGGGTGATCATGAGCCCCGAGGAGGGCAATCCGCTCGAGGCGGAGGGCGTCCTCAACCCCGCGTCGGGCCGCGGACCGGACGGCGAGCTGTACCTGCTGCCCCGCGTCGTGGCCGAGGGGAATGTCTCACGCGTCGTGCTGGCTCGGGTCGTGATCGAGGACGGGGTCCCGGTGGGCGTCGCCCGCGAGGGCATCGTCTTGGAACCCGACCGCTCCTGGGAGCGCGGGGTGGGCAACGCCGGCGTCGAAGACCCGCGCATCACGTGGATCGATGAGCTCGGGCTGCACGTCATGACGTACGTCGCGTACGGGCCGCTCGGCCCGCGCACGGCGCTCGCCGTGTCCAGCGATCTGCGGGAGTGGCGTCGGCTCGGACCCGTCCTGTTCGCGTACGACGACGCCCTCGACATCGACCTGAACCTGTTCCACAACAAGGACACCGTTTTCTTCCCCGAGGCGGTGACCGCGCCGGACGGAGTGCGCAGTTTCGCCGTGCTGCACCGGCCGATGTGGGATCTGGGCGAGACCAAGCCCGGTCAGGGCGTGGTGGTGCCGGCCGGCGTCACCGATGAGCGACAGTCGATCTGGATCAGCTACGTTCCGGTCGACGCGGTCCGCGCGGACCTGTCCGCGCTCACGCTGTGGACGCAGCACCGCTTCCTCGCCGGTCCCGAGTTCGACTTCGAGGCCACGAAGATCGGGGGAGGCCCCGCGCCGCTGCGGGTCCCGGAGGGCTGGCTGCTGCTGCACCACGGCGTGACCGGGCGGATCGAGAACGCGTTCGCACACCAGCGGAACGTGCACTACGCGGCAGGAGCGATGCTGTTGGACGCGGACGATCCGTCCGTCGTGATCGCCCGTACGCCCGAGCCGCTGCTTCAGGCCGAGACGGACGACGAGCGCGCCGGAATCGTGCCGAACGTGGTCTTCCCGACGGCGATCGAGGAGATCGACGGCGTGCGCTACGTCTTCTACGGCATGGCGGACTCGAAGATCGGCGTCGCCCGGCTCGATCGGGTCTGACCCCCGCGCAGACCGCGGGATGCCGTCCCGCCGTCCGGCGCGGTCAGTACGACGCGCGCTCGGCCGCGCCGTCGTCCGCGATGAACCGGGCCGCGAGGGCCTCCGACCCGCGGGCCAGCAGGGATACGTCGGCGCCGACCAACACGAACGCGGCGCCGGCGGAGAGGTAGCGGTCGGCCACGGCCGGGTCGAATGCGTTGACACCGACCGGCGTGCCCGCGTCGCGGGCGATGTCGAAGGTGCGCAGGACGGCGGCCTCGACGTCCGGGTGACTCTGCTGACCGAGTAGTCCCATCGATGCGGCCAGGTCGGACGGTCCCACGAAGATCCCGTCGACGCCGTCCACCGCGGCGATCTCGGCCGCGGCATCCACCCCCGCGGAGTTCTCGATCTGCACGAACAGCGAGACGTGCGCGTCGGCGTTCGGCAGGTACGAGTCCACGCGGTTCCACCGGGCGGAGCGGGCCAGTGCGGATCCGACGCCGCGCGAGCCGCGCGGGGGGTAGCGCACCGCGTCGACGGCGGCTTCCGCCTCGGCCGCGGACGAGACCATGGGCACGAGGATGTTCTGCGCGCCCAGGTCGAGCACCTGCTTGATCATGACCACATCGTTGACGGGTACGCGCACCAACGCCGTCGACGGGTACGCCGAGACGGCGTACAGCTGGGCGAGTACGGACTCCAGGCCGTTGGGGGAGTGCTCCATGTCGATCAGCAGCCAGTCCAGGCCCGCACCGGCGCAGACCTCGGCGACCAGCGGCGATCCCGAACACACCCACATCCCGACGAGGGGGCGGGATGCCGCGGCCAGTCGATCGCGCAAGGTCGGAGCTAGTTGAAGCGGCATGTGATGGTTCCCATCGGTCCGTAGTCGCACAGCACCGTGTCGCCGCGCGAGACCCACATGGGCCGGGTGAAGGATCCGGCGAGGATGATCTCGCCCGCTTCGAGGCGGGCCCCGTGCTGCGCGAACTTGTTCGCCAGCCACGCGACGCCGGTCGCGGGGTGGTTGAGCACTCCGGCGGCGACGCCGGTCTCTTCGATCGTCTCGTTGCGGTACAGCAGGGCGGAGACCCAGCGCAGGTCGATCTGATCGGGTCGCATCGGGATGCCGCCCAGCACCATCCCGCCGTATGCGGCGTTGTCCGAGATCGTGTCCACGATGGTGCGCCCCTCCAGCTCGATGTGCGAATTGAGCACCTCGAGGGCGGGGGTGATGTATTCCGTCGCGCGCAGGACGTCGATCAGGGTGCAGTGCGGGCCTTCCAGGGGCCGGTTCAGGACGAACGCGAGCTCCACTTCGATCCGGACGTTGGAGAAGTCGTCGAAGGGGATCGTCGCGCCGTTGTCCCACACGGTGTCATCGAACATGACGCCGTAGTCGGGCTCGCTGATGCCGGTCGCCTGCTGCATCGCCTTGGAGGTCAGCCCGATCTTGCGGCCCACCAGGCGCCGGCCCGCTGCGATGTTCGCGTCCCGCCACACGCCCTGGATCGCGTACGAGTCCTCGATCGTCGCGTCCGGGTAGCGCGCGGTGATCCGGGGGATCACGCTGCGTGTGCGCCCCGCCTCGGCCAGCTCTGCGGCGATCGCGGCGATCGTCGTGTCATCCAGCATCCGTCATCCTCCGTTGCACTGCGGGTGTCCTGCGACCGGTGCCTGCGCCGGCGCCCGACCATGTCCCACTATTCACTGTCTGGGGGCGCCAGAAGCTGTCAAAGCGGGACACGGACGGGGATGGCGGCGCAAGATGCCGAGGTCAGAGCTGATTGCCGAGCTTGTACTCGCCCTGCTTCCAGCTGGGCAGCTCCTCGGGCGCGTCGGTCGGGCGCGTGTATGAGAATCCGTCCGCGCCGATGGTGACCGCCATCTCGCTGGCGTCCGTGCGTGCGACGACGGGCTGGGGGTTGCCGTCGAGGTCCAGGACGAACGAGGCCTCGGTGTACCAGGACGGCACCACCGGCGTGCCCCACCAGTCGCGGCGCTGGTTGTCGTGGACGTCCCACGTGACGACCGGGTTGTCCGGGTCGCCCGTGTAGTAGTCCTGCGTGTAGATCTCCACGCGGTGTCCGTCGGGGTCGCGCAGGTACAGGTAGAACGCGTTCGAGACGCCGTGGCGACCGGGACCGCGCTCGATGCGGTCGGACATGCGCAGCGCGCCGAGCTTGTCGCAGATCGCGAGGATGTTGTGCTTCTCGTGCGTCGCGAAGGCGACGTGGTGCATGCGGGGGCCGTCGCCGCCGGTCATGGCGGTGTCGTGCACGGTCGGCTTGCGGCGCATCCACGCGGCGTAGACGGTGCCCTCGTCGTCCTGGATGTCCTCCGTGACGCGGAAGCCGAGGCTCTGCATGAAGTTGACGGCGCGGGGCACGTCCGGGGTCACCTGGTTGAAGTGATCCAGGCGCACCAGCTCGCCGGGCGTGTGCAGGTCGTAGCGCCAGGAGAGACGCTCGACGTGCTCGGTCTCGAAGAAGAACTCGTAGGGGAAGCCCAGGGGGTCCTCGACGCGGACCGAATCGCCGATGCCCTTCGTGAAGCCGTCCGCACGACGCTCGACGCGGCATCCGAGCTCCGTGTAGAACGCCACGGCCTTGTCGAGATCCTCCGGCGCGCGGACGCGATACGAGAACGCGGCGACGGCGGCGAGCGGTCCCTTGCGCAGGACCAGGTTGTGGTGGATGAACTCCTCCGTCGAGCGCAGGTAGACGGCGTCGGCGTCCTCCTCGGTGACATGCAGTCCGAGGACATCGACGTAGAACGCGCGTGAGACGGCGAGGTCGGTGACGACGAGCTCCATGTACGCGCAGCGCAGGATGTCCGGCGCGGGCGCGGCGGGCGTCGCGATGGGGTTGTCGGTGTGGATGGGGGCTTCCTGCGAGACGTAGAAGCCCGAGGAGGTGAGGGTCTTGTCAGTGGTCATCAGAGCGTCCTTGCGTGGGGGTCGGTCGGCGGCGATCAGCGCGGGTCGGGGTCGTCGAGGTCGGTCTCGGTGTGGTGCTCGGCCTTGCCGAAGGTCGGGTTGTGGGCCTCGCCGAGAGTGATGTGCACGGCCTGCTGGTCGGTGTAGAAGTCGATCGAGCGGTAGCCGCCCTCGTGGCCGAGCCCGGACGCCTTCACTCCGCCGAACGGGGTGCGCAGGTCGCGCACGTTGTTCGAGTTGAGCCAGACCATGCCGGCCTCGACGGACTGCGCGAAGTTGTGCGCGCGCTTCAGATCGCTGGTCCAGACGTAGGCGGCCAGGCCGTACTTGGTGTCGTTGGCCAGCGCCAGCGCCTCCTCGTCGGTGTCGAAGGGCGTGATCGCCACGACCGGGCCGAAGATCTCCTCCTGGAAGATGCGCGCGCTGGGCGGGACGTCGGCGAAGACGGTGGGTGCGACGAAGTTGCCCGTGTCGAAGCCGTCCGGGCGCCCGCCACCGGCGACCAGGCGGCCCTCGGACTTGCCGAGCTCGACATAGCTCATCACCTTGTCGTAGTGCTCCGGGTGCACGAGGGCGCCCACTTCGGTCTTCGGGTCGTGCGGATAGCCCACGATGACGCGGGACGCCTGGGCCGCGTAGCGCTCGACGAACTCGTCGTAGATGTCGCGCTGCACCAGGATGCGGCTGCCGGCGGTGCAGCGCTCGCCGTTGAGGGAGAAGACGCCGAAGATGGTGGCGTCGACGGCGGCCTCGAGGTCGGCGTCGGCGAACACGATCGCCGGCGACTTGCCGCCGAGCTCCATCGACAGTCCCTTCAGGAAGGGGGCGGCGTTGCCGAAGATCAGCTGGCCGGTGCTGCTCTCACCGGTGAACGAGATGAGCGGGACATCGGGATGCTTGACCAGTGCGTCTCCGGCATCCTCACCGAGTCCGTTGACGAGGTTGAACACGCCCTTCGGCAGTCCGGCCTCTTCGAAGATCCCGGCCCACAGCGACGCCGACAGCGGCGTGAACTCGGCCGGTTTGAGCACGACCGTGTTGCCGGTGGCCAGTGCCGGGCCGAGCTTCCACGACTCCAGCATGAACGGCGTGTTCCAGGGCGTGATCAGGCCGGCCACGCCGATCGGCTTGCGGTTGACGTAGTTCAGCTGGCGCCCCGGCACCTTGTACGCATCGTCGGCCTGAGCCACGATCAGGTCGGCGAAGAAGCGGAAGTTCTCTGCGGCCCGGCGTGCCTGGCCGAGCGCCTGCGTGATCGGCAGACCGGAGTCGAAGGACTCCAGCTCGGCCAGGCGCGCGTCGCGGGACTCGACGATGTCCGCGACGCGGTGCAGGACGCGGGAACGCTCGCGGGGCAGCATCCGGGGCCAGGGGCCCTCGGTGAAGGCGCGGCGGGCGGCGGCGACGGCGCGGTCGATGTCGGCCTTCTTGCCGGCGGCCGCCTGCAGGTACGTCTCGTTGGTGACCGGATCGAGCACGTCGAAGGTGTCGCCGTCGGCGCTGTCGACGAATTCGCCGTCGATGTAGTGCTGGATGCGGGTGGGCAGGTCGGCCGGAACGTGGTGGGCCTGCAGGCTGGTGGCGGTGTCGGTCATGAAGTACCTCGCAGTGGTGTCAGAAAGCGGGGAGGCCGAGGGCCTCGTCGGGGTGTTCGTGGATGAGGAAGGCGTCGAGGGTGGCCGAGCGGTGGCGCCGGGCGACGATCTCGATCTCGCTGAGAGGCGCGCCGGACTCGATGAGCTGGAGGATCTTCTCGTGCTCGCGCACGGACTCCGCGGCGCGGCCGGGGACGAAACTGAAGGTCGAATCCCGCAGGTGGCCGAGGCGTCCCCATTCGGCGTTCACCAGGTCGAGGATCCGCGGGTTCGCGCACTGCGCGAACAGGATCGAGTGGAACTCCTGGTTCAGCGCCGTGAACGATCGCGGATCGAAGTGATCGAGGACTTCGACCATGAGGTCGTTGACGCTCCGTGCGCGGGTGATGTCCTCCGCCGTCAGTCGCCGCGCGGCCAACGCCGTGGCGGTGCCCTCCAGGATGCTGAGCGCCTGCATGCTGTAGCGGTACGCGGTGTCATCGACCATCGAGACGTGCGCGCCGACGTTGCGCTCGAACGTGACCAGCCCCTCGGCTTCGAGCTGGCGGATCGCCTCGCGCACGGGCACGACGCTCATGCCCAGTTCGCCCGCGATCGAGCCCAGCACGAGCCGGTAGCCCGGGGTGAAGTCCTGATTCGCGATGCGGCCCTTGATCCAGTGGTACGCCTGCTGCGACTTGCTCTGATCGATCGGGGCGACGGTCATGATTTCGTCTGACGCCATGCGTCATACCTCCCCCGCCACTCGGCGTTCATCGGGAAGAGGCCATTCACCGGATGCCCTGCGGCGACCTGATCGGCCACCCACGCGTCCTCGTCCTCCTGCGCCAGAGCGGCATCGGCGACCTCCTCGGCGATCCCGGGCGGCAGCACGATCACGCCATCCGTGTCACCGACGAGGATGTCACCGGGTTGCACGGTGGTGCCTCCGCACGCGATCGTCACGTCGTGATCCCACGGCACGTGCTTGCGGCCCAGGACCGCCGGGTGCGCGCCGGAGGTGTACACCGGGATGCCGATCGCCGCGACCGCGTCGAAGTCGCGCACGCCCCCGTCGGTGACGATCCCCGCGGCGCCCCGCGCCTTCGCCCGCAGCGCCAGGATGTCGCCGAGCGTGCCGGATCCGGTCTCGCCGCGCGCCTCGATCACGATGATCTCGCCCTCGTCGACCGCGTCGAACACGCGCTTCTGCGCGTTGTACCCGCCGCCGTGGGAGGCGAACAGGTCCTCGCGTCCCGGTACGAATCGCAGGGTCCTCGCGGTGCCGACGATCTTGGTGCCCGGGTGCATGGGGCGCACGCCGTCGATGGTCACGTTGTTCAGACCGCGCTTGCGCAGCTGTCCCGAGAGGCCGGCGACCGGGATGCGCAGCAGCTTCTCGCGCAGCGCAGGCGAGAGGGTGGGCCCGGCGGCCGAGCCGCGCTCGCCCGCCTCGGGCGGCAGTCCGGCCGCTGCCAGTGAACCCCATGCCTCGGCCCGCTGGGTGTCATCGACGGCGGGCAGTGAGCCGATCGTCTCGTCGAACGCGGTCTCGCCCTGGGTGACGGTGGTGCGCAGGCGACCCGAGGTCAACCCCGCGCCGGGGGCGTCCACCTCGACCTCGACCACATCGCCGGGAACGACGACCGATGAGCCGGCCGGCGTGCCGGTGAGGATCACGTCGCCCGTTTCGAGAGTGAAGTGCTGGGACAGATCCGCGACGAGCTGAGCGAGCGGGAACAGCAGCCTGGCGGTGGAGTCCTCCTGCGCGAGCGTGCCGTTCACCCAGGTGCGCAGGCGCAGCTGCGCGGGGTGGACCGCCCGTGCGTCGATGAGATCCGGTCCGATCGGCGTGAATCCGTCGCCACCCTTGGAACGGACGTTGGAGCCCTTGTCGTTGGCCCGCAGGTCGTAGAGGCCGAAGTCGTTCGACGCGGTGACCCAGCCGACATGGTTCCACGCGTCGGCGAGTGACACCCGCCGGGCCGGAGTGCCGATGACCAGTGCGATCTCGCCCTCGAACGCGAGCAGCTCGGTGCCGTCGGGGCGCTCGATGGTGCCGCCGGATGCCGCCACAGAGCTGGACGGCTTGAAGAAGTACGAAGGATCCGCGGGGCGGCGGCCGCGCTGGTCGGCGCGTGACGCATAGCTGAGGTGGATCGCGATGATCTTGCCCGGCCGAACCGGGAGCGGCCCGTAGCGGCCGTCGGCATCCGTCGAATTGCTCATGAGCTCCCTCGCCCTTGCGTTGTATCTGAAATCGTATATTATCTCAAGGGAACGGGCAAGTCCCACCCCCGGCTTGCCGCGCAGGGACGTCGAATTGACATTGGAGTCACCCATGACCGCACCACCGCCGCAGGGATTCACCCCCACCGGCACCATCGCCAGCACCACCGATCGGCGGCGCGTCGTCTTCGCCACGGTGGTGGGAACCACCGTCGAGTGGTACGACTTCTTCATCTACGCCACGGCGGTCGGGCTCGTCTTCGGGCAGCTCTTCTTCGCGCCGCTCGGTGCCAACAGCGCGATCATCGCGTTCGCCACCGTCGGCGTGAGCTTCCTCTTCCGCCCGCTCGGCGCGTTCCTGGCCGGGCACTTCGGCGACAAGTACGGGCGCAAGGTCGTGCTGATGTGGACGCTGATCCTGATGGGCGCGGCCACCGCACTCATCGGAGTGCTGCCCACCTATGAGGCGATCGGCGTCTGGGCCCCGATCCTGCTGGTGCTGCTGCGCATCCTGCAGGGCATCTCGGCCGGCGGCGAGTGGGGCGGCGCCGTCCTGATGGCCGTCGAGCACGCGCCGAAGAAGCGCCGCGGCGTCTTCGGTGCGGCCCCCCAGATCGGCGTCCCGCTCGGACTGCTTCTCGCGTCCGGCGTCATGGCGCTGATGACCGTCATCGCTCCCGGCGACGCGTTCCTGCAGTGGGGCTGGCGCATCCCGTTCCTGCTCAGCGTCGTGCTCATCCTCGTCGGCTACTACGTGCGCCGTCGCGTGGAGGAGAGCCCGGTGTTCACCGAGCTCGCCGCGCGCAAAGAGAAGGCGCAGATGCCGATCATCCAGCTCTTCCGCAAGCACACGCTGCTGGTCGTCATCGCTGCCCTCGTCTTCGCCGGCAACAACGCGGTCGGCTACATGACCACGGGCGGCTACATCCAGGGTTACGCCACCAATCCCGAGGGCCCGGTCGGGCTCGAGCGCGGACCGGTGCTGTGGGCGGTCACCGGGTCGGCGGTGACCTGGCTGCTGTCGACCTTCCTCGCCGGCTGGGTCTCGGACCGCATCGGCCGCCGTTCGACCTACATCATCGGCTGGATCCTGCAGCTGGTCGGCGTGTTCACCCTGTTCCCCCTGGTGAACACCGGGAACGTGGGCCTGCTGTTCCTGGGCCTGGCGATCCTCACGATCGGCCTGGGCTTCACGTACGGGCCGCAGGCGGCCCTGTATTCGGAGCTGTTCCCGGCGTCGATCCGCTTCTCCGGCGTCTCGATCTCGTACGCGATCGGCGCGATCCTCGGCGGCGCGTTCGCTCCCACGATCGCGCAGGCTCTGGTGCAGGCCACCGGCTCCACCACCGCCGTCACCTGGTACCTCGTGGGCATGACGCTGGTCGGCCTCGCCGCGACGCTGCTGCTGCGCGATCGCTCCGGCATCCCGCTCGGCCCGGATCACGAGGCCGAGCAGTCGGTCAGCCCGATCTACGGGTTGGCCAAGGCCTGACCCGGGCCGCGCTCCGGCACCCAGAACCCCCCGGTCCACCGAGACCCGGCGCTATCGGCCCGGGTCTCGGTGGCGTTGCCGGGCCACGGCTCAGCGACCGGCGACTCTCACGAGTTCACGCGGATGATCTCGAGCTGGTACGGCGCGATGACCGATCCCGAGATCCGCAGGTCCAGCAGCAGGAACGGACGATCGGATGCCGGGACCCGGGCCCATTCGGCGAGCCGGTCCAGGTCCGCCAAGGTGCGAACGACGACTCCCCGCGCTCCGAACCCGCGGGCGACCTCGGCGAAGTCGACCTGCGGAATGAGCATGGGCTCCTTCGCGAGGCCCTTCAGTCCGTACAGGTTCACCTCGGCGCCGTAGGCGGCGTCGTTCCAGACCACCGCCAGGCCGCGGCCCGCGGCGACGCGCACCGCCGACTCCAGGTCCGCGAGGGCCATCAGCCCGCCGCCGTCGCCCGTGGTCAGAACGATCGTCGCGTCCGGCTGCGCGAGGGCAGCGCCGGGAACGCTCGCGAAGCCCATGCCGATCGACTGGAACGCCGTGCCGACCATCATCATGCGGTCGGGCGCGGCGACCGGCCAGTACATGTTCGCCCACCCGATGAAGTGCCCACCGTCCGAGACGACGACCCGGTCCCGCAGCGCGTCGGTGCTCTCGAGGATCTCGCCGATCCTCGCCGCCGCCGAGCGCGGATCCAGTGCGCCATCGGGAGCGATGTCGTCGCCCGCCTCGTACGCACGCAGGGCAGGGATGTCGAGGCGCTCACGCCAACCGCTCGGAACCGCGGGAGTGCGCGCGAGCTCGGCGGCGATCGCGCGGGCGACGGCCGCGGCATCCCCCCGGAGATAGCCACCCACGTGCGGATGCGTCGCGGCCGGCGCGATGTCGACCTGGAAGATGCGCGTCCGCGGCCCGAACAGCGACCCGAACCGCATCGTGAACTGGTTGAGCGAGGCGCCGAAGACCACGGCGACGTCGGCCTCGGTGACGAGCTGCATGGCAGCCTCCGCGCCGAAGCCGCCGGTGACGCCGAGGTCGAACTCGGAGCGCGGGAAGATCCCCCGGCCGAGCGCGGTCGACGCGGTGACGGCTCCGGTCGCGTCCGCCAGCTCGCCGAGCACCTCGCCGGCGCCCGCGATCCACGCCCCGCGTCCGGCGAGCAGGAACGGCCGCTTCGCTCCGGCCAGCGCCGCCGCGACATCGCGGATCGTCTGCTCGGCGAACGGACCCGCCGGTGCCAACGGATGCGGCAGGCGGGGTTCGGGAGCGTCGGGCACGGGTCCGGCATCGAGCGTCGCGACGTCGTACGGGATGGCCAGCACGGTGGGCACCCGGTACGTCAGCGCGTGCTCGATCGCGATGACGGTCGTCGCCGCGGCATCCGTTCGCCCGACCGTGTACGTGCGTGCCCCGACGGCCGAGGCCAGGGCGATCTGGTCGACGTCCCACGGCCGGGGTCCCGAGGTCGGCTCGTCGCCGACGACCAGCACGAGGGGGACGTGCGCCTGCACCGCTTCGGCCAGCGCGGTGAGCGTGTTCGTGAATCCGGCGCCGTAGGTGGCGGTCGCCGCGGCGAGGCCCCCACCGGCGCGGTGGTAGGCGTCGGCGGCCGTGACGCCGCCGGCCTCGTGGCGCACGGCCGTGTAGCCGACGTCGGTGGAGCGCTGGAGCGCGTCGAGGAAGTACGCGTTGCCGTTGCCCATGACGCCGAAGACGTGGTCGATGTGGCGAGCGAGCGTGGCGGCGACGTGCGCGGAGACGGTGGGCATGGGCAGCTCCAGAGACAGAACGGACGGTGAGTTCCGTATGTGTCTCGCGAGCGGCGATCGGGATGCCGCGGCTACGTGCCCCTTTTTCGAGCACCGGCGCGGACCCCGCCCCGGACCGTTCGAGTATACGGCGCCCCCCCCCGCGCGCGGCCCCGCACCCCAACCCGTTCCGCAGTCACCTCTTGCGGGCGGCGGGCGCGTCGAGGGCGCACAAGGCGACTGCGGAGCGTCGATGCGTGCGAAGCACGTGCGCGCCGCGTGCGAAGCTGAGGACATGAAGACGACCCAGCTGCGCAGGTACACGCTCGTCCCCGGCGAATACGAGGCGTTCGTCGCCTGGTGGAACGAGTGGATGCCGAAGGTGCGCGGGGGTGCGGGCTTCACGATCGAGTTTGCGTATGGCCTGCCCGAGACCGAGGAGTTCGTCTGGGCGGTCAGCGCCGAGGGCGATCGGGCCGCTTTCCTCGCTCGCGAGAGCGTCTACATGGCCTCGGATGCACGGACCGAGGCGTTCGACGGCGTGCCGCAGCGCGTCGCCGCGCAGACCGTTCAGCTGGTCGAAGAGATGTCGCACGCCGCCGCATAGCGCGAACCCACCCGCGACCGCGGCTCAACTGCCCAACGCGTCCTGGATCACGGCCGCGGATCGCTGCAGCCGCGCGGCGATCTCCGCAGGTTCGTGCGCACTCGCGACGTAGACGACGGCGATCGCGGCGGGCGGGCGACCGCGCAGCATCAGCGGGACGGACACGGATCGCAGCGTCGGGATCACCTCGTCGTGGCTGGTCGCGAATCCGCGGTCCGCGGCATCCGTCACCTCCCGGCGAAGCCGATCGGTCACCTCGCCGGGCCACTGGCTCTGCGGCAGCACCGACAGGATCGCCTTGCCGGGGGCGCCGGCGGTGACCGGATGCCGCGACCCCGGCCGCTGGGCGACCGACGCGGTCGCGTGCCGGGGCTCGACGCTGGCGAGCGTGACGCACTCGTCCGCGTCGAGCACGGCGATGAAGCAGGTCGCGCCGAGTTCGTTGGCGACGGCGGTCAGCTCGGGCAGGGCCTCGGCTTGCAGATCGTGCGCGACTCCCGCCGCGAGGGCGGCCATGCGCGCACCGAGCTGGATCCGGCCCGTGCCGTCCCGGGTGACGAGGCCGTGATCCTCGAGCGTGCGCAACAGCCGGTACGCGACGGACCGATGCACGCCCAGCCGGCGGGCCGTCTCGTCGATCGACAGCGGCTGGCGCGCGCTCGCGAGGATCTCCAGGATCCGGATGCCGCGGCTCAACGTCTGGGACGCGGGCGCGGTGGCGGTCTCCGTCATCGGGGCCTCCCCTTGCGGGTTCAATGGACGACCGTATACGATCTGTTCAGAAGTAGAACGTATCGTTCGAATATAGAACGGCTAACGCCCGTTCCGCAACCGCCCCCCACTCACCTCGACACCGCTGTCCGAGGAGGACATGTCATGCAGTTCCACCACCACGGCTATGTATCAGGCGATCCCCGCAGGAAGCCGGCCGCCGGCACCGGGATCGATCGGCCGGAAGAGGTGCCCGACGAGATCGACGTGCTCGTCGTCGGCGGCGGCCCGGCAGGCATGCTGCTGATGGCGCAGCTCGCCCAGTTCCCGAGCGTCGTCACGCGCCTGATCGAGCGACGCCCCGGTCGGCTCGAGATCGGTCAGGCGGACGGCATCCAGGCCCGCAGCGTCGAGACGTTCCAGGCGTTCGGCTTCGCCGAGCAGATCATCCAAGAGGCCTACCACCTCACCGTCATGAACTTCTGGACCCCCGACAAGGCCGACCCGGCCAAGATCGTCCGCACGCAACGCACCGTCGATGACGCACAGGGGATCAGCGAGTTCCCGCATCTCATCGTCAACCAGGCCCGCGTGCTGGACTACTTCGCCGAGGTGGCCGCCGATTCGCCGGCCCGCGTGACGCCCGACTACGGCCTGGAGTTCGTGACCCTCGAGGTCGCCGACGAGGGGGAGTACCCGGTCGCCGTGACCCTGCAGTACACCGACGGTCCACGCGCCGGCGAGCAGCGCGTCGTGCATGCGAAGTACGTCGTCGGCTGCGATGGCGCGCGCAGTCGCGTGCGCGACGCGATCGGCTGCACGTACGTCGGCGAGGTCGCCCAGCATGCGTGGGGCGTCATGGACGTGCTCGCGGTCACGGATTTCCCCGATATCCGCTCCAAGTGCGCGATCCAGTCGCAGGCCGGCAGCATTCTGCACATCCCCCGCGAAGGCGGCTTCCTCTTCCGGATGTACGTCGACCTCGGCGAGGTGCCCGAAGGTGACAACGGCGCGGTGCGCCGGACGTCCCTCGAGTCGATCATCGCCAAGGCCAACGCCATCCTGAACCCCTACACGCTGGACGTGAAGGATGTCGCCTGGCACAGCGTCTACGAGGTCGGACACCGCGTCACCGACCGCTTCGATGACGTGGAGGCCGGCAGCGACCGCGAGCCGCACGTGTTCATCGCGGGCGACGCGTGCCACACGCACAGCGCCAAGGCGGGTCAGGGCATGAACGTCTCGATGCAGGACGGGTTCAACCTCGGCTGGAAGCTCGGACAGGTGCTCGAGGGTCGCAGCCCCGGGTCGGTGCTGAGCACCTACTCGGCTGAGCGTCAGGTGATCGCCCAGAACCTCATCGACTTCGACAAGCAGTGGTCGAGCCTGATGGCCAAGAAGCCCGAGGAGTTCGACAGCCCCGAGGAGCTCGGCGACTTCTACGTCCGGACCGCGGAGTTCCCCGCCGGGTTCATGACGCAATACCCGCCGTCGCTGCTGATCGGCGAGGCGACCTTCCAGCACCTGGCCGAGGGCTTCCCGATCGGGAAGCGCTTCCGCTCCGCCCCGGTCATGCGCGTCGCCGACGCCGTGCCCATCCACCTCGGCCATCACGCCCGGGCCGACGGGCGGTGGCGCATCTACGCGTTCGCCCCGCAGACCCAGGCCGGCCAGAGATCCGCACTGGACGAGTGGGCGACGTGGCTCGCCGAGTCCACGGAGTCGCCTCTTGCGCGGTTCACTCCGGTCGGCGCCGACCGCGACAGCGTCTTCGACGTGAAGGTCATCTACCCGGTGCCTCACGACGAGGTCGCACTCGAGACCGTGCCGCAGGTGTTCCTGCCTCGGGTCGGCCCGTTCCAGCTGATCGACTACGAGAAGGTCTACGCCACCGATCCGGCGGACGAGATCTTCGACCTGCGCGGCATCGACCGCGGCGCAGGCGCCGTCGTCGTGGTGCGCCCCGACCAGTACGTGGCCACGGTGCTGCCGCTGACGGCCACCGAGGAACTCACCGAGTTCTTCGCCCGCTTCCTGCTGCCGCAGAGCGCACCGGCGCTCGCCGTCTGACCGTCCGAGACGAACACCCGAGCGCGGAGGGGTGTACACCGCGTACATCGCCTGGCCGGGCGCAGGCAGCCAGACTGGGCGATGAGCCAACGAGAGGGGATGCCGCAGCACGAGCCGCGGCATCCCGAGAGAACGAGGAGCCCTTGTGACTGACAACCGCGAGACCGAGCTGATGGAGCGCGTGCCGGACGGCCTGTTCATCGGGGGCGCGTGGCGCCCGGCGACGGATGAGAAGCGTCTGCCGGTCTTCGATCCGGCCACCGGGGAGATCGTCAAGCAGATCGCGGATGCCTCGCCGGCCGATGGCAAGGCTGCACTGGATGCCGCGGTCGAGGCGTTCCCGGCGTGGGCGGCGACGCCGCCGCGCGAGCGCGCCGAGCTGCTGCGTCGCGCGTTCGATCTGCTGCAGGAGCGCAAGGAGGATTTCGCGCTGCTGATGACGATCGAGATGGGCAAGCCGCTGGCCGAGGCGCGCGGCGAGGTCGCCTACGGCGGTGAGTTCCTGCGCTGGTTCAGCGAGGAGACCGCGCGCGTGCAGGGCCGGTACGGTCCGAACCCGGAGGGCACGGGTCGCATGATCGTCTCGCAGCACCCTGTCGGCCCGTGCTACCTGATCACCCCGTGGAACTTCCCGCTCGCGATGGCCACCCGCAAGGTCGCCCCCGCACTGGCGGCCGGCTGCACCGTGGTGATCAAGCCCGCCGCGCTCACTCCGCTGACGACCCTGTACTTCGCGAAGGTGCTCGAGGATGCCGGGCTGCCCGCCGGTGTGGTGAACGTGATCACCACGACGCAGACCGGCGCCGTGTCCGAGCCCATCATCCGCGACCCGCGGTTGCGCAAACTGTCGTTCACCGGCTCGACGCCGGTGGGTCAGGCCCTGCTCAAGCAGGCCGCGGACGGCGTCCTGCGCACCTCCATGGAGCTCGGCGGCAACGCCCCGTTCGTGATCTTCGAGGACGCCGACCTCGACAAGGCGGTGGACGGCGCGATCGCGGCGAAGTTCCGCAACATCGGGCAGGCGTGCACCGCCGCGAACCGGTTCATCGTGCACCGCTCGGTCGCCGACGCGTTCGCGCAGCGGGTCACCGAGCGCGTGCAGGGCTTCGCGATCGGCCGCGGCACCGAGGACGGTGTCACGATCGGCCCGCTGATCGATGACCGTGCGGTCGCGAAGGCCGCGCAACTGGTCGGCGACGCGGTGCAGCGCGGCGCGACGGTGCGCACCGGCGGCAACGCGATCGACGGACCGGGCACCTTCTACGAACCCACTGTCATCACCGACGTGCAGCCGGGCAGTGAGATCCTCCGCGAGGAGATCTTCGGGCCCGTTCTGGCGATCGTGCCGTTCGACACCGAGGACGAGGCCGTGCGCCTTGCCAACGACACCGAGTACGGACTCGTCTCTTACGTCTTCACCGATAACCTCGCCCGCGGGCAGCGCATGATCGAGCGGCTCGAAACCGGGATGATGGGCCTGAACATGGGCGTCGTCTCCAACGCCGCCGCCCCCTTCGGCGGCTGGAAGATGTCCGGCCTGGGCCGCGAAGGCGGTGCCGAGGGCATCCACGAATACCTTCAGACCAAATACACCCTCACCGCCAACCCGTACGGGTGACGCGACGGTAACGCGGACGTATCCCGTCCGCGGGCCGCGGCAGAATACGAAGGTGAACAGCTCCCGGATCATCGAGCGGCGGCTGCGCTCGCATCGCCTCACCGCGCCCGCGCCGAGCATCGCCGCGGCCGCCGAGCACATGCTCGCGACGCAGGGCCAGGAGTTCTGGGGCGGTCGCTGGGCACTCGCGTCGCGGACGAAAGGTGCGTCCACCGTCCGGGACGTGGATGCGGCCTTCGACCGCGGCGAGATCGTGCGGTCGTGGACGATGCGCGGGACCATCCACGTCATCCCCGCGCGTGATCTCGGCTGGGTGCTCTCGGTCACCGCCGAGCGGCAGCGCAACGCGGCCGCGGCCGTGCACCGCGCCGAGGGGATCGACGCCGACGAGCTGGCGAAGGCCGAGCGACTCGCCCTCACCGCCCTCCGCGGCGGCAACCGGCTTTCCCGCAAAGAGCTGTTCGCCGTCCTGGAGGGCGGCGGCGTCAGCACCGCGTCGCAGCGCGGCTACCACCTTCTGGTCGCCCTGTCCCTGCGCGGCCTCGTCTGCCAGGGCCCGGTCGTGCCGCGTCCCGCCGGTCCGACGCGTGAGCAGTACATCGTCCGCACCGACGAATGGGTGACGGATGCCGCGTCCCCGGCTGATCCGCTCGCCGAACTGTTCGTCCGCTACATCACCTCGCACGGCCCTGCGGGGGCACGGGACTTCGCGTGGTGGTCCGGACTGCCGCTGGGAGTCGCGCGGGCCGCCGCCGAAGCGGCATCCGATCGGATCTCGATCGCGTCGGACGATCGCGAACCGACCTACGTCGCCGCGGGCAAGGCGCCGCGGCGCAGCGCGGCCGCGCACGAGGTCCTCGCGCTCCCGCCGTATGAGGAGTACTACATCTCGTACGCCGACCGCACATCGGTGTGCGCGTCCGAGTTCCTCGCCCACATCGGCCCTGCCATCAACGGCATCGTGCGGCCGACCATCGTCGCGCGCGGGCAGGTCGTCGGCGTCTGGACCCACTCGCTCGCGCTCGGCCGCCACACGGATTCTCCGGTTCCGGAACTGTTCGCGCCCGGCGCGGCGACGGATGCCGAGATCGGGGCGGCCCTGGATCGATATCGGGCCTTCATCACCGCGTGAGCCGCCCCGTGCCACACTGTCCCCGTGACGCCTGATCCGCCGTCGACGAAACCGCCGCGCCGCAGCCGCGGGCTGATCTTCGGGCTCGTGGCGGTCCTGATCGTGTACGTGGCCGTCGTCGCGCTGTATGCGGTCAACGACCGGTTCGCCACCATCCAGGGGTGCACCGAGGAGCCTCCCTCCGATGCGGTGCTGCTGTCTCTGCGCCCGGAGGCCGTGGACGCGCCCGCCGACCGGCTCGTCGCAAACCTCAGCGTCGTGTCGTTCGGTCCCGTGGGAACGGCGGACACCGGGCTGCTCAGCGACCCGCTGACGGTGGTGGTCACCGACAACGACGGCCCCCGCGCGCTCACCTTCGCCGCGGACGAGATCCCGTCGCCGCAATCGCTGCGGCTCATCACGGACGGGTACATCGAACGATGGCCGTTCGACACGCACAGCGTGGATGTCGCGTTCCTGTCGCTGCAGACCGTCGACGGCGAGCCGAGCGCGGTGACCACGGTGCTGTGCGGATCGGCACACGTGCCCGGCTGGACCTTCTCATCGGAGGCGATCGGCGGCACCGAGGAACTCGTCATCGACGGCGAGCCGGTGTCCCAGGTGCGGATCACCGCGGCGCGATCGGTGGCGACGGTCGCGTTCGGGGTGGTCCTCCTGGCCCTGATGACCGTTCTGCCGGTGCTCGCGCTGACCGTGGCGATCGTCGCGTACCGCGGCAGCCACAAGGTCGAGGCGACCCTGATGAGCTGGATGGCCGCGATGCTGTTCGCCATCATCCCCCTGCGGACCTTTCTGCCGGGGTCGCCGCCGATCGGTTCGTGGGTGGACTATCTCGTGGTGCTGTGGGTGGTGGCCGGACTCGTGCTGGCGCTGGTCATCTACGTCCGCGCCTGGCTGCGGTGGAGCCCGCCGGGCGGGCGTGCCACCGGTGAAGCCGACGGCGTCGTGCCCGTCGGTGCTGCGGGCGCGGCATCCGTCACCCCTGAGGTCGCCGCAGACTGACCTCAGCCCTGCGCGTGCCGGTCCAGGAACGTGTAGACCTCGTTGTCATCCACCCCGGGGAACGCGCCGCGGGGCAACGGGGAGAACATCTGCATGTGCACGCGAGCGCTCGGCCAGGCTTTGCCCTGCCAGCGCGCGGTGAGATCGGCCGGGGGTCGTCGGCAGCACGATTCGTCGGGGCACGTCGAGGTCGCCCGCTTCTGCGTCTCGCGCCCGCGGAACCACTTCGCGTCGTCGAACGGGACGCCGACGGTGATCGAGAACTCCCCGTCGGAGGTCGATCCGGTCTGGGTCGAGCACCAGAACGTCCCCGCCGGGGTATCGGTGTACTGGTAGTGCTCGGTCGTGCGGTTGTGCTCCGAGAAGGCTGCGCGGGCCGACCATCTGCGGCAGACGATCTGTCCCTCGATGGACCCGGTCACATCGTGGGGGAGCGGCAGGTCGTCGTTCTCGTACACACGCGAGATCGCACCCGAACCGTCGGCGCGGAGGAAATGCAGGGGGATGCCGAGATGCCGGGTGAGCAGGTTCGTCAGACGCATCCCGGCGGCTTCGTGGGTGACGCCGAACGCGTCGCGGAAGTCCTCGACGGCGAGGTTGCGATCCTTCTTGGCCTGCGAGAGGAAGGCGACGGACGCGGTCTCGGGCATGAGCGCGCACGCTGCGAAGTAGTTGATCTCCAGGCGCTGCTCGAGGAAATCGGCGTAATCGGTGGGGCGCTGATGCCCGAGGAGCCGGTGCGCCATCGCTTGCAGTGCCATCGACCGAAGTCCGTGGCCACCCGGGATCGACGCGGGCGGCAGATAGATGCGACCGTGCTCGAGGTCGGTGACCGAACGGGCCGAGTGCGGGAGGTCGTTGACGTAGAGAAGCTCGAAGCCGAGCTGCTCGGCCATGATGCTCACCGTGCGGTGGGTGAGGGCGCCGGACACATGTCCCGCGGCCTTGAGCTGCTTCTCCGCGAGCTGTTCGATCTCGGGCAGGTAGTTGTCGCCCTCGCGCATCCGCAGCCGCAGTTCGGTATTGGCGCGGCGGGCTTCCTCGGGTGTGGCGATGGCCTCGCGCTCGCGACGCTGCAGCTCGCGGTGCAGACCGAGAATCGACTCGATCGTCTCATCCGGGATGCCCTTGGTCACCTTCACGGCCGGAATGCCCAACTGGCGGAAGATCGAGCTGGATTGCGCGCGTGCCAGCTCGATCTCCAGCGCTGCGCGGCGGTTCGGGGGCTCGGTGGAGAGAAGGTCGGTCACCTCGACGCCCGTCGCCGTCGCGATCGCCTGAAGAAGCGACAATTTCGGTTCGCGTTTGCCGTTCTCGATCAGGCTCAGCTGGCTGCCCGCGACCCCGACCAGCTCGCCCAGCTCGTCCAGCGTCAGGTGCTGCGAGACGCGCTGGTGCCGGATGCGGTGGCCCAGCGTGGACAGTTCCAGAGAGGTGGGGGCCATTCCTTGATGATACTGAAAGAATGGCCATTCTTGATCTGCATAAGAGCTGAAACTCCTAGGGATACCTCGCATAGTAGAGGAAGAGCACCGATCTGACGATCGAAGAGGAGTAACCATGGCACTGGCCGACATCTTCACCCGCCCCGCGCCGCGCACCGCACGCGGACCTGCCCCGGTGAGCGCGGAGTTCGGCAAGCGGCCCGAGATCGCGGGCGCCGGCATGGCCGACCTCATCGCCTGGGTCGACCAGATCGCCGCGCTGACCCAGCCCGACAGCATCCACTGGGTAGATGGTTCGCGTGCCGAGAACGACGCCCTGCTGCGCGAGATGGTCGACGAGGGCAAGATCATCAAGCTGAACCCCGAGTGGCGTCCCGGCTCGTACCTCGCCCGTTCGCACCCGAGCGATGTCGCCCGCACCGAAGGCCGCACGTTCATCGCGTCCGAGCGCGAAGAGGACGCCGGCCCCACCAACAACTGGATCCAGCCCGCCGAGATCCGCGACACGTTGCGGGGCATCTTCGCCGGCAGCATGCGCGGACGCACCATGTACGTCGTCCCGTTCTCGATGGGCCCCGTCGGCGGTCCGCTCTCGCACATCGGCGTGCAGGTCACCGACAGCGCCTACGCGGTGACCTCCATCGGCATCATGACCCGCGTCGGCACCGACGTCCTCCACCAGATCGCGAAGGGCAAGCACTGGGTCAAGACGGTCCACTCCGTCGGCGCCCCGCTTGCGCCGGGTGAGCAGGACGTTGCGTGGCCCTGCAACGACGAGAAGTACATCGTCCACTTCCCCGAGACCCTCGAAGTCTGGTCGTACGGGTCCGGGTACGGCGGCAACGCCATCCTCGCGAAGAAGTGCTTCGCGCTGCGGATCGCGTCCGTCATCGGCCGCGACGAGGGCTGGCTCGCGGAGCACATGCTCCTCATCCGCGTCATCGACCCCGCCGGGCGGGCTTACCACGTCGCTGCGGCGTTCCCGTCCGCGTGCGGCAAGACCAACCTCGCGATGCTGCGCCCGACGATCCCCGGTTGGCGCGTCGAGACCCTCGGCGACGACATCGCCTGGCTGCGCCCCGGCGAGGACGGACGTCTGTGGGCGATCAACCCCGAGTCCGGGTTCTTCGGCGTCGCGCCCGGAACCGGCGAGTCGACCAATGTCACGGCGGTCGAGACGCTGTGGGGCAACACCATCTTCACGAACGTCGCGCTGCGCCCCGATGGTGATGTCTGGTGGGAAGGGCTCACGGACGAGCCGCCCGCACAGCTCACCGACTGGGAAGGCAACGCGTGGACCCCGGATTCCGGACGCCCCGCGGCGCATCCGAACTCCCGCTTCACCGTGGGCGCGGGTCAGTGCCCGCAGATCGCCGCTGACTGGGAGACCCCGGAGGGTGTCCCGCTCGACGCGATCCTGTTCGGCGGCCGTCGGGCGACGAACATTCCGCTGGTGGTCGAGGCCACCGACTGGACTCACGGCGTGTTCATGGGCTCGAACATCTCCTCTGAGCGCACCGCCGCCGCCGAGGGGACCGTCGGCGAGCTGCGCCGCGACCCGTTCGCCATGCTGCCCTTCTGCGGCTACAACATGGCCGACTACTTCGGGCACTGGCTGAAGGTCGGCCAGAAGCTGCGGTTCGACCGCGCGCCCCGGATCTTCCAGGTCAACTGGTTCCGCAAGGGCTCGGACGGTCGTTTCCTGTGGCCCGGCTTCGGCGACAACTCGCGTGTCATCGACTGGATCATCCGTCGCATCGACGGTTCCGTTTCCGCGGTCGACAGCCCCATCGGGCGCCTGCCGCGCACCGAGGACCTGAACCTCGACGGCATCGACGTGCCCCAGGAGGACCTCGAAGCGCTGTTCGCGATCGACCCCGCCTCGTGGCTGCGCGAGGCCGACCTGACCGAGGAGTTCTACGGCACCTTCGGCGGTCGCATCCCCGCACCGCTGCAGGCCGAGCTGTCCGCACTGCGGTACCGCCTGCAGCGCGCCTGATCCTTTCGCGCCCGCGGTTGCGGGTACCCCGGGGGTGCGATTCCCTGGATTGCGGGAACCCCTTGGGCTCCCCTGTCGCAAACGGTCGCACCGCCCGGCGTGTCGTGACAGGCGAGCGGCCGGGGTTGCGGGTGCCTTGGGTTGCGGGAACCCCTTCAGGTCCCCTGTCGCAAACTGTCGCGTCGCCCGGCGTGTTGTGACAGGCGAGCGGCCGGGGTCGCGGGCCCCTTGGGTTCCGCTGTCGCGAACGGTCGCGTCGCCCGGCGTGTTGTGACAGCCGAGCGGCCGGGGTTGCGGGTGCCCTTGGGGTTGCGGGTGCCTTGGGTTCCGCAGTCGCGAACTGTCGCGTCACCGAGCGTGTTGTGACAGCCGAGCGGCCGGGGTTGCGGGGGCCCCTGGGGTTGCGGGTGCCTTGGGTTCCGCAGTCGCGAACGGTCGCGCCGCCCGGCGTGTAGCGACAGGCGAGCGGCCGGGGTCACGGGCCCTTTTGGTTCGGCTGTCGCAAACTGTCGCGTCACCGGGCGTGTTGTGACAGGCGAGCGAAGGGGTGCTCGGGAGCGAAGGGCGATTCGGAGCGGAAGAGGAGCCGGGGCGCTAGACCAGCAGCTGGTGCTTGGCCAGATCCCGGTACAGCGGTGTCGAGGCGATGAGCTCGGAGTGCGTTCCCTGGCCGATGACCTGACCGCGATCCAGCACGACGATCAGGTCGCTGTCCACCACGGTGGAGAGCCGGTGCGCGATCACAATGAGCGTCCGCCCTGCCGCGACCGCGTCGATGGCCTCGCGCATCCGCTGCTCGTTGACGCCGTCGAGCGAGGAGGTCGACTCGTCCAGCAGCAGGATCGGCGGAGCGGCCAGCAGCGCCCGCGCGATCGCCAACCGCTGACGCTCGCCGCCCGAGAGCATCACTCCGCCCTCGCCGACCGGCGCCTGCAGGCCGAGCGGGTTGCGCTCGAGCACCTCGGTCAGATTCACGGCGTGCAGCACCCGCTCGCAGGCGGCGTCGGACGCGTCGGGAGAACCGAGTCGCAGGTTGTCCGCGATCGTTCCCGCCAAGGTCGGGGCGTCCTGCTCGACGTAGCCGAACTGCGCGCGCAGCTCCTCCCGCGGGAGCAGTCGGATGTCGCGACCGTCGAGCTCGATCGCCCCGCCGGTCGGATCGTAGAACCGCTCGATCAGCGAGAGCACCGTGCTCTTCCCCGCCCCGCTCGGCCCGACCAGGGCGACGCGCGAACCACGAGGCACCGCGAACGTCACGCCGCGCAGGACGTCGCGATTCTCCTCGCCGGCGGTGTCCGCTGCGGAGCGCTCCAGATGCACCTGCTCCAGCACGGCACGCGCCTCCGCTGTCGCCGCCTCGCGGGCCGCGACGACGGCATCCGGATACCGGAACCGCACGTCGCGGAACGCGATCGCGACCGACGCCGAGGCGTCGGTCCTCGCGACCGCTCCCTCGCGCTCCTCTGCGGATCGCAGGGCGGACGCGGCTGCTGCGTCGCCCTGCTCCTCGGTGGGCAGGTCGAGGACCTCCTGGATGCGCCCGAGGGCGCCCAGCGCCTGGTTCACCGAGGTGATCGCTCCGAACGTCGACCCGAGCGGGGCGATGAGCAGGAACAGGAAGATGATGAACGTCACGAGGCTGGCGATGCTGATCGCGCCCGATGCGACGCGGAATCCGCCGACGCCGAGCACGGCGAGAAGCGACACCTGCAGAGCGATGCCGGCGACCGGCACCACCAGCGCCGAGACCTTCGCGATGCGCACGCCGACGGCGTAGGCATCCGTCGCGAGCGATGAGACCGACGCCACCTCACGCTCCGTCGCCCCGGCGGCGCGCACGGTGCGGATCGAGCCGACCGCGCGCTCGACAGCGGATGCGAGCTCGCCGACCTTGGCCTGCTGCTCGGTGGATGCTGTGCGGATCCTGCCGCTCAGCAGCACCACGACGACGACCGAGACGCCGATCACCACGACGATCAGCAGCAGCAGGATCGGGTCGATGATCGCCATCGCGATCAACGCGCCGACGAAGATGAGCGCGTTGCCCACGGCATCCGCGAGGCCCTGGGTGAGCACCGCGTACAGCAGCGTGGTGTCGGTGCCGACGCGCGAGACCAGGTCGCCGGTGCGTCGGGCGTCGAACTCGCTGATCGGCAGGTGCAGGATGCGCGAGATCAGCCTGCGCCGACTCGAATAGACGACGGCGGTACCGGTCCGCTGCAACAGGAAGTGCTGGTAGCCCGAGATCACGGACGACACGATGACCAGAGCGATGAGCACCCACACGAGCGAACCGAGCGGATCCTCGTTCTGCACGCGCTCGATGACCTGGCCGACCAGCAGCGGCTGGGCGAGGGTCGCGATCGCGCCCAGCACGCTGAGCACGGCGACCAGCACGAGCACGCGCTTGTGCTCGAAGATGAACGGCAGGAGCTGGCCGAAGGTCGCGCGCGGGCCCTCAGGAACCTTCTGACCGCGGCGACGCCCGGTCGCAGCGGGTGCCGCCTCGACCGGCTCCGCGCCGGCATCGGACAGGACGCGCTCCACATCCTCGGTGCGTTCTACGGACACAGTTCTACCTCTGGTTCCTCGGGGTCACTTACGACCGTACTTCTTGTGGACGGCCTGCCGGCTCACGCCCAGGGCGGCGGCGATCGCCTGCCAGGAGTATCCGAGGTTGCGCGCGCGGCGCACTTGGACCTCCTCGGCGCGAGCGATCTCCTGTCGCACCCCGGCGAGCCGGTGCAGCTCGGCGATCGGCGCACCCTCGGGCACCGACCCGATGAGGGTCCGGATCTCGTCGCCGCTCATACGCTTCGTCCTTCGGATTCCGGATGCCGCGTCCGCGGCATCCGTCAACCATAGTTGACGTATCGAGAACATGTCAACTGAGGTTGACGCGGACCGTCTGCGCAGACCACGCACGGATGTGCCCCGCCCGAGGGATCGGACGGGGCACACTCCCTTGCGGTGCTCAGCTCAGGAATGCGAGCGGAACACTGCCGCTACTTCGCCTGGGCGGCCAGCTCTTGAGCAGCGTCTTCCTTCAGCCGGGCCATGTCGATCTTGCCGTGGGGACTGCGCTCGAGACTCGGGCGCACCAGAATCCGCCGCGGCTTCTTGTAGCCGGCGAGCAGCGGCTCGACGTGCGCGCGCAGGTCCGCCTCGGTGACGACGGCCCCCTCGGTGGGCACCACGATGGCCGTCAGCGCTTCGCCGAACCGCGCGTCCGGGAGTCCGAACACGATGGCGTCCGCGACGGAAGGGTGCGCCAGCAGCGCATCCTCGACTTCGACGGGGTAGACCTTCTCGCCGCCGGTGTTGACCACCGAGCTGCCGCGACCGAGCAGTTCGACGCAGTTGTCCTCGAGCACCTCGACCCAGTCGCCGGGCATCACGTGACGAACGCCCCCGATCTCCGGGAAGGTGGCACGGGACTTCACTTCGTCGCCGAAGTAGCCCTTGGGAAGCGTTCCGCGGAAGGCCAGGATGCCGCGGGCGCCGACGGTGCCCTGCACCTCGCGCAGCTCCTCGTCGAGAACGACCGCACCCGGAAGCATCCGCAGGTGACCCGGGAGATCCTCGGGGCGCGCCGTCACGCTGACGGCGAACGGGCCGCCCTCGGTGGAGGCGAGGAGATCGATGATCGAGATGTCGCCGAGCAGGTGCAGTCGCCCCTTGGTCGCGTCGCTGAACCGCATCCCCGAGCTGATGATCGAATCGACCTTGCCGAGTCGCGCAATGCCCGCCCGCTCCGCGGCTTCGACGAGGGGAAGCGCCACCGCGTCCCCGGCGACGATCACCCGGGTGGCGCCCTTGTCGATCGCGAGACGAACCGCCTCGTCGGCGTCCAGCCGCGGCGATGCATTGATGATCACGGTGCCGCCCAGCACGAGCGTGTTCATCGACGTGAACAGCGCGGTGCCGTGCATGAACGGGGCGAGCGGAAGGGTCGCTACTCTCGGCGTCTCCGGGTCCGCCGCGATCCGCACGACATCGGCCATCGTCTGGGGTGTCTGCAACCCGGAGGACGCGTAGATCGAGTACAGCTGCACCTCGAGGATGTCCTGCGTGCCCCACACCACGGCGCGCGGCCGGCCGGTCGTTCCCCCGGTGTACAGACGCAGCTCGCCGTCCGCGGGCGGCGTCGCGGGCAGTCGGCCGCCCCCGGCGATGATCTCGGAGTAGTCCAAGGCGCCCTCGACCGGTCCGCCACCGTCATCGACCTGGATCAGCAGAGGCATGCTCGCGGCCTCGGCGACCGCCGCGGTCACGACATCGGCGAGCGAGGTCGGGAACAGCAGCGCCGCCGCCTGCGAGTCCTGAAGCAGCTCGGCCACCTCGGTCGGGCGGTAACGGTAGTTGATGGGCACCGGCGCGATGCCGGTCGCGAAGCAGGCGAACAGCGCGACGAGGTACTCCGGGCGGTTGTACATCAGAATCGCGACCGCGTCGCCCGGGCGTATCCCGGCATCCTGGAGCCGCGTGGCGAACGCGCCGGCGGCCCGGGCGAACTCCCGGTAGGTCAGCGTGGCCTCGCGGGTGGTGATCGCCGGTCGATCCGGCAACGCGCTCGCCACGGCCTGCCATACGTCGCTGTAGTGACCCTTCATCTCGTGGCCTCAGTCCCGCGACGGCGGACCGGAAGGCTGGGCGAGGTCGGCCAGCTCCGAACGCCAGGCGGCATCGATGCCGGCGGCGCTCCAGCCCCCGTCGGAATCGACCGTCCGCAGCGAGGCCGGGTGGGAATAGAGCGTGATCCGGTCGCCACCGATGCCGATGGCCTGCCCGGTGACCTCTGCCGAGAGCTCCGATGCGAGCCACACGATCAGCGGCGCGACGTCCTCGGGGGAGCCGAGGGCGTGATCGCGGCGGTACTCGGTCGGGATCGGATTGCCGGCGACGAAGTCCTCGTACACGGCCGTGTAGGCGGGGATCGTCGCGGTCATCGGCGACAGGGCGGTCGGAATGACGGCGTTCGCGGTGATGCCGGCGCGGCCGAGCTCGAGCGACCAGGTGCGTGCCATGGCGACCAGTCCGGCCTTCACCGCCGCGTAGTTGGTCTGGCCGAAGCTTCCGTACTGGCCGGCGGGCGACCCGATGAGGATGATCCGCCCGCCTTCGGCCTGTGCGCGCATCGCGATCGCGGCGGCGCGGCCGCACGTGAAGGTGCCGCGCAGGTGTGTGTCCACGACGGCGTCGAAGTCGTCATCGCCCATCTTCCACAGCACGCGGTCGCGGAGCACCCCGGCGTTGGCGACGAGGATGTCGAGCCGGCCGAAATTCGACAGCGCGGCATCCACCAGGGCGTCTGCGGTCGACGCGGGACCCACGGGGGCGATGACGGCGACGGCACGGCCGCCGGCGTCGGTGATCGAGGCGACGGTCTCGGCGGCCGTGGTCGGGTCGACGTCGTTGACCACCACGGCGGCACCTGCCGCCGCCAGGGCCTCGGCGTACGCGCGGCCGAGACTGCGGCCGCTGCCGGTGACGATCGCGACGCGACCGTCGAGGCGGATCTCGGTCTGGGTGGTCTCGCTCATCGGTAGTACCTCAGCACGAACTCGGCGACGCAGGCGGGTTTCACGGAATTCTCGATCTCGAAGGTTACCGGCACCTCGATCTGCCAGCCACCGTTGACCTCGGTGACCGTGGAGACCTCGCCGTGCACGCGGATGCGGGAGCCGACGGGCACCGGTGCGGGGAAGCGCACCTTGTTCAGTCCGTAGTTGATGCCCATGCCGGCACCGGTGACCTCGAACACCTCGGCCATGAGCGGCACCACAAGACTGAGCGTGAGCAGTCCGTGTGCGATGCGTGTGCCGAACGGCGTGGATGCGGCGTACTCCGCGTCCAGGTGGATGGGGTTGTGATCCCCGGATACCCGGGCGAACAGATCGACCTCGTCCTGGGTGATCTCTCGCCACGACGACGGCCCGAAAGCCGTGCCCCGCAGAGCGGCGAGATCCTCGATGGCAGTCGAGAGTGCGACGGCCTCCTGCATGGGCATTCTCCTTCGAACACGTTGCTTCGCCGGCACGTTCGTACCGCGATAGATTCAGGTTACCTGAAACTAAACCACTTGTCACCTCGCCTGCGTTAGCCTGAACCGCACTGGGGAGAGGGTCAGTATGGAACGGCAGGGAAATCTCATCTATGTCATCAAGCAGCTCGACCTCGCGCTGAGGCCGCGCTTCTTCGAAGCGTGCGCGAGCGCGGGCATGACGGCGGCGCAGTACACGGCGATGACCGTGCTCGCACGGCGTCCCGGCATCACGAGCTCAGAGCTCGCCCGTCGGTCGTTCGTGCGCGCCCAGACGATGGCCGCGACGATGGACCCGCTGCTGGAGGCCGGTCTGGTGCGTCGGGAGCGGGATCCGCAGCATGGCCGACGCATTCTGCTCTACCTCACCGAGAGCGGCGCGGACGCGGTCGCCGGGCTCGCTCCGCGCGTGGATGAGCTCGAGGAGCTGCTCGTCTCGGATCTGTCCGAGCAGGAGCGCGCGCAGTTCGCGGAGTACCTGCGTCGCTGCCGCAACGCGCTCGGCGAGGCCGGGCACCGCGTGCCGCCCGCAACGACGAAGGGACCTCACGCGCTCTCCCTCGACTGATCGGGGTTACAGCGATCCGGTGACGCCCAGGCCCAGATCTTCGTCGTAGTCGATGTCCTTGGTCTCGGGTGACAGGAACAGCGCCACAAGCGTCAACACCGACATCCCGGACAGGTAGAGGCCCACCAGCCAAGGGCTCCCGCCGGCGGCGGCCCACAGCGCGACCGCGACGATCGGGGCGAGGGCGGCCCCGAGGATCGACGAGACGTTGTACGCGATCGCCGAGCCGGAATAGCGGACGTTCGTCGGGAACAGCTCAGGCAGCACCGCCCCCATCGGCCCGAAGCTGGTTCCCATCAGCACGAACCCGAAGACGAGGAACGCCTGCACCAGCGCGCCGGTGAACTTGGGGTCTGCCTGGGGGAGCAGGAACACGTTGAACAGCAGTCCGAAGACGATGATGCCGCAGGTGACCCAGATGAGCAGCGTGCGGCGGCCGATGCTGTCGGCGATGGGTCCGGACAGCAGGGTGAAGATGCCGAAGAAGATCACACCGATGATCTGCATCAGGACGAAGTCGGTGTAGCCGAAGCCCAGTCCGGGATAGAACTGGGCAGCGAACGCGACCGCATCGAACGGTTGCCCGGCAGCCTGCGCGGCCGCCTCGGCGGCTGCGGATGCGGTGCTCAAGTCGGCAGGCTTCGTACCGTACGAGAGCGTGAAGTTGGTCATCAGGTAGAACAGCACGTAGGTCGCCAGCATGATGAAGGTGCCGAGGATCAGGTGCTTCCAGTGGTGGCGCAGCACGGCGCCGAGCGGGAACCGGCGGATGACGCCCTTCTCCTCCGCCTTGACGAACGTTTCGGACTCGACCAGGCGCAGCCGTACCCACAGGCCGATGATGACCATCACGGCGGAGAAGAGGAACGGCACGCGCCATCCCCACGCCAGGAACGCCTCGGAGCGCTGCCCGGCGCCCTCCGGATGCGGCAGCAGCCAGTTGATGGCAAGGAACACCGTGTTGGCGATGATGAAGCCGAGCGGCGCGCCGAGCTGCGGGAAGGTCCCGTACCAGGCCCGTTTGCCGGCCGGCGCGTTCTCGGTGGCCACCAGCGCCGCGCCGGACCACTCGCCGCCGAGCGCGAAGCCCTGCGTCAGGCGCAGGATCAGCAGCAGGAGCGCGGCCCACCACCCGATCGCGTCGAAGGTCGGAAGACAGCCGATCAGGAACGTCGCGATCCCCATCGTGAGCAGCGAGGCGACGAGGGTCGCCTTGCGGCCGAATCGGTCGCCGAAGTGACCGAAGATCACGGCTCCGACCGGCCGCGCGATCATCGCCGCACCGAACACGCCGAACGACGCGAGCAGGGCGGTGGTGTCGTTCCCGGTCGGGAAGAACAGGATCGGAAAGACCAGGACGGCGGCCGTGGCATAGACGTAGAAGTCGTAGAACTCGATCGTCGTGCCCACCAGGCTGGCGGCGATCACGCGCGAACGCGGGTTGGCGGGGGCTATCGGTGCGGCGGCGGTGCTGGTCATGAGTGCTCCCGCGTCAGCGCCACAGCAGCGCGATCGCTGCGTTCAGAAGGGTCAGGATGCCGACCAGCCAGAACACGGCGGGCGGCACGGTGCCGCCCTTGCGCTGACGGGAGGATCCGACGCCGAGCAGGGCGCCGATGACCAGCAGCACGACGAGCTTGACGACGATCTTCACGTAGTTCAGCTCGTACGGGATGCCCCACGGCGCGGCGAGGATGAGCCCCGCGACGAAGGAGATCGAAAGGCCGATGCTCATCAGCGACGTGACCTGCACCCGGCGGTTGAACACTTCGACCGCCCACGCGCCGAACAGCAGCGCGAAGCCGCTCAGATGCACGAGCACGACGACCTGGCGAAGGATTTCGAGAGCGTCCATGCCGCCAACGCTATTCCCCGTACCGGCGATCCACCAGCAAGGCGTGCCTCAGCAAGCGCGCAGCGGGAACGGCGTCAGGCGCGCAGCTCCCGCAGGACCAGCGCCGTTCGGACGGCCGCATCCGCCGCCTCGGCGCCCTTGTCCTCGGAAGAGCCCGGCAGACCAGCGCGATCCAGGCCCTGCTGCTCGTCATCCAGGGTCAGCACGCCGAATCCGATCGGCCTGCCGGCATCCAGCGCGACGCGGGTGAGGCCGTCGGTGGTCGCGGCCGACACGTACTCGAAGTGCGGGGTGCCGCCGCGGATGATGACGCCGAGGGCCACGACCGCGTCCGCGCCGGCAGCGAAGGCCGCCTGCGCGACGACCGCGAGCTCGAACGATCCGGGGACGCGCACGAGCTGCCACGACGCGCCCGCCGCCTGCAGGGCGCGCTCCGCGCCGGCGATCAAGCCGTCGCTGATGACGCGGTGCCAGGTTCCTGCGACGACGACCACGTTCAGGGTCGTGGCGTCGCTGCCGCCGACGATCGGCGCTCCCTTGCCGCTCATGCGCCGGTCCCGTGCGGGGTCGAGCCGAGCTCGTGCATCTGTGCGAGCGCGTCGGTCAGGTCGTCCTCGGCGATCAGGTGGCCCATGCGGTCGCGCTTGGTGGACAGGTACTGGTGGTTGTTCGGCCCGACGCCCACCAGCAGCGGAACCTGCTCGATGATCTCGAGCCCGAGCTCGCGCAGCTGCATGACCTTGTCGGTGTTGTTGGTGAGCAGGCGCACCTTCTCCACACCCAGATCGGCCAGGATGCCGGCCGCCGCGGCGTAGTCGCGCGCGTCGGCGGGCAGCCCGAGAGCCAGGTTCGCGTCGACGGTGTCGAGCCCGCGCTCCTGCAGGCTGTATGCGCGGAGCTTGTTGATCAGCCCGATGCCGCGACCCTCGTGACCGCGCATGTAGATGACGATGCCGCCGTCCTGCTCGATCGAGTCGAGCGCCGCATCCAGCTGCGGGCCGCACTCGCACTTGAGCGAGCCGAAGGCCTCACCGGTCAGGCACTCCGAATGCACCCGCACCAGCGGGGCGTCTTCGGACAGATCGCCCGAGACGACCGCGAGGTGGTCGGTGCCGGTGATGCGGTCCTTGTACGCGAGGAAGCGGAAGCCGCCATGTGCGGTCGGCACGTTGGCCTCCGCGCGGAGGCTGACGCGGCGGCGATGGGGGGAGTGGGCGGTCACCGGGACGGGGTGGTGCTCGTCGAGGTGGGCGATCAGCTGCTCGATCGTGATCACCGGCACGCCGTCGCGCTCGCCGAGTTCGATGAGACCCGGCAGCCGCATCATCGAGCCGTCCTCGGCCACGACCTCCGCGATCGCACCCACGGGCTTCAGACCCGCGAGGCGCATCAGCTCGACCGCGGCTTCGGTGTGTCCCCCGCGTTCGCGCACCCCGCCGTCCACCGCGCGCAGCGGCAGGATGTGGCCCGGACGGATCACGCTGGTCGGCGTGGACTCCGGGTTGGCGAGGACGTTGAGGGTGTGGGCGCGGTCAGATGCGGAGATGCCCGTCGAGACGCGGTCCGCGGCATCCACACTGACCGTATAGGCGGTTCCGCGGGCGTCTTCGTTCACCTCGACCATGGGGGGCAGATCGAGCCGGTCGGCCCACTCGCCGGGCATCGGCGCGCAGATGAACCCGCTCGACCAGCGGACCGTCCACGCGATCCACTCGGGGGTCGCCAGCTCGGCCGACAGCACGACGTCGCCTTCGTTCTCGCGGTTCTCGTCGTCGGCGACGATCACGGGGCGTCCTGCCCGGAGCGCCTCGAGGGCGGCGGAGATGGGGGAAAGGCTCATCGGGAGCCTCCTTCTGTCTGGGCGGCAGGGGCCGCGGGTGTGTCGACCGTCACGGCGTGGGCCGCGGACGGGGTCGGGGTGAAGGCGAGGAGGCGCTGCACGTGGCGGGCCAGGATGTCGGTCTCGAGGTTGACGCGGTCGCCGACCGCGCGGGAGCCGAGGGTCGTCGCCTCGAGCGTCTCGGGAATGAGGGAGACCTCGAACCAGTGCACGTCGGCGTCGGCGGGACTGACCGCGCTCACCGTCAGCGAGACGCCGTCGACCGAGATGGAGCCCTTGTCGACGACCAACGGTGCCAGGGCGGCGGGCAGTCCTACCCGCAGCACCCGCCACTGGGCGCCGGGGCGGATCTCGAGAAGGTCCCCGGTACCGTCGATGTGGCCCTGCACGATGTGCCCGCCCAGCCGCCCGTGCGCGGCGGTGGCCCGCTCCAGGTTGACCGGCCGGCCGGCCGCGACCCCGGCGAGAGTGGACATGTCCAGGGTCTGCCTCATCACGTCCGCGGTGAACCAATCCTCGCCACGATCGACGACCGTGAGGCACACGCCGCTGACCGAGATGGAGTCGCCGTGCGCGGCATCGGACACCGCCTTCGGCGCACGCACTCGCAGCCGCACGCCGTCCCCGGACGGGTCGACGGCGGTGACGGCGCCGATCTCTTCGACGATTCCGGTGAACATCAGAGGTCTCCTTCGGTGGCGGGGTGTGCGGTGATCAGCAGGTCTTCACCGAGCGCCTGCACGGCGGACACGGCGAGGCGTCGCTGCTGCGAAATCGTGTCGACGCCGAGGCGACCGAGCGCGGGGTGGTCGGTGCCATCGGCGCCGTAGCCGATGAGGGTCGGCGCAACGTAGGCGAGCACCTCATCGACGAGGCCTTCGCGCAGGAACGCGCTCGCGATGGTGGGGCCGCCTTCGACGAAGACGCGTTGCGCGCCGAGCGCGCGCAGTTCGGCCAGCACCGCGGGCAGGTCGTCGCCCGATCGGTGGACGAGTTGCCGCGGGTGCCGACGCAGCGCGGCGTCCTCGGGCACCCGGCGATCGCCGAGTACGACGGGGATCGGCTGGTTCTCGTACAGTGTGCCGTCGGAGCGGCGCGCGGTCAGCGCGGGGTCATCGGCCAGAACGGTGCCGGTGCCCACGACGATCGCATCGGCCTCCGCGCGGCGGCGGTGCACGTCGGCCCGCGCATCGGGTCCGGTGATCCACTGGCTGGTGCCGTCGGATGCCGCGGCCCGTCCGTCCAGGCTCTGGGCCCACTTCACGGTGACGTGGGGTCGACCGAGCCGCTGCACGGTGAGCCAGGCGGCGAGCAGGTCGGTTCCCTCGTCCGTCATCACGCCGGATTCGACGGACACGCCGGCTTCGCGCAGCCGCTGCGCACCACCGGTCGATTCGGGGTTCGGATCGGGCACCGCGTAGATCACGCGGGATACCCCGGCCTCGATCAGCGCGACAGCACACGGACCGGTGCGGCCGGTGTGGTTGCACGGTTCCAGCGTCACCACCGCGGTGGCTCCGCCGGCCGCACCCTCAGCGAGCTGCGAGAGCGCGTCGACCTCGGCGTGCACGGTCCCGGCGCCGCGGTGCCAGCCCTCGGCCAGCAGGTTCCCCTCGGGGGAGAGGATGACGGCGCCGACCTGCGGGTTCACGCCGCGGGGGCCGTTCCGGGCGAGCTCGAGCGCACGCACCATGGCGTCGCGCTCCGCAGCGTTCACCGGCATCCGAATCCTTTGTCTTCAGGCTCCGGGAATGGCGAACGGCGGCGCGCACGCACCGCTCGTGCTGCCTCCCATCCGGACTCGCAGCATTTCTGCTGCATCACCGTCGGTCCCGGAATTCCACCGGATCAGCCTCGGCGGCACCCGGATCGGATGCTGTTGCCTCGGCTCGCGGACTGTCACCGCCGGTTCGGATTCCCACCGACCCCGGAGCACGTATCTGCACTTGAGTCTAGTCAACGCGCCGCGGCCGGATTCATTCCATGTGCCCGCATGGAGCCCGAGTCGGTGAACACCGGCTGAATGAACCCTGCATGTGGTCGCGTGGGCGGAGCCCGAGCCGCTGCCGCCACGTAGCCTGGAGGGGCCGCGCGACAGCGCGAACGGGGGTCCGGGCCCGCCAGGTCGAAGGGCTGGAGCGGGCAGAAAGCACGGGGGACACGATGACAGACGCACAGGCGGGCTTCGAAGCGCTCGCCGCGCGCCCGTACGCGGACGTGCTCGTCGTCGGAGGAGGAATCAACGGCCTGGCGACGTTCCGGGACCTCGCGATGCAGGGCGTCGATGTCGCCCTGGTGGAGCGGGCGGACTTCGTCAGCGGCGCCTCGGCGGCCTCCTCGCACATGATCCACGGCGGGATCCGCTACCTCGAGAACGGCGAGTTCCGGCTCGTGCACGAGGCAGTGACCGAACGCAACGGCCTGCTCAAGATCGCCCCGCACTATGTGCGCCCGCTGCAGACGACGATCCCCATCTTCTCGACGTTCTCCGGAGTGCTGACGGCGCCGCTGCGCTTCCTCCGCCACGGCGGGGGCAAGCACCGCGAGCGCGGGGCGGCCCTGATCAAGATCGGCCTGGTCATCTACGACTCCTTCTCGCGCGGGGGCGGGCGGGTGCCCCGCCACGAGTTCCACGGACGACGCAGGTCGCTGCAGCAGCTGCCGCATCTGAACGCCGGGGTCAAGTACACCGCAACGTACTGGGATGCGTCGCTGCACGATCCGGAGCGCCTGGCGATCGACGTGCTGCGCGACGGTCTGAAAGCGGGGGGAGACGCGGCGCGCGCGGCCAACTACACCGCCGCCGTCGGCGTGGACGACGGGCGGGTCGTGCTCCGCGACGAGCAGAGCGGCACGGAGCTTCGGTTCGCGGCATCCGTCATCGTGAACGCGTCGGGGCCTTGGACCGACGTCACCAACTTCGCGCTCGGCGACCCCACCGAGTACATGGGCGGCACGAAGGGCTCGCACATCGTGCTGGATCACCCCGAGCTGCTCGCGGCGACGGGCGGGCGCGAGCTGTTCTTCGAGCACAAGGACGGCAGGATCGTCCTCATCTACCCGCTCAAGGGCCGTGTGCTCGTGGGAACCACCGACCTCGAGCACGACATGCGCGACCCGATCGTGTGCACCGAGGCCGAGGTCGACTACTTCCTCGACCTGGTCGCCTACGTCCTTCCGGGCATCGCGGTGGATCGCAGCCGGATCGTGTACCGCTTCGCGGGCGTCCGCCCGCTTCCCGGGCATGGCGAACTGGCGCCCGGTTTCGTCTCGCGGGACTATCGCATCGAGTCGGCGCCGCTCGCCGGTCCCGCGAGCGCGACCGTCCTCAGCCTCGTCGGCGGCAAGTGGACGACGTTCCGCGCGTCCGCCGAGAACCTCGCCGACCACGTTCTCGGACTCCTCGCCCGCCCGCGACGCAGCTCGACCAAGGGAGTGCCGATCGGCGGCGGCCTCGGCTACCCCACCACCGAGCGCGCCCGCAGGCGATGGATCGACGCGCACCGCGGGGACCTCGCGCTCGGACGCGTCGCGACCCTGCTGGACCGCTACGGCACCACCGCTGCCGAGGTCATCGCGGCGATCGCGAAGGATCCGGATGACCGGCCGCTGGTGACTCTGCCCGACTTCAGCACGGCCGAACTGCGCCACCTGGTCCGCACCGAGGGCGTCGTGCACCTCGATGACGTGCTGCTGCGCCGGACCAGCCTGGCCTTCATCGGCGCGGTGACCGCGGAGTCGGCCGCCGAGGTCGCGGAGGCGATCGGAGCCCTCCTCGGGTGGGATGCCGCGCAGCGCCGGGCGGAGACCACCCGCGCGCTCGCGCAGGTGCACGCGGCCGACCCGACCTGGTCGGATGCGGCATCCGCCGGGTCCTCCGCGTCGCGATAGCCTGACCGGAGCCGGCCCTGCGCGCCGGCGCGGCGTCTCGGGCCGCGCAGGGACTCGAAGGAGAGCTCGTGTCGGATCATGTGCTGGCGCTGGACCAGGGAACCACCTCGACGCGTGCCATCGTGTTCGACGAGCAGGGCGGGATCGTCGCGGTCGCCCAGCGCGAGCACGAGCAGATCTTCCCCCGACCGGGCTGGGTCGAGCACGACCCGATCGAGATCTGGACCAACACGCAGTGGGTGATCGCCGCCGCTCTCGATGAGGCCGGCCTCTCGCCGCGCGACGTCGCGGGTGTGGGCATCACCAATCAGCGTGAGACCGCGATCGTCTGGGACCGCCGCACCGGGCACCCCGTCGCGAACGCGATCGTGTGGCAGGACACCCGCACGCAGCCGCTCATCGATCGGCTTGCGGCCGAGGGCGGCACCGACCGGTTCGCCGAGCGCACCGGGCTGCCCCTGGCGACGTATTTCTCGGCGTCGAAGATCGCCTGGATCCTCGATTCCGTTCCCGGCGCACGGGCGGATGCCGAGGCCGGCCACCTGCTGTTCGGCACACCCGACACGTGGCTGATCTGGAACCTGACCGGCGACACGCGCGGCGGCATCCACGTCACGGACGTCACCAACGCCAGCCGCACGCTGCTCATGGACCTGGCCACCCTCGACTGGTCGGACGATCTGCTGGCGGTGTTCGGCATCCCCCGTTCGATGCTGCCCGAGATCGTGCCGTCGTCGGGCGTGATCGGCGAGGTGCGCGAACCGCCCGCGGCGCGCGGCATCCCGATCGCCGGGATCCTGGGCGACCAGCAGGCAGCGACGTTCGGGCAGGCGGCCTTCGACCCCGGGCAGTCCAAGAACACGTACGGGACCGGCAACTTCCTGCTGGTGAACACCGGCACCGAGATCGTACGGTCCACGCATGGCCTGGTCACGACGGTCGCGTACCGGTGCGGGGACGAACCGGCATCGTATGCACTGGAGGGCTCGATCGCCGTGACCGGGTCCCTCGTGCAGTGGCTGCGCGACAACCTCGGCATCATCAGCTCTGCTCCCGAAGTGGCACGGCTCGCCTCGACGGTGGACGACAGTGGGGGCGCGTACTTCGTCCCGGCGTTCTCGGGGCTGTTCGCTCCCTACTGGCGACCGGACGCCCGCGGTGCGCTGGTCGGACTCACCCGGTACGTGAACAAGGCGCACATCGCCCGGGCGGCCATCGAGGCGGCGGCGTTCCAGTCGCGGGACGTCATCGACGCGATCGTCGCCGACACCGGGCGGGAACTGACCGAGCTGCGCGTGGACGGCGGCGGCTCGCGGGATGACCTCATGATGCAGTTCCAGGCCGACATCCTCGGGATCCCGGTGGTGCGGCCCGCGATCATCGAGACCACCGCGCTCGGCGCCGCGTACGCGGCCGGGCTCGCGACGGGCGTGTGGCCGGATCGCGACGCCCTGCGCAGTCACTGGCGCGAGGGCAGGCGGTGGGAGCCGGCGATGCCCGTCGAGGAGGCCGACCGTCGCGTGCGGCTGTGGCGCAAGGCCGTGACGAAGTCCCTGGACTGGGTCGACGAGGACGTGACCGCGCTGTCCTGAGCTCTACTTCAGCAGCCGCGACAGCCGCCGGTCGGCGAGGATCTTCCCGCCGGTCTGGCAGGTGGCGCAGTACTCGAGCGAGTTGTCGGCGAAGAAGACGCTCCGCACGGTGTCGCCGCACACCGGGCAGGTCTCGCCGCGGCGGCCATGGACCTGCATGCCGCGACGTTTCGCGTCCTTGAGCTCGGCGGGCGGCTTGCCGGATGCCGCGGCCACCGCCTCGGCGAGCGTGCGGGTCATCGCGGCGTAGAGGCTGTCGATGTCTTCGGGAGTCAGGCTGGCGGCGAGCGCGTACGGCGACATCCGGGCGTCGTGCAGGATCTCATCCGAGTACGCGTTGCCGACGCCGGCGAGGATCGACTGGTCGCGCAGCACACCCTTGATCTGCGTGCGCCGGCCCTCGATCAGTCCGGCGAGGGTGTCCCGCGTGAACGTCGGATCGAGCGGATCGGGGCCGAGCCGCGCGATGCCGGGCACGTCCCGCGGATCGTTGACCACGTACACGGCGAGAGACTTCTTCGTGCCCGCCTCGGTGAGATCGAATCCCGACCCATCCGAGAGCGCGACCCGCAGTGCGATCGGCGTCCTGCCCGGACGGATGATCGTCGCAGGAAGCTCCTCGTACCACCTCAGCCACCCGGCCTTGGCGAGGTGGAAGATCAGGTGGGGTGCGGCATCCGTCGTCGTGGTGGCCAGGTCGATGAACTTGCCGTGGCGCGCGGTCGCGGTGATCGTGGCGCCGACGAGGGAGTCCACCGGGGGATCGTAGGTCTTCAGGGCGGCGAACGCCGCGACGGTGACCCGCGTGATCGTCAGGCCCGTCGTCCGTCCACCGAGGAAGTCGACGAGGCCCTGGACTTCGGGCATCTCCGGCATGATTCCATCCTTCCACGTGGTGGCCCGAGGGGGCCGGTCTCCTTCCTTCCACGTGGCGACCCGAGGGGGTCGGTCTCCTTCCTTCCACGTGGTGGCCCGAGGGTGCCGGCCTCCTTCCGCTCGCCTGTCGCAACACGCCGCGGCTCGGTGCAGTTCGCGACAGGCGAGCGACAGGGGCGGTCCGGACTCATCCGTTCAGCACGGGCCAGGGCTGCGGCGCCCTCTCGTCGTGCGGCAGCAGCCCCGCGATCCAGCCGTCGTCGCGCCCGGACGAGTTGACCAGCGCCCCGCGCAGAACCCCTTTCGAAGCGGAATCCGAGGCGGCGGGCCGCCCGCGCCGAGGCGATATTGCCCGCCACCGCGCGCCACTCGATCCGCTGCAGGGCGGGGCCGGCGTCGCTGAAGCCCCAATCGATCACGGCACGGGCGGCCTCGGTGAGCAGGGCGCGGCCGCGGAAGGCGGGCGTCATCCAGTAGCCGATCTCGCCGGTGCCGCCGGTGCTGATGCCGTTGATGCCGATCATGCCGGCGAGGGAGCCTCCCTCCCGGATCGCCCAGGTGGCCTCGGACTGGTCCGCCCAGCGGGTGCGCACGGAGGCGATGAAGCCCTCGGCGTGACTCCGCTCGTAGGGCGACGGTAGCGTGGTGTACCGCTGGATGCCGGGATCCTGGCAGGCAGCGTAGATCGCATCGACGTCGGCGTCAGTCGGCGCGGACAGGGTGAGTCGCTCCGTGCGGAGGGTGACGGGGTGCGCGCCGCCAGGGTATCGGGCGTCGGCCCGTCGACTGCGGGTGGCCCGCGTGACCGGCGTGCACAACCTCGCTGAATCGGGCGCTCACGCTCCGTGCAGTGCGGCTCATGCCGCTCCGAAGCTCGATTGGCGACGATGTGCGCGTGCCGCACGGGAAGGCGGTGCGCGCGCGGCGCCGGAATGACGTGCGCGGCTCCTCCCCAGGTCGCGGCCTGCGCGGCCTGTCCGCCGCTGTTGCGTTCTCGCGCTGCGCGCAGCGTCGCGCCGTCAGCATGGGCGGATGTATTCGTCTCGCGCGGCGGCGTCGGTGGCGACCGCGCTGGACGGTGCCACCGGCGCGATCACCTACGCGGAGCTGCGGCGCCAAGGTGCTACTCGACGACAGATCGACGCGGCCGTCGAGGCGGGTCGCCTGATTCGGGTGCGCAAGGGTACCTACGTCATGGGCGGCTGTCCGTCGCCGGTCCTGGCCGCGGCGCGACAGGGTGCTCGGCTCGACTGCCTGTCGCTCCTCGCGCTGCTGAAGGTCTTCGTCCTGCGCAGCGGCTCGCTGCACCTGCACATGACGTACGGGTCCACCCGCATCCCTCCGCGGAGCGACCGGATCGTCCGGCATTGGCGCCCGACCGCGGCAGAGTCGCAGGCCCTTATCGCCCCCGTGGTCGAGGCGCTTGCGCAGGCCTGCCGCTGTCAGCCGCCGCGCGCGGCGATCGCCACGCTCGACAGCGCGTGGCATCTCGGCCTCGTCGACGAGGAGGGCATTGCCGAGGTGTTCCGGCTGCTGCCGCGCCGGTTCCAGGTGCTCCGGGGCTTCTTGGAGCCCCGGGCGGAATCGGGACCGGAGTCGCTCATGCGACTGCTGCTGCGAGCCCAGGGCTGGAGCGTGGACGTCCAGGTCGTGATCGACGGCGTGGGGCGCGTCGATCTGGTGGTCGATGGCTGGCTGATCATCGAGTGCGACAGCGAGGAGTTCCACGGCGGGTGGGATGCCGCCAAACGCGATCGTCGCCGTGACCTGGCTGCAGCCGCCCGGGGATACGTCACGCTGCGCCCCATCGCCGAAGACATCATGCACAACCCGGATCAGGTGCTCGCCGCCGTGCGCGCCGCGGTTGAACACCGGCGCGCTCTGACCGGCGCGCACAACGTCGCTGTTTCCGGGCGCCGAACCCGCGCCGGCGCCCGTTAGCGCCCCGACGTCGTCCGATGGCGACGTTGTGCCCGCGCCACATGCCGGATCCGCGTCCGTCGGCCAGCTTCGCGCTGCACGCCGCGCCGCGCTGACCGCGCCGCGCCGACCGCGCCGCGCCGCGCCGCCGACCGCGCCGACCGCGCCGCGCACACCCCGCGCACAACGTCGCCTATCCGCGGGTCTCGGGCGCCTCGGCAGCTCGAAACCCCGCCGACGTCGTCCAATAGCGACGTTGTGCACGCGAACTCGTCAGCACGGCCGCAAAAACGGCCACCGTCACACCCGTCGCAGCAGGCCGACCTTGTCGTAGACGTCCGCGACCGTGCGGTCCGCGACCTCGGAGGCGCGGCCGGCGTTGACGGCGAGCACGCGGTCCAGTTCCGCCTTGTCGTCCAGCAGCTCGAGGGCGCGGGCGCGCACCGGACCGAACTCGTTCACCACGACCTCGGCGAGACCCTTCTTGAAGTCCCCGTATCCGCGTCCGGCGTACTCGTCCTCGATCGCGGGGATCTGCCGGCCGGTGAGGGCGGCGTAGATCACGAGCAGGTTCGAGACACCGGGCTTGGCCTCGCGGTCGTAGCGCACGGACCCCTCGCTGTCGGTGACCGCGCGCATGATCTTCTTGGCGCTCACGGACGGGTCATCCAGCAGCCACAGCGTTCCGGCATCCGACTCCGCGGACTTCGACATCTTCGCCGTTGGGTTCTGCAGATCGAAGATGCGCGCGGTGTCCTGCTGGATCACGGGCATCGGCACGCGGAACGTCTCGCCGTATCGCGCGTTGAAGCGCTCCGCGAGGTCGCGCGTGAGCTCGACGTGCTGCTTCTGATCGTCGCCGACGGGCACGATGTCCGTCTGGTACAGAAGAATGTCGGCGGCCATCAGCACCGGGTACGTGAAGAGCCCGACGGAGGTCGCGTCGGACCCGTAGCGCTGGGACTTGTCCTTGAACTGGGTCATCCGCCCGGCCTCGCCGAAGCCGGTGATCGTGGAGAGGATCCACGCGAGCTCGGGATGCGCGGGGACGTGCGACTGCACGTAGAGAGTGGACTTGGACGGCTCGATCCCCGCCGCGATGTACTGCGCGGCGGTACGGCGCGTCTTCTCCCGCAGCTCGGCGGGGTCGTTCGGCTGCGTGAGAGCGTGCAGGTCGACGACCGAGAAGTACGCGTCGTACGCCTCCTGCAGATCGCGCCACTGCATGAGCGCGCCGATGTAGTTGCCGATCTGGAGCGAGTCGGCGGAGGGCTGCATGCCGGAGTACAGGCGAGGTTTCGTCACCTACCGATTCTAGAGTCGGGCGAACGGACCGGCTGCGCGACCGTTACGGCAGGGCAAGACACGACGACGGATGCCGCGCCCTGCGCTGCCGGCAGCCCTCAGCCGCCCAGACGGTAGTCGGCCACCACGGGAGCGTGGTCGCTCCAGCGCGTGCCCCAGGACGGAGCGCGCACGACGCGGTAGTCGGTGACCCGGGCTGCGAGCTCGGCGGTGGCGAGGTGATAGTCGATCCGCCAGCCCGTGTCGTTGTCGAACGCCCGTCCCCGCATCGACCACCAGGTGTACGGCCCGTCGACGTCGCCGGCGTGCGTGCGGCCGACGTCGACCCAGCCCAGCCCCGTGCCGGTCGACCCGTCCGCTCCGGTCACCTCCGCACCGGCGGCGCCCAGGAAGCGGTCGAAGTACGCGCGCTCGCGCGGCAGGAATCCGGCCTTCTTGACGTTGCCCTTCCAGTTGCGGATGTCCAGCTCGCGGTGCCCGACGTTCAGATCGCCCATCACGAGCGACAGCGGAGATGACGCGGCCAGGCGCGGCAGGCGGGCCTCCATGGCGTCCAGGAACGCCCACTTCGCATCCTGGCGGGGCGTGTCGGCCTCGCCGGTGTGCACGTACGCGCTGACCACCGTGAGGCGTTCGCCGCCGATCTCGATATCCGCCTCGAGCCAGCGGCCCGCGCTGTCCAGGCCCTCCTGGCCGAGCACGTTACGCACCTCCACGGGAACGATGCGGCTCGCGATCGCGACGCCCGCGCGGCCCTTGGCGAGCGCCTCGTCGTTGACGAGCTCCCACCCCGGCAGGGCGAGCCTCAGCTCGTCGGCGGTGGCGCGGACCTCTTGCAGGGCCATGATGTCGACGTCCGCGGCATCCAGCCATTCGAGCATCCCCTTGCGGGTCGCCGCCCTGATTCCGTTGACGTTGATCGAGGCGATTCGGACGCGATGGGGCACGCCTCTCAGCTTAACGATCGTCCCGGACATGCTGCGCGCGCGGCGGCTCGGCGGCATCGGGCACCGCGGGTGTGACCGCCTTGACCTTCTTAGCCGCCCGACGCGCGGCCTCGCGCGCAGCGCGCTTGGACGTGACCGGAGGAGGGGGTGCGGACGCCTCCACGCGGCGCAGGTCGTCCTCGGCCTCGCGGAGCGCGAAGTCGGCCCGCCACACGCGATACCAGGGTGCGCTCGCGCGGGCCTCGCGCGCCGCGCGCAGGCGCACCTGCGCGGCCAGAAGGAGCGCCCGATGCTCCGCGGCGATCCGCTCCGCCTCGGTCGGGGCGAGGATGGGGATGTCCCGGTCGTGGGAGGCCACGGCGATCCAGGCGGCGGCCACGAGCATGATGATCCCGCTGATCTTGAACCACAGCAGCAGCCCGACGAAGATCGCGAACGTGGCCAGCAGGGGGTTCGACGGGGTGTAGCTCAGCAGCAGACCTGCGCCGAGCTGGAGCACCGTCAGCGCCGCGCCGCCGAGCAGTGCGCCCGGCCAGATCACGCGCCAGCGCAGCGAGGTCCCCGTGAGGAAGCGGAACAGCGCCGCGAGTGCGGCCGCGTTGATCGCGAACGAGACGATCACCGACCCGATTCGGATGCTGACGTCGACCATGCCGGCGCCCAGGTCGATTCCGAACAACGAGAGGATCCACGACAGCGCCCAGGAGCTCACCCAGGTCAGCGCCGCACCTACGATCAGCGCCGCCCCGAAGATGACGGCCGCGACCAGATCCCGGGCCTTCAGCAGCACGTAGCTGCGCCGGTCCGGCGGGATCCCGAACATGTCGCGCACGCCGCGCCGCGAGTACGTCACCCAGCCGATCGCGGTCCAGATCACCGCGCCGAACGCGATCAGCCCGGTGACGCTCAGCACGCCGGTCGTGCTCGAGGCGATCTGCTGCACCTCCGCCGTGGTGATCACGCCGTCGGGACCGATCAGCCCGGGGATGTAGCTGTTGATCAGCGCGATGACCGCGTTGACGGCGTCGGTGTTGCCGCCGAGCCAGAGTCCGGTGACGGCGAACGCGACGTAGATGACGGCGAAGATCGCGAACAGCGCCTGGTAGCTGATGCCCGCGCCCAGCAGGAACCCGTTGTTCTGGAGGAAATGGCGCCACACCCGCACCGGGAACCATGCCATCGTCTTGCGGGTGAGCCGGGTCGCGGCCTGGATCGGCTCGTCGATGCGCTCGCGCAGGGATCCCTGCGTCGCTTCCAGTCGCTGGCGGAGCGTCTCCTCCTCATCGACGGGATCCGCTGCGGCGCTGCGCCCGTCCGATGCGCTCTTCTCGCTCACGGTCTCAGGCTAATCATCGACGGATGCCGCGGCCTCGCCGCCCGCGGAGACGGCGGCCAGCGGCGCTGACGGGGAGGCGGCGACGGGCGCCCGGAACCGCCGCGCGACGAAGAGCACCGGCACCAGCAGTGCCGCCGGAAGCAGGAACGCGATGCCGAGGCCGGGGGCGTCGGCCAGGAGTCCCAGCAGTACGGCACCCAGGACCGCGCCGACGTAGTTGAACAGATTGACGCGGGCGATGATCTCGTCGCTGCGTGCCGGGGCCAACCCGCCGGCCGACGTGAAGGTCAGCGGCACGAGCGCCCCGACCGCCACCCCCGCGAGGGCGAAGCCGCCGATGGCCGCGGCGGGCAACGGCAGGAGCGCGACCAGCACGCATCCGAGGAGGGAGACACCCGTGGCGACGAGGACCACGCGGCTGCGACCGAAGCGCCCCGCGGCGTGATCGGTGAGCAGCCGCGTGACCAGGATCGCCGCCTGATACGCGGCGTAGCCGAGGGGGGCAAGGGCGGCGGCGGTCAGAAGCTCGTCCTGGAGGTACACGGTGCTCCAGGTGCTCACGGCAGAATCCACCGTGAACGCCGCCAGCAGCACGAAGCCGAAGAGCCAGATCCCGCGGCGGGGGAGCGGCGATGCGGAGCGCCGGCCGACCGGCGCGGCGGCCCGGGCGCGGTCGAACGTGCGGACGCCGAAGAGCGCCACAGCGATCGCCACGATCGAGGCGAGAGTGAGAGGCAGCACAACGGCCAGCCCGACTGCCGTCGCCCCGGCCACGGCCATGGCGCCGACGATCGCGGCGGCCGTGTACGCGGCGAAGTACCCGCCCATGATGTCGCGGCCGTAGCGCCGCTGAACCAGCACGCCCTGCATGGCGCCGGCGGCGTCCACGCCGCCCAGCCCGACCCCGTACACGCCGAATGCCGCCACGAACAGCCAGAGCGGGAGCGCCGGAACCAGCACGGTCAGCACGATCAGCACGAGGGCGAGGACCTCCAACCCCAGTCCCGCGGTCAGCGCGACGCGGCTGCCGCGCCACCTGGCGAGCCCGTCCGCGACGATCGAGCCCGTGGCTGCGGCCACGCAGACGAGCAGGACGATCAGGGAGACGGCGACGTCATCGATGCCCTGTCGGTCCTTGAACACCGGCAGCGAGGTCACCACGACCGCGTAGCCGAGTCCCTGCGCGGCATAGGCCGCGGTGACGGTGACGCGCGAGCGCAGAGCCGAAACGGGAGGGGTGCTCACGCTCGGAGCATACCCGCGGTCAGCGTCCGCGGAGGATCGCCTGCTTCACCTCGGCGATCGCCTTGGTCACCTCGATGCCGCGGGGGCACGCCTCGGTGCAGTTGAAGGTGGTGCGGCAGCGCCACACGCCTTCTTTGTCGTTGAGGATGTCCAGGCGCATGTCGCCCGCGTCGTCGCGCGAGTCGAAGATGAACCGGTGCGCGTTGACGATCGCGGCGGGACCGAAGTACTGTCCGTCGGTCCAGAAGACCGGGCACGACGAGGTGCATGCCGCGCAGAGAATGCACTTGGTGGTGTCATCGAAGACCTCGCGGTCCACGATCGACTGGATGCGCTCCTTGCCCGGTTCGGGCTTGGAACCGGCGATCAGGAACGGCTGCACCTCGCGGAACGAGGCGAAGAACGGCTCCATGTCGACGATGAGGTCCTTCTCCAGCGGCAGACCCTTGATCGCTTCGACGTAGATCGGCTGGGAGATGTCCAGATCCTTGATCAGGGTCTTGCAGGCGAGACGATTGCGCCCGTTGATGCGCATCGCGTCGGAGCCGCAGATCCCGTGTGCGCACGAGCGCCGGAACGTGAGGGAGCCGTCGACCTCCCACTTGATCTTGTGAAGGGCGTCCAGCACGCGGTCGGTCGAGTACAGCTCGACGTCGTAGTCGACCCAGCGCGGCTCTTCGTCCACCTCGGGGTTGAACCGCCGGATGATGAACGTGACCAGGAACGACTGGATGCCGGAGTCATCCGCGGGTGCGCTGCCGACCTCGGCGGCTGCGGAGTCCGCGCTGAGCGCGGTCGAGGAGTCGGTGGTCTCAACGAGCGTGGACACCATCTCTAGTACTTCCTCTCCATCGGCTGGTAGCGCGTGATGACGACCGGCTTCCAGTCCAGGCGGATGTGATCGTCGGACTGCGACGATCCGGCATCCCCGGACAGGTAGGCCATCGTGTGCTTCATGTAGGTCTCGTCGTCCCGCTTCGGGTAGTCGTCGCGCATGTGCCCGCCGCGGCTCTCCTTGCGGTTTCGGGCGGCGACCACGACGACCTCGGCGATGTCGAGCAGGAAGCCCAGCTCGACCGCCTCGAGCAGGTCGGTGTTGTACCGCTTGCCCTTGTCGTCGACGTGGATGTTCTTGAACCGCCCGCGCAGCTCTTCGATGACATCCAGCACGTAGGTCAGCGACGCGTCGGTGCGGAAGACCTGCGCGTTCTTGTCCATCTCTTCCTGCAGCTTCTTGCGCAGGACGGCGATGCGCTCGGTGCCGGTGCCGGCGCGCAGACCCTCGATGAGTCCGCGCACTTCGCCGGCGGGATCCTCGGGGAGCGGCACGAACTCAGCCGTTTTGACGTACTCCACGGCGTTCTTGCCGGCGCGCTTGCCGAACACGTTGATATCCAGCAGCGAGTTCGTGCCGAGCCGGTTCGAGCCGTGCACCGAGACGCAGGCGCATTCGCCGGCGGCGTACAGGCCGGGCACCACGTTGGTGTTGGTCGAGAGGACCTCGGCGTTGTTGTTGGTGGGGATGCCGCCCATCGCGTAGTGCGCGGTCGGCATGACCGGCACCGGCTCGACCACGGGGTCGACGCCCAGGTACGTGCGGGCGAACTCCGTGATGTCGGGGAGCTTGGTCTCCAGCACCTCGGCACCCAGGTGCGTGCAGTCCAGCAGCACGTAGTCCTTGTGCGGACCGGCGCCGCGGCCCTCGGCGACCTCCTGCTGCATGCAGCGGCTGACGATGTCTCGGGGGGCGAGGTCCTTGATGGTCGGCGCGTACCGCTCCATGAAGCGCTCGCCCGACGCGTTGCGCAGGATCGCTCCCTCGCCGCGAGCACCCTCGGTGAGCAGGATGCCGAGACCGGCCAGGCCGGTCGGGTGGAACTGGAAGAACTCCATGTCCTCGAGCGGCAGGCCCTTGCGCCAGATGATGCCGACGCCGTCACCGGTGAGGGTGTGCGCGTTGGATGTCGTCTTGTAGATCTTGCCGAAGCCGCCGGTGGCGAAGATGACCGCCTTGGAGTGGAACACGTGCAGGTCGCCGGTCGCCAGTTCGTACGCGACGACTCCCGCGACCTGGGTGGCGCCCTCGTCATCGATGACGGTGATCAGGTCGAGCACGTAGTACTCGTTGAAGAAGTTGATGCCCAGCCGCACGCAGTTCTGGAACAGCGTCTGCAGGATCATGTGACCGGTGCGGTCGGCCGCGTAGCACGCGCGTCGCACCGGCGTCTTGCCGTGATCGGCGGTGTGTCCGCCGAAGCGGCGCTGATCGATCTTGCCCTCGGGCGTGCGGTTGAACGGCAGCCCCATGTTCTCGAGGTCGATGACCGCGTCGATCGCCTCCTTCGCGAGGATCTCCGCGGCATCCTGGTCGACGAGGTAGTCACCGCCCTTGACGGTGTCGAACGTGTGCCATTCCCAGGAGTCCTCCTCGACGTTGGCGAGCGCTGCCGCCATGCCGCCCTGCGCCGCGCCGGTGTGGGAGCGCGTCGGGTAGAGCTTCGAGATGACCGCAGTCCTGGCGCCGGGGCCGGCCTCGATCGCCGCGCGCATGCCGGCGCCGCCGGCTCCGACGATGACGATGTCGAACTGGTGGTAGTGGACGCCGTCCCGGACGATGCTGTCGGGACTCTGGGGGCTCTGGGTGCTCACGTGAAGGATGCCTCTATGTCTGTCTGGTCTGTCGTCGGGGCGAAGGTCAGGCCTGGCACATGTCCCACAGGGAGCTGTCCGAGGTGACGCCCAGGCACGGGTCGAAGGTGAAGACGACCAGCGTGCCCAGAAGGATGAGGAACCCGGCGGCCAGCCAGATCGCCCACACCAGGACGCGGCGGGCGTTGGGGTGGGTGATGTAGTCGTTCGTGACGGTGCGCATGCCGTTCGCACCGTGGATCAGCGCGAGCCACAGCATGAGAACGTCCCACCACTGCCAGAACGGGCTCGCGAACTTGCCCACGACGAACGCGAAGTCCAGGCCGTGGATGCCCTCGCCGAGCATCAGGTTCACGAAGAGGTGACCGAAGATGAGCACGACCAGGAGCACGCCCGAGACGCGCATGTAGATCCAGCCCCACTTCTCGAGGTTGGGTCCGGAGCGGCGCGGGGCGTACGGCGTGCGCGGCGCGGCGAGAGTGTCCGCAGTCATCAGTGACCGCCTCCGATCGTGGAGAAGACGTTCATGAGGTGACGGGGGGTGAAGGCGAGCATCGTCACCAGCCACAGACCGAGAACCCCCCACCACAGCTGGCGCTGCAGGCGTGCGCCCTTGGCCCAGAAGTCCACCAGGATGATGCGCAGTCCGTTGTAGGCGTGGTACGCGATCGCGCCGACCAGAACGACCTCGCCGAGACCCATGATCGGGTTCTTGTACGTGCCGATGACGGCGTTGTACGCCTCGGGGGAGACGCGGATGAGCGCGGTGTCGAGGATGTGGACGAGGAGGAAGAAGAAGATCGCAACCCCCGTGATGCGGTGCAGTACCCAGGACCACATGCCCTCGCGCCCGCGGTACAGCGTTCCGCGTGGGACTTTCGAGGTGGTCTCGGATACCGACGGTGTCAAGCGTGTGCCTGCGGACACGGTCGTCCTCCCTGAAGGGTGCGGGATCGTTTCGGGCCGGTGCGGACCATGCGCCGGCTCCCTCCCATCCTAGGACCGCTCACACGGGGGAGGCGACGGAGGCCGACCCCAGGTGTCTTGACGTCGAGACGAATCTGTGGGTGGGACCGGGGTCGGCACGGAACGGTCCGGTCAGGTGCCGCGACTACGCTGGCCGCATGCGTGAGCCGATCAAGGACTTCTATGCCGTCATCCCCGCCGGGGGCATCGGGAGCAGGCTGTGGCCCCTCTCCCGCGCCGACGCACCCAAGTTCCTGCACGACCTGACCGGCTCCGGAAACTCTCTGCTGCGCGACACGTGGGACCGCCTCGAGCCGTTGTCCGGTGACGACCGCATCGCGGTCGTCACCGGACGCGCGCACCGCGCCGCGGTCGAGAAGGAGCTGCCCACGATCGCCGACCGGAACGTCTTCCTCGAGTCCGAGCCGCGCGACTCCGCCGCGGCGATCGGGCTGGCGGCTGCGATCCTGTCGCGGCGTGAGCCGGACGTCATCATCGGCGCGTTCGCGGCCGACCACGTGATCCGGGGCACTCAGGTGTTCGAGTGGGCGGTGCAGCAGGCCGTGGCGGTGGCGCGCGAGGGGTACATCTGCACGATCGGCATCCAGCCCACCGAAGCCGCCGTCGGATTCGGCTACATGAGGAAGGCCGGCGAGCTGGTCGTGGCCGGCGCGCCCGAGGCGACGCTCGTGGAGAAGTTCGTGGAGAAGCCCGACCTGGACACCGCCCGCGAGTACCTCGCCGACCGCTCCTACCTCTGGAACGCGGGCATGTTCATCTCGCGCGCCGATGTGCTGCTGGGCGAGATCGCCGAGAACCAGCCGCAGCTGTATGCGGGGCTGATGGACCTGGCCGAGGTGTGGGATGACCGCGATGCCCGAGGGCCCGTCGTGGATCGGGTGTGGCCGACCATCACCAAGATCGCGATCGACTACGCCGTGGCCGAGCCCGCCGCGGCCAAGGGCCGTCTGGCCGTGATCCCCGGCCACTTCGACTGGGACGATGTGGGGGATTTCGCGAGCCTCGCGAAGCTCAACTCGCATGGCCGCGGCAATGACCTGGCGATCCTGGGCGAGAACGCACGCATCCTCGCGGACGCGTCCAGCGGCATCGTGGTGACGCAGACGCAGCGGATCATCAGCGTCATCGGGGTCAAGGACATCGTGATCGTCGACACCGAGGACGCACTCCTGGTGACCACCAGTGAGCACGCGCAGCGCGTGAAGGGCGTCGTGGACGCGCTCAAGCTCACCGGCCGGGGCGACGTGCTCTGAGCGGCCGCCCGCCGCCCGCCGATGGCGGGCGCGTGCCAGGAGATTGCGTCTTTGTAACCATTCCGCCCCGGACGGCGTTCTGATATGCAAGCGCGCCGTCACACTGGGTAACTTGGGCTGTCACCCGCGAAGTCCGCGGGGCACCTTTGATGGAGGCGTGAGTTGACAATCTCTACCACCAAGAAGTTCGTCGGGGTAGTTGCCGCCGCCGGACTGCTCGTTGCCCTTGCCGGCTGCGGGTCGGCGCCCGAGCCGACCGCCACCGAGGATGGAGCCGCAGGCGGGGCCGTTGACGGCTTCAAGCCCTGCATGGTCTCCGACGCCGGCGGATTCGATGACAAGTCGTTCAACCAGCTCGGATTCGAGGGCCTCGAGGCCGCATCCGATGAGCTGGGCGTCGAGTTCGTCACGGTTCAGTCCGACTCGGAGTCCGACTTCGCCCCGAACATCACCAGCCTGATCGACCAGAACTGCACGCTCATCATCACGGTGGGCTTCGCGCTGGCATCGGCCGCGGGTGAGGCCGCGATCGCCAACCCGGACATCGAGTTCGTCTCGATCGACGACATCGTCGACAACGACTTCGACGGCGAGACGGATGCCGAGAACATCAAGCCGATCATCTTCGACACCGCGCAGGCGGCGTTCCTGGCCGGCTACGCATCCGCGTCGTTCTCCACGGCCAAGAAGGTCGGCACGTTCGGCGGCATGAACTTCCCGACCGTCTCGATCTTCATGGACGGTCTCGCCCAGGGCGTCGAGTACTGGAACTCGGAGAAGAGCGACACCGTCGAGGTTCTCGGCTGGGATCGTGCTGCTCAGGACGGCGTCTTCACCGGTGGCTTCGCCGCCAACCAGGACGCGATCAACGCCGCGCAGGGCCTCGTCGACCAGGGTGTCGACGTGCTCCTGCCCGTCGGTGGTCCGATCTACCAGAGCGCCGCTTCGGTGATCCGCGACTCCGGCCGCGAGATCGCGCTGCTCGGCGTCGACGCCGACGTGTTCGAGACCGACCCGACCGTGGCGGACCTGCTGCTCACATCGATCCGCAAGGCGATCGACGTCGGCGTCCACGAGGCCGTGCTGGCCGCGGGCAAGGGCGAGTTCGACGCCACCCCGTTCATCGGCACGCTCGAGAACGAGGGCGTGGGCCTGGCCCCGTTCCACGACTTCGAGTCGAAGGTCTCGCCTGACCTGCAGGCCGAGCTGGACACCATCAAGGCCGGAATCATCGACGGTTCGATCCCCGTCGAGTCCTACCTCGCGGGCTGATCCCCGCAACGGAACGGGGAGGCTGGGCAACCAGCCTCCCCGTTCTCGTTCCCCGATGCCCCTGAACGCGCCCCTCTTACTAGGATCTGGAGCATGAAGCTCGAACTCCGCGGGATCACCAAGCGGTTCGGCACCCTCGTCGCGAACGACCACATCGACCTCGTTGTGGAGCCCGGAGAGATCCACTGTCTCCTCGGTGAGAACGGCGCGGGCAAGTCGACGCTGATGAATGTTCTGTACGGGCTGTACCGCGCTGAGGAAGGCGTCATCCTGCTGGACGACGTGGTGCAGAACTTCCAGGGGCCCGGCGACGCGATGCGCGCCGGCATCGGCATGGTCCATCAGCACTTCATGCTGATCCCCGTGTTCACCGTCGCCGAGAACGTCATGCTCGGCCACGAGGCGACCAAGGCCGGCGGCATCCTGGACCTGGCCACGGCACGGGAACGCGTTCGTGAGATCTCCGCCCGCTTCGGGTTCGACGTCGACCCGGATGCCCTCGTGGAGGACCTCCCGGTCGGTGTCCAGCAGCGCGTCGAGATCATCAAGGCGCTCTCCCGCGACGCAAGAGTCCTGGTCTTCGACGAACCCACCGCCGTGCTGACTCCGCAGGAGACCGACGAGCTGATGGGCATCATGCGCCAGCTCAAGGAGACCGGCACCTCGATCGTGTTCATCACCCACAAGCTGCGCGAGGTCCGCGAGGTCGCCGACCGCATCACAGTCATCCGGCTCGGCAAGGTCGTCGGCGAAGCGTCTCCGGACGCGACGAACGCCGAGCTCGCCGAGCTCATGGTCGGTCGGGCCGTGGAGCTGACGGTCCACAAGGACGCCCCGACGCTGGGCGACCGCGCCCTCGTCGTGGAGGGCCTCACGGTCATCGACGCCAAGGATCAGATCGTCGTCAACGACGTCACCTTCGATGTCCGCGCCGGCGAGATCGTGGCGATCGCGGGCGTGCAGGGCAACGGGCAGACCGAGCTCACCGAGGCCCTCGTGGGTCTCGAGCACCGCGTCCAGGGCTCCGTGACGCTCAACGGCGAGCAGCTGCTCGGGGCCAGCGTCCGGCGCATCCTCGACGAGGGCGTCGGCTTCGTCCCCGAGGACCGCCAGGAGCACGGTCTCGTCGGCGGCATGTCGATCGCCGAGAACCTCGTGCTCGATCGCACGAGCGGCCCGCCCTTCGTGCGCGCGGGCAGCCTGCGACTCGGGTACATCGCCGAGTTCGCCGAAGAGAAGTACCGCGAGTTCGACGTCCGCGCACCCGGCATCGAGGTTCCCGTCGGCACGCTGTCCGGCGGCAACCAGCAGAAGGTCGTGCTGGCACGCGAGCTGAGCCGCGAGCTCTCGCTCCTCGTGGCGGCTCAGCCCACCCGCGGCGTCGATGTGGGGTCGATCGAGTTCATCCACAAGCGCATCGTCGCGACGCGGGATGCCGGCATCCCGGTGGTGGTCGTCTCCACCGAACTGGACGAGGTGACCGCGCTGGCCGACCGCATCATCGTCATGTATCGCGGCCGGATCATCGGGATCGTCCCCGGCGACACACCGCGCGGCGTCCTGGGTCTGATGATGGCCGGCGAGGTACCGAGCGATGAGGGGGTCGCCGCGTGAGCGAGAACCTGACCGGCGGCGCGGTCATCGCGTCCGACCATCCCGTCGCTCCACCGCAGCCGGAGCCGTCGAAGTGGCATGACACGTTCCTGCGGATCACGCAGGGCAACGCCGCGATCTCCGTCCTGGCGGTGCTGCTGGCGCTGATCGTCGGCGGCATCATGATCGCCTTCACCGACGAGGACGTGCAGGCGTCGGCCGGCTACTTCTTCGCGCGACCGCTCGATACGATCGCCGCGATCTGGGACGCCGTCTCGGGGGCGTACATCGCCCTGTTCCAGGGCTCGATCTACAACTTCGGCGCGCCCACGTTCGCCCGCGGCATCCGCCCGCTCACCGAGACGCTGACCTTCGCCACCCCGCTGATCGCCGCGGGCCTCGGTGTCGCCCTGGCCTTCCGCATCGGCATGTTCAACATCGGTGGTCGCGGACAGATGCTGATGGCCTCGGCCGCTGCCGGCTGGGTCGCGTTCTCGCTCGACCTGCCCTGGGGCATCCACATGATCGTCGCCCTGATCGCGGGGCTGGCTGCCGGAGCACTGTGGGCCGGGATCGCGGGTGCCCTGAAGGCGTGGACGGGCGCGCACGAGGTGATCGTCACGATCATGCTCAACTACGTCGCGTTCTACCTCATCTCGTGGATGCTGCGGACTCCCGGTCTGCTGCAGGCGCCCGGTTCCAGCAACCCCAAGACGCCGCCGATGAAGCCCACAGCCGTGTTCCCCGAGCTGTTCGGGCCGCAGTACAACCTGCACTTCGGGTTCATCCTGGTGATCCTCGCGACCATCGTGGTGTGGTGGATCCTGAGCCGTTCGAGCCTGGGCTTCAAATTCCGTGCCGTCGGCGAGAACCCGCATGCCGCGCGTGTGGCGGGCATCAACGTCAAGAGCATGTACATCATCGGCATGCTCATCGCCGGCGCCCTGGTCGGCCTCGCCGGCGTCAACCAGGTGCTCGGCACCATCACCACCGGCTTCTCGGCCGACATCGACGCGGGTATCGGATTCGACGCGATCACCGTGGCGCTGCTCGGACGCTCGACCCCGTGGGGAACGTTCGCCGCCGGCATCCTGTTCGGCGCCTTCAAAGCGGGCGGCTTCGCGATGCAGGCGGCCGAGGGCGTCCCGATCGAGATCGTCACCGTCGTGCAGGCGCTCATCGTGCTGTTCATCGCCGCGCCGCCGCTGGTGCGCACGATCTTCTTCCTGCCTTCGCCGGAGCGCGACCAGCGCCGGCGCGAGAAGGCGCGGACGAAGCAGCTCAAGGCCGAGGCCGGGGCGGTGGCGAAATGACCCTCACCGCCGATGGCGCGCTGATCGCGTCGGCTCCGGCCAAGGCCGAAGTGCGCAGCTGGAAGGCCCCGATCGCACTCGCGGTCTTCACCGTGCTGTACGCCATCCTGATGCTCGCCGCGCCCCGCTCCGGTGAGACCACCTTCCGCATCTCGACGCAGGCGGATGCGCTGCAGCTGCCCGAGATCGTGCTGCCCGTCGTGGCCACGGTGTGGGTGGTCTTCGTGCTCCTGGTGCTCCTGACGATCGGCGCCGCCCTGCTGGTGCGCGGCTACCGGAAGACACCGCTCTGGGTGATCGCGGTCTACATCATCGTCGCGATCGTCGGCTTCCTGACGTGGGCGGCGGCGGGCAAGGCGATCCCGGTCGCCGGCCTGCTCGCCGGAGCCGTCGCACTGGCCATCCCGCTCATCTACGGGGCGCTGGCCGGAGTCATCGGCGAGCGCGCAGGTGTGGTCAACATCGCCATCGAGGGCCAGCTTCTGGCCGGTGCCTTCAGCGCCGCGGTGGTATCGAGCCTCACCGGCCAGCCGCTCCTCGGCCTCGTCGCGGCGATGTTCGCCGGCGTGCTGGTCGCCTTCGTGCTGGCCGCCTTCGCGATCAAGTACCTGGTCGATCAGGTGATCGTCGGCGTCGTGCTCAACGTCCTCGTGATCGGCCTGACGAGCTTCTTCTACTCGCAGGTGCTGCAGCCGAATGCGGCCCTGCTGAACTCCCCGCCGCGCTTCCCGCGGATCCCGATTCCGATCCTGAGCGAGATCCCGGTCCTCGGCCCCGTGCTGTTCCGTCAGACGATCATCGTGTACCTCATGTACATCGCGGTCGCGGCGGTCTGGTTCGCGATGTTCCGCACCCGGTGGGGACTGCGCCTGCGTGCCGTGGGCGAGCACCCGCAGGCGGCGGACACGGTCGGGATCAAGGTCAACGCGACCCGGTTCTGGAATGTTCTGCTGGCCGGCGCGATCGCCGGGCTCGGCGGCACGGTGTTCACGATCGGCAACGGGATCGCCTTCAACAAGGAGATGACCGCCGGGGCCGGGTTCATCGCCCTCGCCGCGGTGATCTTCGGGCAGTGGGATCCGTTCAAGGCCACACTGGCCGCGCTGCTGTTCGGCTTCGCCTCCAGCCTGCAGAACACGCTCAGCGTGATCGGCTCGCCGGTGCCGAGCGAGTTCATGCTGATGCTGCCGTATCTCGTGACGATCTTCGTCGTCGCCGGAGTCGTCGGGCGGTCGCGAGCACCCGCGGCCGACGGCATCCCCTACATAAAGGGATGAGCTTCCGCTCTTCCGCCCCGCCTGACGAGGCATCCGCCCACAACCTGCACCGATCTTCCGGAGGACGCGCTGTGACCGACATCGACTGGGACGAACTCCGAGCGGCGGCGACCGCCGCCAAAGAGCTCGCCTATGTGCCCTATTCGCGGTTCAAGGTCGGTGCCGCCGCGCTGGTCTCGGACGGGCGGATCGTCTCGGGCTGCAACATCGAGAACGCGTCGTACGGGGTCACGCTCTGTGCGGAGTGCTCGCTCGTCAGCGACCTGTTCATGTCCGGTGGCGGCAAGCTGGTGGCCTTCGTCTGCGTCGACGGGCATGGTCGCACCCTCATGCCGTGCGGGCGATGCCGTCAGCTGCTGTACGAACACGCCATTCCGGGGATGCTGCTGGAGACGGTGTCCGGCATCCGCACGATCGACGAGGTCCTCCCCGACGCATTCGGTCCGCGGGAACTCGAAGAGGCCTCGCGATGAGCAGCCCGTCGGCCGCCGGCGGGGTGGAGCCGTTCGACGCCGTCGACGTCATCCGCAGCAAGCGGGACGGCGGGGTCGTCGCGGACGACGCGCTGCGCTGGATGGTCGACGCGTACACGCGCGGCTACGTCGCGGACGCGCAGATGGCCGCCTTCGCGATGGCCGTGCTCCTGAACGGCATGAGCCGCGAGGAGATCCGCGTTCTCACCGACGCGATGATCGCCTCGGGCGAGCGCATGAGCTTCGCCGGCCTGGGCAAGCCCACCGTCGACAAGCACTCCACCGGCGGGGTGGGCGACAAGATCACCCTGCCCCTGGCTCCGCTGGTGGCCTCGTTCGGTGTCGCCGTGCCGCAGCTGTCCGGCCGTGGCCTCGGGCACACCGGCGGGACGCTGGACAAGCTCGAGTCCATCCCGGGATGGACGGCCGCGCTCACCAACGACGAGCTGTTCGACCAGCTGCGCGACGTGGGCGCGGTCATCTGCGCAGCCGGCTCCGGCCTGGCCCCGGCCGACAAGAAGCTCTACGCCCTGCGCGATGTCACCGGGACGGTGGAGGCGATCCCGCTGATCGCATCCAGCATCATGTCCAAGAAGATCGCCGAGGGCACCGACGCGCTCGTGCTGGATGTGAAGTTCGGCTCGGGTGCGTTCATGCGCGACGTCGAGAAGGCGCGCGAGCTGGCCCGCACGATGGTGGCGCTCGGCACGGACTCGGGGGTATCGACCACCGCGCTGCTCACCGACATGAACACCCCGCTGGGCCTGGCGATCGGCAACGCCAACGAAGTGCGCGAGTCGGTCGAGGTGCTCGCCGGCGGTGGACCGGCCGATGTCGTCGAGCTGACCGTCGCGCTTGCCCGCGAGATGCTCGCCCTCGCCGGCCGGCCCGACGCGGACGTCGAGGCGGCGCTGGTCGATGGGCGTGCGATGGACTCGTGGCGCGCCATGATCCGGGCACAGGACGGCGATCCGGATGCCGAGCTCCCGCGTCCGCGCGAAACCCACACCGTGACCGCGACCGAGGCCGGTTTCGTCACGCGGATGGACGCACTCCCGTTCGGCATCGCCGCATGGCGGCTCGGTGCCGGCCGCGCGCGGGCCGAGGACCCCGTGGTGCACGCCGCGGGCATCGATCTGCACGTCAAGCCCGGCGACCCGGTCGCCGTCGGCCAGCCGCTGTTCACCCTGCTCGGACACGACGTCACACGGTTCGAGCGCGCGCACGCCGCCCTCGAGGGGGCGTGGGAGGTCGGGGCCGACGCGCCGGACTCCCGCCCGCTCGTGCTGGAGCGGATCACGGCATGAGCGGCGGCATCCGCACATGAGCCCGACCCAGACCGTGCCCCCCACACGCCCGTCCACCACGCGAACCGCGCCGAACGTCCGGCGCTAGGAGACTCACATGCCGATCGATCAGCACGGCGACACCACTCTGCAGGACATTTCGATCCGGAGCCTGCCCAAGATCTCGCTGCACGACCATCTGGACGGCGGCGTGCGCCCGCAGACGATTCTCGAGCTGGGGGATGCCGTCGGCCTCGAACTGCCCGAGAGCGACGGCGACGCGCTCGCCGGGTGGTTCGCCGACAAGAGCGACTCGGGGTCGCTGGTGGAGTACCTCAAGACGTTCGACCTGACCACGGCGGTGATGCAGACCGCCGAAGGGCTCACCCGCGTCGCACGCGAGTTCGTCGAGGATCTCGCCGCGGACGGCGTCATCTACGGAGAGGTGCGATGGGCGCCCGAGCAGCACCTGACCCGCGGGCTTTCGCTCGAGGAGGTCGTCGAGGCGGTCCAGACCGGCATCGAGGAGGGCGAGGAGGCCGCGGAGCAGGACGGGCGCGACATCCGCGTCGGCCAGCTCATCACCGCGATGCGCCACACCGATCGCTCGCTCGAGATCGCGGAGTTGGCCGTCTCGTGGCGCGGCCGAGGGGCGGTCGGGTTCGACATCGCCGGCCCCGAGGAGGGTTTCCTCCCCTCGCGACACAAGGTCGCCTTCGACTACCTGGCCTCGGAGTTCTTCCCCACGACGGTGCATGCCGGCGAAGCCGCCGGGCTCGATTCGATCCGCTCGGCGATCATCGACGGTCGCGCCGTGCGGCTCGGCCACGGGGTGCGGATCGCCGAGGACCTCGAGGTCGTCTCGCGCGCCGGTGACGAGGTGCTCGTGCACTTCGGCGACCTCGCGCGGTGGGTGCGGGACCGGGAGATCACCCTCGAGCTCTCGCCGTCGTCGAACCTGCAGACCGGCGCGATCCAGCAGTGGGGCGAGGAACTGGCCGACCACCCGTTCGACCTGCTCTACCAGCTCGGCTTCTCGGTGACCGTGAACGTCGACAACCGCACCATGAGCCGCACATCGCTGACGCGCGAGCTCGCCCTGCTCGCCGAGACGTTCGAGTACGACCTCGACGACCTCGAGACCTTCCAGCTCAACGCCGCGGCCGGAGCGTTCCTGCCGATCGAGGAGCGCGAGGAGCTCATCGAGCTGATCGCCGAGGGCTTTGAGCGGTAGCCCCCGCTCACCGCGGCGCGGCGCCGTCGTCCACCCGTGTCCCACTTGTGCAGGGACTCTTCGGCGTGTCGCGTGCCGATGTGGGACATCGGCCGCGAGGGCGCGTCCTCCACAGGCGAGGGGGGCCCCGGCCGGTGTGCACAGCATGTGGCGACCGCGTGTCTCCATGGGTGCGATCGGCTGGGATCGGGGGATGCTGCGACCAAACCCCCTGCCCCTCGAGCTGTCCCTCCAGCCGTTCACAGTAAGCGCTGCGCGCGACTTCGGCGTCGGCCGCGGACGCCTGGCGGGCGCGGACCTGGCGCGACCTTTCCACGGCGTGCGCACACCCGACGCCTTCGCCGCCGAGGATCAGGATCCGCTCCTGCTGCTGTGTCTGCAATACGCGCCACGACTGGCTCCCTGGCAGTTCTTCTGGGGGGAGACGGCGCTCGCGCTCGTCGGGGTGCCGACCCCCCGGTGGCCGCATCGCGTGGGGCTGCACGTGGCGGCACATCGTCCCGCACGCGAACCGCGCACCGAGGGAGTCATCGGTCATCGGCTCCAAGTGCGGGAACCGGCCATCGTGGTGCTGTCCGGATTGCCGTTGGAGCACCCCGTGCGCGCGTGGCGACAGGCGGGCAGTCTGTGGGGCCACGACGACCTGGTCGCGGCTGCAGACGCGATCGTCCATCAGGGCTGGGGGACCGTTGACGAACTCAGAGACGAGATCCGGGTGCTCGGCGGCCGATCGGCGCGGAAGATGCGATCCGCGCTCAACCACGTGCGAAGCGGCGTCGAGTCGCCCGAGGAGACGCGCCTGCGACTGCTCATCGTGCGTGCCGGTCTCCCTGAACCCGAGGTCAACTGGATCCTGCGGGACGAATACGGCCGGGCGATCGCGCGCCTGGACCTCGCCTACCGACGCTGGCGTGTCGCAGTGGAGTATGACGGGCGCGTGCACGCGGAGGACCCCCGGCAGTTCGAGCGCGACGCGGATCGGTGGAGCGAGATCCGCCGCGCGGGCTGGCGGCACGTTCGCGTCTTGCGGCATCACATGCGAGGTGATCGACCGCGCGCCGTCGCCCTCGTGCGCGAGGCGCTGCACGACGCGGGCTGGGGTTCCTGAGCGGCATCCCGCCGCCTATCCGTGTCCCATTTCTGCATGCCGCGCGCGGCGTGTCGCATGCAAAAGTGGGACACCAAAGGCGGGGAGGGGGATGCCGCGACCGTCAGCCGCGCGCGACGCCGGGATGAGTCGCGAGGTACTCCTCGAACGCCTCGCGGCTGGTCCGCGCGGGTGTGAAGCCGAAGTCGCGCTTGAGCGCATCGTTCGCGAGCACCGGGCGGTGTTGGAGGAAACCGACCTGCTCGGGTCCGTGGACGGTGAGATGCAGCATCCGCCCCATGCGCAGCGCGATCCGGAGCAGGCCCGCCGGCACGGTCAGCACGGGCTTGCCCAGTCGGGCGGCGATCTCGCGCACGGTGACCTTGCCGTCACCGGCGACGTTGTAGATCCCCGGGGGGCCATCGGTGGCGGCGCGGGCCATCGCCGCCGCGATGTCGTCGACCCAGACGAACACGAAGGGCGACTCGGACCCGCGGACCGCGAGCACGCGCGAGCCGTCCCAGAGGGCGGTGATCTGATTGCGCACCGTGGGGCCGAGGATGGTGCCGATGCGGAAGACCACCTGTTCCAGATCCGGGTGGGACACACGGTGCTCGGCCAGCATCTCCTCCACGAGCCGCTTGTGCCTGGAGTAGGGGAACGCCTCGCTGCCACGGATCGGGTCCGACTCGCTCAGCCACTCCGGGTTGTCGGCGTGGTACCCGTACGCCGCTCCCGAAGACGACACCACGATCCGCCGCACGCCGGTCGCGACGCAGGCGTCGAGCACGTGACGCGAACCGTCGACGTCGACGCGGTACTCCATCGCCACATCCCGACCCGGGTTGACGATCGCCGCGAGGTGCACCACGACGGTGATCGCGTGCCGCTCCATCAGCAGTGCCAGTCCCGCCGATCGGGTCACGTCGCAATCGTCGTAGACGACTCCCTCGAGCGGATGCTCCGGCCGCCGCACGTCACCGGCGACGACAAGTTCGACGCCGGGGTGGCTCACCAGGGCCGCAGCAACGTGTGAACCGAGGAAGCCCGCCCCGCCGGTGACCAGCACCCGTGCCGTCATGGCGTCGCCCCGGGAGCATGGTCGGTGGCCGGGTTTCCGGTCGCGGCATCCGATCGCCGCTGCTCGCGACGGCCGTGCCGTGTCGCATCGCCTTTCGGCGTGCCGGTGCGGCGCCGGGTGTGCAGCGCCCAGAGCGAGGCGACGATCAGCCCCGCGATGATGTCCCAGATGCCCCACCAGCCCGCCACGATGGCCATTCCGCCGAGGCCGCCGAAGAAGGTGAACACGAGCCCCAGTCCGAGCCCGGCGTTGCGGATGCCGACCTCGAAGGTCATCGCCTTGCGCTCCCGTGTCCCGAGACCACCGACGACCGCCGTCCCGTAGCCGATGGCGAGGGCGACGGCGTCGTGGATGGCGACCACCACCAGGATCACGCCGAGGAACGCGACGAAGTACGCCCAGTTGCCGGCCAGCGCGGCGACGATGAACCCGACCAGCGCGAGCAGCGAGAACCACTTGACGAACGGCTGCACCTTCGCCGCGAACGCGGCGAAGCGCGCCCGGATCGCGAGGCCCACGAGGAACGGCAGGCCGATGATCAGGAAGATGTCCAGCAGCATCTGCCAGGGGTTGAGCTCGACGGCCGTGAGCAGCGTGCGCGCGGTCGGATGCAGCGATCCCCAGAACGCGACGCTCAGCGGCAGCGCGACGATGTAGAGCAGGTTGCTGACCGCCGTCATCGAGACGGACAGGGCGACGTTGCCGCCGGATCGATGCGTGAGCACCTGCGAGATGTTCCCCGGCGGGCAGCAGGCCACGAGGATCATGCCCAGCGCCATCGACGGAGTGACCGGCAGGATCAGGGTCAGGGCGAACGTGACCGCCGGCAGCACGATCAGCTGGGCGAGGATCGCGATGATGAAGGGCTTGGGCTTGCGGGCGACGACCTTGAAGTCCTCGACGGAGGTGTCCAGGGCGATCCCGAACATGATGAGCCCGAGGACCACGTTCAGGATCAGCAGCGTCCCCGGGGTGAAGTTCAGCACGACGTCGTCGATGTTCATGCGGAGGTCCTCTTCCTCGAGCGGCCCAGCGCGGACGCCGGCCGTCTGCCCAGCCGGCTCTCGCGGCCAGGGGCCTGCGCCGCGGCCCCGCCGCGCAGGAAGCTCCGGGCGGAGCGGACGGCGCGACGGTACGCGTCCTTGTTCACGTAGTACGCCATCCGCGCGAGGGCGAGATAGCGGTAGCCACCGGTCAGATCCGGCCACGGCTCCTCGGCCACGCGGCGGCGGAAGTCCGCCGCACCATCGGGATGCTGCGCGACGGCGGCCAGGTACTCGGCGATCAGCTCGGCCTGCTCGTAGCGGCCCTGCCAGCCGATGCCGGATGCCTCGATCATGCCCATCACGTACAGCCCGTTGAAGGACGGCGGGAACACGTGCAGGAACAGGTCGGGGGCGGAGCCGCGCCAGTTCAGCTCGGCGCGATCGACGAAGGGGTAGTCGAGGGTGTACCCCGTGGCCAGCAGGACGAGGTCGTACTCTCCGCTGGTGCCGTCCCGGAAGTGCACCGTCGCGCCGTCGAAGCGGTCGATGTCGGGTCGGACGCTCAGATCGCCTTGACCCAGGTGGTTCAGGATCATCGTGTTGACGATCGGATGGGACTCGTACAGCTTGTAGTCGGGTCTGGGGAAGCCGAAGCGCACCGGGTCGCCGGTGAACGCGCGCAGGACGCGCGTGTCGACGAACTGCTTGATGCGCGCGGGCAGCGGTCGACCTTGATTGAGGGTGTCCGATGGGCGACCGAACAGGTAGCGCGGCACGAAGTAGTAGCCGCGGCGCACGCTCATATCGACGGATGCCGCGTGGTGGACCGCGTCGACCGCGATGTCGCAGCCGGAATTGCCCGCGCCGATGATGAGCACCCGCTTGCCGCTCAGCCGGCCGGCGTCCTTGTAGGCACTGGTGTGCAGCAGCTCACCGCTGAACTCGCCGCGGAAGGACGGGACGTTGGGTTCGGCGAGCGTGCCGTTCGCGAGGATCACACCGTCGTAGCGTTGCGCGATCGATTCCGCGGGGCCTTCGGCACGCAGCATCCACCCGTTCTCGTCCTTCTCGAGCGAGGTGACCCGGGTATCGAAGCGGAACCGCCCGGTCAGACCGAAGCGGTCCGCGAAGTCGCGGAAGTAGCGCAGGAGCGAGCGATGGCCGGGGTAGTCGGCGGTGGAGTCCATCGGGAACTCGGTGAACTCGGTCGTGGTGCGCGAAGAGATCAGATGCGCGGACTGGTACATCGTCGAACGAGGGTTCTCGATGTCCCACAGGCCCCCGACGCCGTGCGAGGCCTCGAAGCCGTCGAAGTCGATGCCTGCTTTCGCGAGTGCCCGCGCCGCGGCCAGTCCCGACGGGCCGGCGCCGATGACGGCATAACGCAGCTCCTGCATCGCACTCCCACACGCGCGGGCTCCGATGCCCACGCAACTTCTCGATGCTAGACCAGCTCCGCCTGTCTCGCCGCGACGATCGCCTCGATCCGGGGAAACAGCGGGTGCCCCGGCTCCAGGCCGGTGACCGAGCCGGTGACGGATGCCGCATCCTGCTCGCGCAGCATCCGCTGCAGATCGACGGACTGCGCGTCCTCGGCGTCTTCGAACGACAGCGCGGCCGCCATCGCGTCGAGCAGGCCGTCGACGGAGAGGCCGCGCTCGGCCGCCTCGGCCGCCGGGCCGACGAAGCGTTCGTGGCGCGACAGCTTGCGCAGCGGCTGTCTGCCGACGCGCCACACCGTGTCGGGCAGCGCGGGATTACGGAACCGGCGCAGGATCGTGTCCCGGTAGGAGGCGAGCTCAGCGGGGTCGAATTCGTGCTTGGCCGCCAGAAGGGCGGAGGTCTCTTCGAGTACCGCGGCAACCCGCGCCGAAATGCCCTCGTCCGCCAGCGCCCCCGAGATGGTCTCGGCGCCGGCGAGCGCACCGAAGTACGCCGTGGCGGCGTGCCCGGTGTTCACCGTGAACAGCTTGCGCTCGATGTAGGGCGCCAGGTCCTCGACGAAATGCGCGCCGGGGATGCTGGGCGGATCGTCGCCGAACGGCGCACGTTCGATGGCCCACTCGAAGAACGGCTCGACCGTCACGTCCACGCCGGCGCCGGCGGGCTGGCCGGGCACGATCCGGTCGACGGCGGTGTTCGCGAAGACGGCGCGCCCGGCCAGCGCGTCCCACGCGTCTCCGGCCAGGTCGGCGATCTCGTCGCGGAGCAGATCGGTGGCGTTGATCGCGTTCTCGCACGCCATGATCTGCAGCGGGGGGGAGGACGGGTCGCGCAGGGCGAGGCCGGCCACGATGTGCGGCGCGACGAACTTCAGGATCGTGGGGCCGACCGCGGTGGTGACGACGTTCGCGCCCGCGATCTCCTCGATCACCTCATCGGGGTGGGTGGCGCTGTTGATCGCCCTGAAGCCGGTGACGACCGTGTCCACAGTTTCTATGGGGCTCCGCCCCACACCCCCGGCTTGTTGACGCGCGTCCCCCTCGCCGACCTCGTGGACGGTGTACTCCGAGACCGCGTTGATGGCCTCGACCAGCGGTGCCGCGACATCCGAGAACACCACCTCGTAGCCGCCTTCGTGCAGCAGGAGCCCGACGAAGCCGCGCCCGATGTTGCCGGCGCCGAAGTGGACGGCCTTCATCAGACGCCCGCCGCGGCGACGAGCGAGTACAGCTCTTCGGGCGACTCCGCTCGCTTCAGGTTCTCGACCTCGTCCTCGTCGGAGAAGAGGATCGCGATCTGGGAGAGGATCTCCAGATGCTCATCGCCCTTGCCGGCGATGCCGACCACGAAGGTCACCGGCTCGCCGCCCCAGTCCACACCCCCGTCGTAGCGGACGACCGACAGCGCGGAGCCGAGGATCGTGTGCTTGGTCTCGTTGGTGCCGTGCGGGATCGCGAGTTCGTTGCCCATGTAGGTCGAGACCGTCTCCTCCCGCTGCTGCATCGCATCGAAGTAGGCGCTGGTGACCGCACCTGCCGCCTCGAGGATGTCCGCGGCCTCCTTCATCGCCTCTTCGCGGGTTGCGCTGCCGGAGTGGATCCGGACTTGGCCGAGGCTCAGGACGTCACGTGCCATGGGATTCGCCTTTCGTTGGGGATGCTGCGGGCTTGGGGTTCGTGGTCCGGCTTGCGTGGAGGCTCGGCTCACCGCCGACGGCGACTCGCCGACGCCGGCCACGGGAGCGGTGCTCATAGATGCCCCTGTGGCGAAGCCGCGGAGCCGGGGACATCACGTCGCCCGACCCCGCAGCCGTCTCAGCGCCTACTGTCCATCCTTGTGCTGGTCCTGCACCAGGTCTACGACCTCCTCGTATTTCGGCGAGTTCATGAAGTTGTCCACCGAGACGTGGATCGCATCCGGCGTCTTCTGCCGGGCTCGATCCGTGAGCTGGTTCTGCGTGATGACCAGGTCCGCCGAGGAATCGAGATTCGCGATCGCCTTGTTCACGACCGTGACACCCTCGATGCCCGCCTTCTTGATCTTGTTGCGCAGCACGCTCGCGCCCATGGCCGACGAACCCATGCCCGCGTCGCAGGCGAACACGATGTTCCGGACCTGCTTGGTGGTGAGGATGCCGCCGCTGAGCGCGCCGTCCGTCGCGCGAGCCGTCTCGGCCTCGTCGTAAGCGGCCTCGGCGTCGCGTTCGGCCTGAGCGTCGTTGCCCGCGCTGGCGCGCAGCCCGGCCAGTGCCGCCGACTCCTTGCCCTTGTTGGCCTCGGTCTGGGCGATGGCCTGGCTGAGGTCGCCGGCCAGACCGGACTCGAGGTCGCGCTTGCGCGTGGCCCGGAGGATGACCGCCGTGATCAGGAACGTGACCGTCGCGGCCAGCACCACCGAGAGGTAGACCACCAGCAGGTTGCCGATGCCACCGGCGGCGGGTCCGGCTGCCGCGGCGGTGACCGCGATGATGCTGCCGGGCGCGGCCGGGAACGCCAGGCCTCCACCGAGCAGCATGTTGGTGGTGACACCGGTCGCGCCACCGGCGATCAGGGCCAGGATCGTCATCGGCTTGCTCAGCGCATACGGGAAGTAGATCTCGTGGATGCCGCCGAAGAACTGGATGATGATCGCGCCGGGTGCCGAGGCCTTGGCCATTCCCACTCCGAAGAAGGAGAAGGCCAGCAGCAGACCCACACCGGGGCCGGGGTTGGCCTCGATGAGGAACAGGATCGACTTGCCGGTCTCGGCGGCCTGCTCGATGCCGAGGGGCGTGAACACGCCGTGGTTGATGGCGTTGTTCAGGAACAGCACCTTGGCAGGTTCGACGATGATCGACAGCAGCGGCAGCAGGTTCAGCGACACGAGCCACGCAACGGCGCCGCCCAGCGCGGCGCTGATGCCGAGCACGGCCGGTCCGAAGACGAAGAAGCCCACGATCGCCAGAAGCATGCCCAGGATGCCGGCCGAGAAGTTGTTGACGAGCATCTCGAATCCGGGCTTGATCTTGCCGTCCCAGAGCCGGTCCATCTGCTTGGTGATCCACGCCGCGAGGGGACCCATGATCATCGCGCCGAGGAACATCGGGATGTTCGTGCCGACGATCACACCCATCGTGGCGATGGCCGCGACGACACCGCCGCGTTCGCCGTAGACCATGCGACCTGCCGTGTTGGCGATCAGCAGCGGCAGCAGGTAGGTCACCATCGGGCCGACCAGTCCCACGTACTGCGGGAAGGTGCTGCCATCGGGCGCCTCGGCGAGCGCCACCATGGCGCCCTCCCAGCCGATGTCGGCTGCGTTCCCGAAACCGCCGAGCATATCGGCGACCGGATACCACTGGCCGAGCCAGCCCACCGAGATGAAGAGCATCGTGACGAAGCCCCACGCGATGAACGCGGCGATGTTCGGCATGATCATGCCGGAGAGGAAAGTGCCGAAGCGCTGGACTCCGATCCTCGCCCTGTTTCCGCCCGATACGGGCGCAGACGTCGTTGTCATAGCTGTGTCTCTCTCTCTTTCACTTTCTCAGTGGGGGTGGCCGCGGCTTCCTGCGCCGCGGCTCGGGCGGTCGCCGCATCGTTCGCAGCGAGGGCTGCCTCGGCGATGGCTTTCGCCTCGTCGAGGGAGTGTTCGAGCAATGAGGCCCGCACGTCAGCGATCGCCGTGGGCGCCATCGACAGGCTCGTGGCGCCGAGCCCGACCAGGACGACCGCCAGCAGCGGATCGGCGGCGGCTTCGCCGCAGATGCCGACGGGCTTGCCGTGGAGGCGGCCGGCGTCGCCCACTTCGCGGATCAGCCGCAGCACGGCGGGGTTCCACGGGTCCTGGAATGCCGCCACCGAGCCGAGCAGCCGGTCGGCGGCGAGCGTGTACTGGGTCAGGTCGTTCGTGCCGATCGACGCGAAGTCCGCATCGATGAGGATGCGGTCGGCCAGCAGCGCCGACGAGGGCACCTCGACCATGACGCCCGCCGTGCGGATGCCGTAGTCCCGGGCGATCGCGGTGAAGTAGCGGGCCTCCTCGACGGTGGCCACCATCGGCGCCATCACCCAGAGATCCGCGCCTCCGCCCGGAGCGGCTCGGGTCGCGGCATCCGCTTCGGCCAGGGCGGTGAGCTGCTCGCGCAGGATGTCCTCGCTGGCGCGCAGCGCACGCAGTCCGCGCAGGCCGAGCGCCGGGTTCTCCTCGTGTGCGTCGTTGAGGAACGGAAGCGGCTTGTCGGCACCGGCATCCAGAACCCGCACCACCACTTTCTTGCCCGGGAACGCCGACAGGAGCGCCTCGTACGAGACACGCTGCTGCGCGATGGTCGGAGCGCTGCTGGAACTGAGGAAGAGGAACTCGGTGCGGAACAGCCCGACGCCCTCCGCGCCGAGGGCGACGGCCTCGGCGGCACCCGCGGGATTGCCGAGGTTCGCCAGCAGCGGGATGGGCGTCCCGTCCGCCAGGGCTCCGGGGGTGATCGGAGCCGACGCGGCGGACGCGCGATCCGCCGCGCGGTTCTGCGCGCGGTCGAGCTCCTCCGCGCTGGGCTGCGTCGTGACGACGCCGGCCGCGGCATCCACGATCACCATCTCGCCGTCCGCCAGGCCGGTCGCCGCCACGGCTCCGACGACGGCGACGATGGACTTCTCCCTCGCCAGGATCGCGGTGTGCGAGGTGGGTCCGCCCTCGGTCGTGACCAGGGCGAGCACCTTGTCGAGGTCCAGGAGGGCGGTATCGGCGGGCGCGAGGTCCTTCGCGACCAGCACGAACGGATGCCCCGGGTCGGGCACGCCGGGAGGGGGAAGGCCCCGCAGCCGGGCGATGACGCGCTGGGCGACGTCGTCCAGGTCGGCGGCGCGCTCGCCGAGGTATCCGCCCATCGCGGTCAGCGTGTCGCGGAACGACGCGAACGCGTCGTGCACGCCGAATTCGGCGGTCTTGCCGGCGGCGATGCGCGTGTCGATCTCCGCCTCGAGGCTGGGGTCCTCGGCCATCATCGCCTGCGCCTCGAGCACGTCCTGGGCGGCGCCGCCGGCCTGCGCGCCGCGCTGCTCGAGCTCGCGCGCGACGGCGGTCACGGCATCCCGGACGCGCGCCGTCTCTTCGGCTGTGCTCAACGTGCTGGGGTTGTCGGCAGGAGCGGGCAGCGGTTCGGCCATGCGGGCGACAGGGCCCTGGGCCACGCCCAGCCCGATTCCCACGCCGCGCAATTCGGTCATGATCGTGCCTCTCTCGGATCGGTCATCGGCTACGGCGCATCGTGGTCGGCGGAGAGCAGGTCGCTCAGCTCGTCGAGGATGGTCTCGGCACCATCGCCCTCGGCGGTCAGGGTCACGTAATCGCCCTGTTCGATTCCCAGCGCGATCACTCCGAGGATGCTCGCCGCGTTCACCGGGGTGCCGGCGTCCTTGGAGATCGTGATCGGGATGCCGGATTCCTTCGCCGCCTGCGCGAAGAGCTTGGCCGGCCGCGCATGCAGTCCGTGCGAAGATCCGATTCGCACGGTCCGGGTCGTCGGGGGCATGTCAGTCCTCTTCCTGTCGAACGTCGGAGTCGATGCCGTGCGCTGCCGGCACGGCATCCTCGGGCTCACCCATCGCCGCGCGCACGAGCGCGAGGGTCCGCGTGCCGTCGAGGTCGGTGAAGATGTCCGGCGGCAGCAGCACGACCGCCGTGCCGCGGAGCGCGGCATCGCGTTCTATGCCCGCGATGGCATGAACGAGATGGGGTCCGACCAGCACCACATCGGCAGCATCCAGGTCGATCGGCAGCGAGATCTCGGTGCCGGCGAAGGCGATGTAGGGAAGCCCCCGATCGTGCGCCGCGTGGCGCACGCGCTGGGCGACGAACGTGCTGGACGCACCCGCACCGCAGACAACCAAGATCCTCATCGACCGGCCTCCTCCGGCCATTCTTGTGAAAACGCTGTGAACGGGCAACCAGGCATCTTTCCGGAGGGGCGGAAAGCAGGAGACCCCGACCCCCTCGGGGCCGGGGTCTCCGCGCGAGCTGCTACTGCGTGAAGTAGGCGTTGGCCTTCGCCGAGAACAGGAACACGAGACCGACGATCGCCAGCGCGCCCGCGACGACCTGGTCCCAGAAGTCGACACCGATGACGATGGCCCACACCGCGACGATCAGGTTCAGAGTGAACACGATGGCCATGATGATGCGGGCGGCGTTGCTGCCGCGGAACAATCCGAGGCTGACGGCGATCGTCAGGATGCCGACGATCAGCACCGCCCACGCGTCGATGCCGGCACCGGCGACCAACCCGACGATCGCACCGATGATCTGCACGGCACCGATGATCCATGCGATCACAGCGACGATGGTTACCCCTACGGGGCGTTCTCCTGCCATGTCCACTCCTTCTGCGAGGTATGCCGCCTGGTGGCGGCGGGATCACGGTACCGCGCCGCCCCGCGCACCGCCATGACCCGCCCGGCGCATGATTGACTGGCCGGGAACCACCGCATCGATGCGCAAGGGGACCACGTGACCAGAGCGAGACAGGACCGTGTCCTGGGTCTGCTCTCCCGCAACGGCGACTGGGTGACGGCCGCCTCGCTGGCCGACGCGCTCGGCGTCACTCCGCGGAGCGTCCGCTCCTATGTGACCGCGATCAACGCGCGCGTTCCCGACGGGGTGGCCGTCGAATCCGGCCCGCAGGGTTACCGGGCCGGCGCAGAGGCGGCGGTCGCGCTGCGCATGCCCGCGGCCATCGAGGGCGGAACCCCCCGCGACCGGCTGCACACCCTGGTGCGCGCGCTCCTCGACGCCGACGACGGCGTCGACGTGTTCGAGACCGCCGATTCGCTGCACGTCAGCCCCGCGACGCTGGATGCCGACCTGGCGCGCGTGCGCGGTCTTCTCGGGGGCACCGAGCTGACCCTGGAGCGGTCGGCGTCCCAGGCGAGGCTGCGCGGAACCGAGATGGCGCAGCGGCGGCTGCTCAGCAAACTGGCGCACGACGAGATGGAGGCCGGATCCTTCGATCTGGACGCACTGCGCCGCACGCTCGGCGAGGGTTCCGTCGGCGCCCACGCCTTCGGGCCGTTCAAGACCGAGCTCGTGGCCGAACTGGGTGCCCTCGGCTATTTCGTGAACGAGTTCGGCATCTCGGACGTCGTCATGCACATCGCGATCGCCGCGGATCGCGTCGGGCGCGATCGGGCGCTCGAAGGCGCCGCGGGCGAGGTGCCGCCCGCGCAGCAGGAGGTCGCGGCGATTCTCGCCCGGCTCGTCGAACAGCACCTCGGTGTCAGCCTCGGTGCCGGCGACCTGCAGCATCTGTCGACCCTCGTGCTCACCCGCGTGGTCGCGCCGGGCGCGTCGGCGCCGTCCGATCACGCACGCGCGCGACTGGATCCCGAAGTGGAATCGGCCGTGCGGGAGGTCGTCGAGACGGCGGCGGCCGAGTTCCTCGTCGACATCACGGACGAGGATTTCATCCTGCGTCTCGCGCTGCACGTGCAGAATCTCCAGCACCGCGCGCGCGAGCAGGCGTGGTCGCGCAACCCCCTGACGAAGTCGCTCAAGTCGACGTACCCGATGATCTTCGAGGTCGCGGTCTTCATCGCCAGCGGCTTGCAGCAGCGGCTCGGCATCCCTCTTCTGGACGACGAGATCGCGTACATCGCGATGCACGTCGGCGGCCGGCTGGAACGCAGCCGGCGCGCGGACCAGCTCCTGACCGCCACCATCGTGTGCCCCGGATACTACGAACTGCATGAACTCCTGCGCTCGAGCGTGGATCGCTCCCTGGGTCAGTCGATCGAGGTGGTCGGCGTCGAGACGCGCGTGGATCCGGACTGGGACTCGATCGACACCGACCTCGTGCTGACGACCATCGAACCCGCGGTCGCCGGCGACCGGTTCATCCGGATCCAGCCGTTCCTCACCGACGCCGATGTCGACCGGGTCCAGACCGCGGCCGCGCGGATCCGTCGGTCACGACGGCTGGCTCGGCTGCGCAAAGAGCTCGAGCGCTACTTCGTGCCGTCCGCGTTCGTGCACGGATTGGATGCCGAGGCCGGCGAAGAAGCGGTGATCAGGCACCTCGGCTCATCCCTGGTGGCGGAGGGCATCATCGATGAGGACTACATCGAGCGCACCATCGAGCGCGAACGCCTCTCCTCCACCGCCTTCACCGATGCCCTCGCCGTTCCGCACGCGCTGGGTATGACCGCGACGCGCACGGCCATCGCGGTGGGCATCGCCGACCCGTCGATTCCCTGGGGCGAGGGGCGCGTGCAGGTCGTCGCGGTCGTCGCGTTCTCGGAGACCGACCGCGAAGCGTTCCAGACGGTCTTCGAACAGTTCGTCGAGGTGTTCTCCGAGCGCGACAGCGTCCATCGCATCGTGCGTCGCAGCACGACCTTCGCGGGCTTCCTCGACGAACTCGTCGCCGTCATCGACGGCTGAACACCCGCGCACGCGCCCGGGTGTTCAGGAGATGTCGCCGGCTCAGGAGGATCCGGGGCGGATCGTCCTGACTCCGCGATAGTTCCTGCGCTCGCCGCGCCGTCATGGCGGATGCCGCGGCATCCGTCGCTCAGCGTGCGAGCCGCGACTCCAGGCCGAGCCGCACCGCGGGCCACTCCGGCGGCAGGATCGAGAACACCACGGTGTCGCGGAGCGTGCCTTCGGGACCGACGCGGTGGTTGCGCAGGATGCCGTCCTGCTTGGCTCCGAGGCGCGCGATGGCCTCGCGGGACTGACGGTTGTGCCAGTGGGTGCGGAACTCGACGGCGATCGCGTCGCACTCCTCGAACGCGTGGCCGAGCAGCAGCAGCTTGGCGGCGGTGTTGACGACCGTGCGCTGGGCGCTGACCGCGAGCCAGGTCGAGCCGATCTCCACGTGGCGGTGGGGCTGTTCGATGTTGAGGTAGCTCGTCATCCCGACCACGCGCCCCGTGTCCAGGCGCCGCACGGCCCACGGGTTGACGGAGCCGTCCTCGCGCATCGCGCGGCGCGCGCGGATCTCGGACTCGACGCCCTCGGGCGCCGGCACGGACGTGTACCAGGCGTGGTCCAGCCCGGCCGCGGCCTCGACGAGATCCTCCGCATGCTCCGACGCGAGCGGTTCGAGGCGCACGAACGCGTTCTCGAGGATGATCGGTTCGCGAAGAAGCATGCGTCGAGCCTAGGGGGCGGTCTCGTCGTGCATCGCGGCCTCGGCGGCCGCCGCGCCGGCGAGCGGATCGGTGACGTGGGATGCGGCCCGCGCCGCGGTGACCGCGCGCCGCCCGGCGGGCAGTGACACGGCCGCACCCAGCACCACGAAGGTCAGCACACCGGAGGCGACCAGCAGCCACTCGATCGGCACGACGTCGGCGAGCGGGCCGAACACCAGCATGCCCAGTGGCATTGCGAGCGCCATGACGATACCCAGGAAGCCGAAGACGCGCCCCTGACGCTCGGGCTCGACCGTCTCCTGAAGCAGCGTGGTGGACGGCGTCGAGAAGAAGGGCACCGACAGCCCGAGCAGGAACATGAAGCCGAAGAACAGCCACACGTTCGGTGAGAGCCCCATGCCGATGGAGAGCACGCCGAACACGAGCGAAGACACGATGATCATGCCGATCCGGCTGCGCTTGGCGAACAGCGCGGCCACGACGATGCCGCCCAGCACCATGCCCACGCTGAACGCGACTTCCAGGACCGCGAGGTTCACCACGTTCTGCTGCTCCCCGGCATCGAACGAACGCACCAGCATCAGCGGGGTGAGGTTGGAGGGCGCGACGATCAGCACGAAGATGAGCGCGAACAGCGCGAGCAGCCACCGCACGAACGCGTGGTGGGCGACGTACCGGACGCCGTCCACGAGGTCGGCGAAGTAGCCGGTCTCCACCTCGCCCGCCTTGCGGATGGCCGAGACCGGTACCAGCGTCAACAGCCCGATCCCGATGACCGCGGTGACGACGTCGATGAAGAAGATCGGAACGAGCGATGCCGCCGTTCCTCCGGTCGCGGCCGATGACCACGCGTAGATCGCGCCGGCGGCAGCGGGCGCGAGCAGCGCCATCGCGGACTGGATGGAACCGTTGATCCCGTTCACCCGCATCAGGTGCCGGGTGGGGGTGATCTGCGGGATCAGTGCGGATACCGCAGGCATCTGGATGCCGGCACCGGCCGATCGGATCGCCATGGTCAGGAAGATCAGCCACACCGCGTCGTAGCCGGTCGTCATGATCAGAGCGAGTGCCAGTGTCGTGGCGGCGATGGCGGCATCCGCGACGATGATGAGGTACTTGCGGTTGTGACGATCGGCCCACACCCCGCCGAAGATCGACACGATCGCCTGGGGGAGGAAGCCGAACAGGGCGGCCAGCATCATGATCACACCGGACTGGTACGTGATCGTGAGGTACCAGAACACGGCGAACTGCACCAGCATCGAGCCGAGCAGGCTGATCGTCTGTCCGCTCAGGAACAGGACGACCTTGCGCAGCCAGTGCGGCGGATCGGCGGCAGCGGCACCGACCCCGGCCGCGGCCGCGGCCGGACCGGATGCCGGCCCTGCGGCCGCGGCATCCGTCGTGCGGTCTTCGTCCATGCCCTCCGCCACCCGTCCTCGCAGCCCGCGCGCGTCAGCGCCGCTGTCTCAGCCCACCTCGTCCAGCAGAGCCCGCGCGCCCTCGTCCAGTGCGGCCAGGCGCGCCCGCGCATCGTCGGAGGAGTCGCCGCGCACGTCCAGGTAGATCTTGAGCTTGGGCTCGGTGCCGCTCGGCCGGATGATGACCCGCGACCCGTCGGTCATCCACAGGCGCAGGACATCGCCCTTGGGCAGGTCCTCCACGCCGTCCAGCAGGTCGTCCACCCGGTCGATCGCGACGCGCCCGATCGAGGACGGATGCTGCTCCCGCAGCCGCGTCATGATCCGCGCGATCGTGGAGACGTCATCGACCCGGATGGCGATCTGGCCGCTCGCGAAGAACCCGAAGGTCGCATCGAACTCCGCAAGGACGCGCGAGAGGCTCTCGCCACGCCCGCGCGCCTCGGTGACCAGCCCGAGCATCGCGATCGCGGCCGAGATGCCGTCCTTGTCGCGGACCGTGTCCGGGTTGACGAGATACCCGAGGGCCTCTTCGAACCCGAAGACGATGCCGGGCGCGCGCGAGATCCACTTGAAGCCGGTGAGGGTGGTGTGAAAGTCGAGTCCGTAGTGGTCGGCGACCGCCTTCAGCCCGGGCGAGGAGACCAGCGAGCAGGCCAGTGATGCACCCGGGGGTGCGTCGGCCTCCCGTGCGAGGCGCGCGGCACGCCACCCGAGCAGCAGGCCGATCTGGTTGCCGGTCAGCCGGCGCCATCCGCCCGGGGCGTGCGGGTCGGGAACGGCGACGGCGAGGCGGTCCGCATCGGGGTCGTTCGCGATGACGAGGTCGGCGTTGGACCTGCGGGCTGCTTCGAACGCGAGATCCATCGCGCCCGGTTCCTCCGGATTCGGGAATGCGACCGTCGGAAAGGTCCCGTCCGGATCGATCTGGCGCGTCACGGGCACGGGCTCGGGGTACCCGGCGGCCTTCAGAACGCGCGAGAGGGTGTCCCATCCCACACCGTGCATGGCGGTGTACACCCAGCTGAGCCCGCCGGCCGTCTCGGGTGCCGGGGCCACGGCGGCGGTGGCGGCGACATACGCGTCCACCAGCGATTCGGGCGCCGTCTCGTAGCCCAGCGAGCGGGGGAGCGCGCCCACGTCCCCGGCATCCGCGATGCGCTGGATGTGCGCGGCGATCTCCAGATCGGCGGGCGAGACGATCTGCGCGCCGTCATCGGCGCCGCCCAGGTACACCTTGTAGCCGTTGTCGTTCGGCGGGTTGTGGCTGGCCGTGACCATGACCCCGGCATCCGCGCCGAGATGGCGCACCGCGAACGCGAGGACCGGCGTCGGCAGCATCCGCGGCAGTAGGATCGCGCGCAGCCCGGCGCCGGCGAACAGTTCCGCGGAGTCCTGCGCGAAGACGTCCGAGTTGCGACGGCCGTCGTAGCCGATCACGACGGACGGCGTGCGCTCGCCACCTGCCCGTTCGAGGACGAACGCCGCGAGTCCGGCCGCCGCCTGTGCGACCAGCACACGGTTCATGCGATTGCTGCCCGCACCGAGCTCGCCGCGCAGCCCCGCCGTGCCGAAGGCCAGTCGCCCCGCGAAACGGTCGGCGAGCTCTGCGGCGGCCGCGGCATCCCCCCGGTCGGTCTCCTCGATCAACCCCTGCAGTTCGGCGCGAGTCCGGCTGTCGGGGTCCTGGGCGAGCCACGCATGCGCGGCGTCCAGGACGGCCTTTCCGTCGGCGCTCACATCGCCCCGATGACGCGCGCCAGCAGCGATGAGATGGCAGGCCCCGCCAGACGGCCGGCCTCCATGACCTCCTGGTGGCTCAGCGGCGTGGTCTGGATGCCGGCGGCCATGTTCGTGATGAGCGAGAAGCCCAGCACCTCCATGCCGGCCTGTCGCGCGGCGATGGCCTCTAGGGCGGTGGACATGCCGACGATGTGGCCGCCGATCGTCTTGGCCATGCGCACCTCGGCGGGCGTCTCGTACTGCGGACCCGTGAACTGGCAGTAGACGCCCTCGTCGAGGGAGGGGTCGATCGAGTGCGCGAGGTCGCGAAGGCGCATCGAGTAGAGGTCCGTCAGGTCGATGAACGTCGCGCCCTCGAGCGGGGTCGCGCCGGTGAGGTTGATGTGGTCGCTGATCAGCACGGGCGTGCCGGGCTTCCAGGTGGGCCGGATGCCACCCGCGCCGTTGGTGAGCACCATGGTCCGCGCGCCGGTGGCGGCCGCCGTGCGGACGCTGTGGACGACCCGCCGTGGGTTGCGGCCCTCGTAGAAATGCGTGCGGGCTCCGATGATCAGCACGCGCCGGCCGCGGGGCGTCAGCACGCTGCGCAGCGTGCCGACGTGGCCCTCCAGGGCGGGGCTGCTGAACCCGGTGATCTGCGTGCAGGGCAGGGTCGCGACCGTCTCGCCGATCAGCTCGGCCGCCTGCCCCCACCCGCTGCCGAGAGTGAGGGCGATGTCGTGGCGGGCGACGCCGGTGAGACGGGCGATCTCGTCCGCGGCCTCCGCCGCGATCTCGAAGGGGTCGGCCGACGGGTCATCGAGCGGGTTGGCGAAGGTCTGGGGCATGCACCCACTCTAGGAAGGCGCGGCCCCCGGAGCCAGACCGCACCCCCGGGACACCCTCAACCGGATGCCTGAGCCCTCCGTTGCCGGAGGTCGTGTTCGGCCTGGGAAGATGGGTACATGTCTTTGAGCTTCGAGCGCACCCAGAGTGTCGCGATCATCGGTGGCGGCCCCGGCGGATACGAGGCCGCGCTCGGCGCGGCCCAGCTCGGCGCGGAAGTGACCGTGATCGAGCGTGCCGGCATCGGCGGCTCGGCCGTGATCACCGACGTCGTGCCGTCCAAGACGCTGATCGCGACCGCCGATGCGGCGGTGGCGATCTCGCAGGCGGGTGATCTCGGCGTGCAGCTGTTCGCCCGGGGCGGCGAGGGGAAGCCGCTCAAGCCGGAGATCGCCATCAACCTGGTCGCGGTCAACAAACGACTGCTGTCGCTGGCGCGCCAGCAGTCCGACGACATGCGGGCATCCCTGGTGGAGGCCGGGGTCCGGCTGATCTCGGGATTCGGCCGCCTCGACAGCGACAACGCCGTCGTCGTCTCGACCGGGCCGAACGGCACGGACTTCGACCGCGTCGAGGCGGACACCCTGATCGTCTCGGTCGGCGCGTCACCGCGGGAGCTTCCGAGCGCGAAACCCGACGGGCAGCGCATCCTGACCTGGACGCAGCTGTACGACATGACCTCCCTTCCCGAGCACCTGATCGTCGTCGGCTCGGGCGTCACCGGGGCGGAGTTCGCGTCGGCGTACATGAACCTCGGATCGAAGGTCACGCTCATCTCCAGCCGTGACCAGGTTCTTCCGGGCGAGGATCGGGACGCCGCGACGGTGCTCGAGAAGGTGTTCAAACGCGGTGGCATGACCGTGCTGTCCAAGTCCCGCGCCGACACCGTCGTCCGAGATGGCGACGGCGTGCTCGTCACACTCTCGGACGGGCGAACCGTCGAGGGCAGTCACTGCCTGATGGCCGTCGGGTCGATCCCCAACACCGCGGGCATCGGGCTGGAGGCCGCCGGCGTGCAGATGACCGAGTCGGGTCACATCCAGGTCAACCGCGTCGCGCGCACCTCGGTGCCGAACATCTACGCCGCGGGCGACTGCACGACGTTCGTGCCGCTCGCCTCGGTGGCGTCGATGCAGGGCCGTACCGCGGTCTTCCACGCGCTGGGCGACGTCGTGATCCCGCTGGAGCGTCGTCGGATCACCTCGAACATCTTCACCGCCCCCGAGATCGCGACGATCGGCTGGTCCGAGCAGGACATCGTCGACGGGCTCATCGACGGCGTCGTGCACAAGCTGCCGCTGGCGGCCAACCCGCGGGCGAAGATGATGGGCACCAAGGACGGCTTCGTCAAGCTCATCGCGCGGCAAGGCAGCGGCACCGTCATCGGCGGCGTGATCGTCGGGCCGCGGGCTTCGGATCTCATCTATCCGATCGCGATCGCCGTCGACCGCCGCCTCACCGTCGACCAGCTCTCCCGCGTCTTCGCCGCCTACCCCTCGCTGAGCGGCAGCATCACCGACGCGGCCCGTGCGATGCACATCGTGGACCGCGCGAACGAAGACGGCTGAGGCCCGCTGGTCGCGCGCCGACCCAGCCTGCGGCATCCGGTCCAGAGGTCGGGCCGCAGTTCCGCGGCCTGTGCCGGTCGGCTACGAGATCGTCAGGAGCTGGTGACCGGCGGAGACGGTCGTGCCGGCGGTGGCGTTGATCGCGCCGATCACGCCGTCCTTGTGCGCCTGGATCGGCTGCTCCATCTTCATCGCCTCGAGCACGACGACCAGGTCGCCCTGAACGACCGACTGCCCGTCCTCGACGGCCACCTTGACGATCGTCGACTGCATCGGGGCCTTGACGGCATCGCCCGACGCGCCCGCGACGACGTTCGCTGCGTGCGACCGTCGTGACGGCGGCACAGCCGCGGGCCGCCCGACCGACCCGGGCGCGCTGACGATCCGATCGGGAAGGCTGACCTCGAGCCGCTTGCCGCTGACCTCGACGACGACCGTGTGCCGGGCCTCGGTCGGCTTGGGCGCATCGAGCTCACCGTCCCACGGCGGGATGTCGTTGACGAACTCCGTCTCGATCCACCGGGTGAAGACGCCGAAGTTGCCATCCTCCGCGGTGAAGGCCGGATCGCGGACCACCTTGCGGTGGAACGGCAGCACGGTGGGTAATCCCGTGACCTCGAACTCGTCCAGCGCGCGGCGCGCGCGTTCCATCGCCTCGGCGCGGTCGCGGCCGGTGACGATGATCTTGCCGAGCAGCGAGTCGAAGGCGCCGCTGACCGAATCGCCCGCGGTGACGCCGGAATCCAGCCGGATGCCGGGACCGCCGAACGTCTTGAACATGTGGATCGGACCGGGCTGGGGAAGGAATCCGCGACCCGGGTCCTCGCCGTTGACACGGAACTCGATCGAGTGACCGACCGGCACGGGGTCGTCGTAGTCCAGCGTGCCGCCCTCGGCGATGCGGAACTGCTCGCGCACCAGATCGATGCCGGTGACCTCTTCCGAGACGGGGTGCTCGACCTGCAGGCGGGTGTTGACCTCGAGGAACGAGATGGTGCCGTCGGCGCCGATGAGGAACTCGCACGTGCCGGCGCCGATGTAGCCGACCTCGCGCATGATCGCCTTCGACGACTCGTACAGCGTGCGGTTCTGCTCGTCGGTCAGGAAAGGTGCGGGGGCCTCTTCGACGAGCTTCTGGTGACGCCGCTGCAGCGAGCAGTCGCGGGTGGAGATCACGACGACGTTGCCCGCGGCATCCGCCAGGCACTGCGTCTCGACGTGCCGGGGCTTGTCGAGGTACTTCTCGACGAAGCACTCACCGCGGCCGAAGGCGGTGATCGCCTCGCGCGTCGCGGATTCGAACATCTCGGCGATCTCGTCGTACTCGCGAGCGACCTTGAGCCCGCGGCCGCCTCCGCCGAACGCGGCCTTGATCGCGATGGGCAGCCCGAACTCCTCGGCGAACGCGAGAACCTCGGCGGCATCGCTGACCGGCCCGGGCGTGCCGGGGACGAGCGGGGCGCCCACCTTCTCGGCGACGTGCCGGGCGGTGACCTTGTCGCCGAGCGCTTCGATCGCTTCGGGCGTCGGGCCGATCCAGATCAGGCCCGCCCCGATCACGGCGCGCGCGAAGGCGGCGTTCTCGGCGAGGAAGCCGTAGCCGGGGTGGACGGCGTCGGCGCCGGAACGGCGCGCGATGGAGAGGATCTTCTCGATCGACAGATACGTCTCGGCGCTGGTCGCGCCCTGCAGAGCGTACGACTCGTCCGCGAGCCGGGCGTGCAGCGCGTCCCGGTCCTGATCGGCGTAGACCGCGACGGACGATTTTCCGGCATCTCGCGCCGCGCGGATGACGCGGACTGCGATCTCGCCGCGGTTGGCGACGAGAACCTTGGCGATCTGAGGCATGGAGGCCAGCCTACCCAGGGGCCTCCGCCCGCTTTTGAGTGCACCGCACAAGAAAGACGCCAATACGTGTGGGGGAGTCTACGAGCCCGTCCGAGCATTCCTGTGCGGTTCCTCGCGGTTACCCGCGGTTCCACAGGTCTGGCCACGAGACGCCGAGCGCGCTCGCGAGCCGGCGCACCGTGGACAGCGACATGCCCACCACCGTCGACGGGTCTCCGACGACCCGATCGATGAAGGGGCCACCGAGGCTGTCGATCGTGAAGGCGCCGGCGACCTGCAGCGGTTCGCCCGATGCGACGTAGGCGGCGATCTCGGCATCGCTCACGTCGGCGGCGAAGGTGACGGATGCTTCGGCCACCGCATCCGCCTGTCGAAGCTCCGCGCCCGGGAGCACCCGGATGACGCTGTGCCCGGAGTGCAGCACGCCCGTCCGTCCGCGCATCGCGCGCCACCGCCGTGTGGCAGCCTCGGCCGTGTACGGCTTGCCCAGGATCTCGCCGTCGATCTCGAACATGGAGTCGCCGCCGATGACGATCCCGTCGAAGTCGGGGTGGTCGGCGCGGACGCGGGACGCGACATCCGCCGCCTTTCGCCGTGCGAGCAGCAGCACGTGCTCGTCGGCGGGCAGCCGTCGGCTCTCGGCCGCCTCGACCGCGGCGATGACGGCGTCCTCGTCCACGGCCGGTGCCATCGTGCGCGGCTCGATGCCCGCCTGTCGAAGCAGCATCAGGCGGGCGGGCGACGTCGAGGCGAGGAAGACCTGCATGCGTTCACGGTAGCTGTGCGGCGCGCGTGCTGTGGAATGCTCGAGACGTGGATGCCGGAGACGAACTCGACCTCGATGTGACCAGCGTCGCCCACGGCGGTGTGTTCGTCGGGCGGTTCGGCGCGGGCGCGACCACGGCGGAACCAGGCGCCGGGGAGTCAGCCGGCGCCACCCGCGGCGGGCGCGTCATCTTCGTGCCGGACGCGATCCCGGGGGAGCGCGTCCGCGTACGCCTCACGGACGTCGGGAAGAAGTCGTTCTGGCGCGGTGACGTGATCGACGTGCTCGATGCCTCGCCCCACCGGCAGCCGCACGTGTGGCGCCAGGCGGACGTCGCGGTGCCTCCGCATCTGCGCCCCGGCGGGGCGGACTTCGGGCACATCGACCTGGCCCATCAGCGCTCGCTCAAGCGCGAGGTGCTGACCGACGCTCTGCAGCGCTTCGGCGGCGTCGCGCTGCCCTTCGACCTGACCGGCCCCGTCGAGGTGTCCGACGCGGAGGGGCGGATCGTGGATGCGGAAACGCCCGACGGCACCCGGTGGCGCACCAGGGTGAGCCTGCACGTCGATGCCGACGGCCGCATCGGTCCTTACGCCGCCCGCAGCCACACGGTCGTGCCCGTCGAAGACCTTCCGCTCGCGACGGCGGCCGTCGAGCAGGCCGCGCGCCGGCAGACGCACGGCAGACCCGGCCGCATCGATCTGATCCAGCCCGCCGACGGCCGCGTCCGCGTGCTCCCGCGCCCCGATACCGTCCGGAGCGCGCCGACCCAGGCGCGAGAGGTCGTCACCGAGCGGGTCGGCACACGGGAGTTCCGGGTGGATGCCGGTGGCTTCTGGCAGGTGCACCGCCTGGCCGCCGCAACCCTCGACGCTGCCGTGCGCTCCGCGATCCGCGCCGCCGCTCCGCGCGATGCAGGGGATGCCGTTCTCGACCCGGGCGCGTGGCATCTGGACCTGTACGGCGGCGTCGGACTCTTCGCCGCCGCACTGGCCGAACTCGGTGGCGGCCGCGTCACTTCCGTCGAATCCGACACCCGTGCCACCGAACACGCCGGTGAGAACCTCGCCGAATGGGTGGGCGCCCGCGCCGAGACCGCGCGGGTCGACCGATTCCTCTCGCGGCTCGGGGCCGAGGCATCCGACCGGGAGCGCGAACGGCTCAGTCGCGGCGTCACCGTCCTGGACCCGCCCCGCTCCGGCGCGGGTCGCGAGGTCGTCGAGCGCATCGCCGCCCTGCGGCCCGCCACCGTCGTCTACGTGGCGTGCGACCCGGTCGCGCTCGCCCGTGACGTCGCGACGTTCCGCGCCGAGGGCTACGATCTGCGTCGGGTCGCCGCCTACGACATCTTCCCGAACTCGCACCACATCGAGGCGGTCGCCACGTTCGTGCGGTGAGGGCGGTGCGGTGAGACGGTGAGGACCCCTGCCCGCGGCTAGGCTGGCAGGCATGACGCGAGTGGCCCTGATCGACGATCACGAGTCCGTACGACTCGGGCTCGAGGCTGCCTGCGCGCGAGCGGACAAAGAAGTCGTGTTCTCGGGCAGCAACGTCAATGACTACCTCAGCTGGCGGGCGCTCAGCCGTTCCCTGCCGGCGGATGTCGTCGTCCTCGACCTGACGCTCGGCGACGGCACGACCGTCACCGAGAACGTCCGCCGACTGGTCTCGGACGGCTCCAGCGTCATCATCCACAGCGTCGCGGACCGGCCGGCCGCCGTCCGCGAGGCGCTGGCGGCAGGCGCCGCCGGTGTCGTCAGCAAAGGATCGCCGATAGACGACGTCATGGCCGCGATCCGGACGGTCGCCCACGGCGAGCCGCTCAACAACGTCGAGTGGGCGAGCGCCGTGGAGGGCGACCGCGCATTCGCCGACGCGCAGCTGTCCGCACGCGAGCGCGACGTGCTGCGCCTGTACGCGGCAGGACTGCCGTTGAAGGTCGTCGCAGACCGCCTGGGGGTGGCCTACTCCACGGCCAAGGAGAACATCACCCGCGTGCGCGTGAAGTACGTCGAGGTCGGCAGGCCCGCGCCGACCAAGGTCGACCTGCTGCGCCGCGCGATGGAGGACGGGATCCTGGCCGAGCCGAGCGACCGCGAAGGCGCCGGTGGTGTCGGAGCCTGAGAGCGCCCGCGCGGTTCTCGCCGACGCCTGGGGGCACATCCCTCAGACCCGTGAGACGACCGCGGGTCTGGGTTCGTTCACGCGACTGCGCATCGAGCGGATCATCTCCATCGTGGTGGGCCTGGGCAGCCTCGTGCTCGGCACGCAGGCCTTCCTGGCCGCACTCGGTTCGTCCTATCAGGAGCGTCCGGAGTGGCACCTGCCGCTCTTGCTGATGACCTTCGTGCCGCTCGCCGGCATGATCCTCGCCTGCCTCTTCGGCCGCGGGGTGCGCGTCGCCGCGGGCATCTTCGCCATCATCTATCCCCTCGCCCTCCTGCTCTGGCCGCTTGCCACATCCGGTGCGGGCGCGGACTCCGTGGCCCAGCCGTGGATCTGGTATCTCGTCAACGTCGCGACCGTGGCGAGCGTGCTCGCCTTCACGCTGCCCCTGCAGATCGTGTGGACGGTCGGCCTGCCGCTCCTGTTCGGCGTGGTGAGACTGATCCAGGGCGACTTCGAACGCATCTACTGGTTCACGGTCGCGCTGGACGTCTCGTTCGCGCTGATCCTCGGGGCGATGCTGCTCACCCTCGGGTGGGTCTTCCGTTCCGTCGCGGCGAACGTCGACGAGACGCGCGCGCGTGCCGTGCAGTCGTACGCCGCCGCCGCGGCCGCCGACGCCGCAGAGCAGGAGCGCGTCGCGGTCGCTGCGCTCATGCACGACAGCGTCCTGGCGGCCCTGATTGCCGCCGAACGCGCTCACACGCCGCGGCAGCAGACCCTCGCGGTCGCGATGGCCCGCGAGGCACTCACCCGTCTGGCCAATACCGAGCAGGACTCGGGAGAGGGCAGCGACGAGCCACGGGATGCCGCGAGCCTCGCCGATGACATCGAACGTGCCGCTCTGGAACTGGGTGTCTCGGTCCGGGCCGAGCGCACGATCGCCGAGAAGGCCCCCTCGATGCCGGGCCGCGCTGCGCGTGCCCTCGTCCTCGCCGCCACCCAGGCCGTCGCGAACGCCGCGCAGCACGCCGCCGGATCCGGCCTGGCCGTCAGCGTGGAGGGCGACGAGGACCCGCCGCGGGTCGTGGTGACCGTCCGGGACACCGGCGCGGGCTTCGACCTGGACCGCGTGCCCCACGATCGTCTCGGCATCCGTGCCTCGATCTTCGCGCGCGTCGCCGCGGTCGGCGGCACGAGCGCCATCGACTCCGATGCGGACGGCACGACCGTGCGCCTGGAATGGCACGAGGCGGCCTCATGATCAGCGTGCGGCGCATCATCGTGGTGCTGGGGGTGGCCTTCACCGCCTACCTCGCGGCACGGGGCCTGTGGTGGACGGAGTCGGTGCCGCAGCCGCTCCTGGTCTTCGCCTCCCTCAGCCTGTACCTCGTCACGACGTGGATGTGCATCCTGTGGGAGCCCCGCCGGGTCAGCGCGGTCGGCCCGGACGGCGTCGTGACCGAGGGACCGCCCGCACCCGGTTCACGCACCCGGCTGCCCTCGTGGTCGGCGGCACTGGCGCTGGCCTGCGCCGTTCTCGTTCCCAGCGCCATCGCCGTCGCGGTGGGCCCCGCTGCCCGCACCGAACCCTTCGCCACCTGGTATCTCGGCGGTATCGGCGCGCTGATGACGATCGTCATGGTGCGTCGTCGCGCATGGGTCGCCTGGACGGGGATCGCCGCCCTCGCCGTGGCTTCGATGGTGTGGATGGGGCCGCTCAACGCACTGGCGCTGGGCCTGGTGGGATCGATCGTCTGGGTCGCGGCGACGCAGCTCATGCTGCGGTCGATGGATCGCGCGGCGCGCGACACCGCACAGCTGGCGCAGCTGCAGCGGGCCGCATCCGCGTGGCAGGCATCGCAGAGCGGCCGGCAGCGGGAGCGGCGGATCCAGATCCAGCGCGCGCTCACGGTCGCCGGGCCGATTCTGACGCGCACCGTCACGTCGGGAGGAGCGCTCACCGAGACGGAGCGGACCGAGGCGCGTCTGGCGGAAGGGCGCCTGCGCGACGAGATCCGTGGGCCTCGCCTGCTGGATGATGCGGTCCACGCCGAGCTCGAGCGCGCCCGGCGCCGCGGAACCAACGTCACCGTGCTGGACGAGGGCGGCCTGGACGGGCTGGATGAGGCATCTCTCGCGATCATCCGCGGGCAGCTCGCCGAAACGCTGCGCACCGCACGCTCGGATCGTCTGTACATCCGCACATCGCCGCACGAGCGCGTCGCGGTGACCGTGGTCGGCCGGTCAGCCGCCGGTGAGGGTCTGTCCGACGAGGATGCCGTCGACCTGTGGCGGGAGATCGATCACCCCACCGCGCCGTGAGAGGGTTCCCGCTCCCCGTCCCGGCGGGGGAGGGGAGCCGGGGCGGGGAGCGAAGAAGGGGGAGGTGAGGGGCGGCGAAAACGCCCACCCCTCACCTGGCGGACAGTTACCCGAAAACCGTCCGCGTGGCCGAACCTGGAGCTTCCACGAAGGTGAGCAGGTCGACCGAACGCATTGATGCGTTCCAGCACCTCCAGTATCGGCGGGCGCGCGCCGCGGCGTCTGTAGGTATTTCGGGGGACAGCGGTCCTCGGGGCCTCGACGGTGGGGCTATTGCCCGGTCCAGCGACCCCAGCCGAGGTCGCGGTCCAGCGGCGCCCGCACTGACCGCTGCGAGAGCGACCAGGCCGTGCGGCGGGCGGTGTCATCGACCGTCGCGCCCGCCGACTCCTCGCGGTACGCCTCGGTGACGACCGCGATCAGCCCGGCCAGCTCATCGCCCGTCGGCGAGCCTCGCAGGAGGTCGACGCGCATGCTGTCCGCGGACTCCGCGGGATCGTCCGCGCCGGTCACAGCGGAATGTTCCCGTGCTTCTTGGGCGGCAGGGAGGCGCGCTTGCCGCGCAGCGATCGCAGCGCCTTGGCCACCGCCACCCGCGTCTGCGCGGGCTCGATGATGCCGTCCAGCTCCCCGCGCTCGGCGGCCAGGAACGGGGATGCGACGTCGTACGTGTACTGGTTCGCCAGCCGTGTGCGCACCGCCGCGACGTCTTCGCCGGCCTCCTCGGCGCGCTTGATCTCGCCCCGGTAGAGGATGTTGACAGCGCCCTGACCGCCCATGACCGCGATCTCGGCGGTCGGCCAGGCCAGGTTGATGTCCGCGCCGAGCTGCTTGGATCCCATCACGATGTAGGCGCCGCCGTAGGCCTTGCGGAGGATCACGGTCACCAGCGGGACGGTGGCCTCGGCGTAGGCGTAGAGCAGCTTCGCGCCACGGCGGATGACCCCTTCCCACTCCTGGTCGGTGCCGGGCAGGTAGCCGGGCACATCCACGAGGGTGAGGATCGGAACCGAGAACGCGTCGCAGAACCTGACGAAACGGCTCGCCTTCTCGCCCGCCTGGATGTTCAGGGTGCCGGCCATCTGCGACGGCTGATTGGCGATGATGCCGACCGTCCGGCCCTCGACTCGGCCGAATCCGATGACGATGTTCGGCGCGAAGAGGGGCTGCACCTCGAGGAAGTCACCCGCATCGACGATGTGCGCGATGACCTGGTGGATGTCGTAGGGCTGGTTCGCCGAATCCGGGACGATCGTGTTGAGGAAGTGGTCGGCATCCGTCGTCTCGAACTCGAAGCCGCTCTCGTACTGCGGGAGTTCGGCCATGTTGTTGTCGGGGAGGAAGCTGAGCAGCGTCCGCGCGTAGTCGATCGCGTCGTCCTCGTCTTCGGCGAGATAGTGCGCGACGCCCGAGCGGGTGTTGTGCGTGAACGCGCCGCCGAGCTCTTCCATGCCGACGTCCTCGCCGGTGACGGTCTTGATGACGTCCGGTCCGGTCACGAACATCTGGCTGGTCTTGTCGACCATGATGACGAAATCGGTGAGAGCGGGCGAGTAGACCGCACCACCGGCGGCCGGTCCCATGATGATCGAGATCTGGGGGATGACGCCCGAGGACTGGGTGTTCAGGCGGAAGATCTCGCCGTACTTGCCGAGGGCGACGACACCCTCCTGAATGCGCGCACCGCCGGAATCCAGGATGCCGATGCAGGGCATGCCGCCTCGAAGGGCGAATTCCATGACCTTGATGATCTTGTCGCCGGCGACCTCGCCGAGCGAGCCGCCGAACGTCGAGAAGTCCTGCGAGTAGACCGCGACCGTCCGCCCGTGGATCGTGCCGACGCCGGTGACGACCGAATCGCCGTACGGGCGGGACTTGTCCATGCCGAAAGCGGTGGTGCGGTGGCGCACGTACTCGTCGAACTCGACGAAGCTGCCGGTGTCGACGAGCATCTCGATGCGCTGACGCGCGGTGCCCTTTCCCTTGGCATGCTGCTTCAGCTGCGCCGCCCGTTCCGCGTCGACGACGGCCTCCTGGAACCTCGCGCGGAGGTCGGCGATCTTGCCGGCGGTCGTAAAAAGGTCGGGCTGATCAGTCACGGGTTCAACCCTATCTGCGGGGTTCGCGGGAGAGTTGGAGGCTTCGCACAAGGGCACGCGGCATCCACTGTGGACTGGGTGCTGTCGGAGTGGTCGGATGCCGGACCTCGCGCACCCGGTCGGCCGACGCACCGGCCGTTCGACGATTCCGCCGCGGCGCCGGCGTGCGTAGGGTGATCGCATGTCGTTGCCGCCTTCAGGGTACCCCCGCGCCGCCGCCGTCTCGCCGCGTCTGCAAGTCATCGAATCCACCGGGTCCACCAACGCCGACCTCCTGCGGATGGCCGGTGAGGACCCCGCACTGTGGCCGCACCTGTCCGTGCTGCTCACGACCGACCAGCGCTCCGGACGCGGGCGACTGGATCGCACCTGGACGCTCCCCGCCGGCACGGGCCTTGCGGTCTCGGTGCTCGTGCGCGTGGCCGACCTGCCGATGGCCGCGCGGGCATGGATCCCGCTCATCGCCGGTGCGGCGATGACGCGCGCGGTGCTGGATCAGCTGCGCGGCACCGGGCACACCGCCGGTCTGAAATGGCCGAACGACGTCCTGCTCGACGGCGGCAAGCTCTGCGGCATCCTGGCCGAGGTCGTACCCGGGCAGCCGGAGGCGGTGGTCATCGGAGCAGGTGTGAACACGCGCATGACGCGAGTCGATCTGCCTATCGACACCGCGACGTCCTTCGCGAACGTGGGACTGGAAGCCGACGAGGATCGGCTGCTGGCGGAGTACCTCGCCGCGCTCGACGCGCAGCTCGTCGCGCTGGGTCAGGCCGACGGCGACGCGTCGGCGTCCGGCATCCGCGGCGAGATCGAGGCCCTGTGCACGACGCTGGGTTCGGAGGTGGTCGTCTCCCTCCCGGACGGGACGAAGCTGCACGGCCGAGCCCAGCGGATCGATCAGAACGGCCGGCTCGTCGTCGTCGAAGGTGACAGCGAGACCGCCGTTTCGGCCGGAGACGTCGTCCACGTGCGCTGAGCGTGGGCGTGGCAGCCGCGACTGTCGCCGCCGCGCGCCACAATGGAAGCATGACCCAGCCGACCACGTTTGGCGGCAGATCGCCGATGGTCGTTCCCGGCGTGCCGACGCCGGAGCTGCGTGTCGCCCGGTTTCGCGCACACGCGCGCCGGCTGACGTGGTCAGCGCTGATTCTGGTGGCCGTGGCGGGAGGCGTGGGCTACTTCTACGGCAATCTCCCGGCTCCGTTCGAGGACTGGATGCTGTTGACCGCCGCCGCGGTCTTCGTGCTGTTCCTGGTGCTGCTGCCCTACCTCTCGTGGTGGGCGCACGTGTACACGATCACGACCCGGCGCGTCATCGAGCGCTCGGGCGTTCTCCGCACGCACCGACGTGAGCTGAGCCACGTGCGCGGGTACACGGTGCAGGAGCGCCGCGGCATCCTGCAGCGCATGTGGGGGACCGGCACGCTGCTGCTGAGCAACGGCGTGGACGAACCGCTGCGCCTGGCGAACATCCCCAGTGTCGCCCTGGTCCACGAGGCGCTGGTGGATCAGGTCGAGGTCAACCAGATCCTCGCGCACCGCGACGCCCAGGCGCTGCCCCCCGCTCCGCCGGAGCACCCCGGCGCCTGACCCGCCCGGAGGCGCCGCGCTGCCGTCGTTCTCGCGCTCGTGGCGTGTTCACTTGCCCTGGATGTACGCGAATCGGGCGCTTCCGCGTACATCCACGACCAGTGAACACGGCTGGTGAACACAGAAGGGCCGCCGGCCCGACCGCAGGCGTTGAACGAGCGCGGACGGCGGTGCGCGATGATGGGAGCGGAACAAGCGACGGAAGGATTCCCATGGCGTTGCGAGTCGGAGTCATCGGCGGAGGCCAGCTGGCCCGCATGATGATCGCACCCGCGGTCGAGCTCGGCCTCGATCTGCGCGTGCTGGCCGAGGAGGAGGGGATGGCGGCGTCCCTCGCGGCCACCGCCGTCGGCGACTACCGCGACGCGGCAACCGTGCTGGCGTTCGCCCGCGACGTCGACGTGGTCACCTTCGACCACGAGCACGTGCCGCAAGACGTCCTCGCGGCGCTCGTCGAGGCCGGCGTGATCGTCCGCCCCGGTCCGGACCCGCTCCGATACGCGCAGGACAAACTCCTCATGCGCGCCCGCCTGCACGAGCTCGGGATGCCGCAGCCGGAGTGGGCGGCCGTATCGAACGCCGACGAACTGCAGGGCTTCCTCGACACGCACGGCGGCCGCGCCGTCGTCAAGACGCCGCGCGGCGGCTACGACGGCAAGGGTGTCCGTGTCGTCTCGGCCGGTACCGAAGCCGACGACTGGTTCACCGCGCTCGCCGAGGACGCCCGCGGCGGCGCCCTGCTCGCCGAAGAGCTCGTCGACTTCTCACGAGAACTCGCGCAGCAGGTCGCGCGACGGCCGTCGGGGCAGATGCGGGCCTATCCGGTCGTCGAGACCGTGCAGCGCGACGGCGTCTGCGCCGAGGTCATCGCGCCCGCACCGCACGGGGCCGGCCGGCTATCGCAGGTCGCCTCACGGATCGGGCTCGGCATCGCCGAAGGACTGGATGTCACCGGGATGCTGGCCGTGGAGCTGTTCGAGACGACCGACGAGCGCCTGCTGGTGAACGAACTCGCGATGCGCCCGCACAACAGCGGCCACTGGACACAGGACGGCGCGGTCACGAGCCAGTTCGAGCAGCACCTGCGTGCGGTGCTCGACCTTCCGCTCGGTGATCCCGAGCCGAGCGCGGCCTGGTCGGTCATGGTGAACATCCTCGGCGGCCCGGAGACGGACAGCCTCGACCAGCGCTTCGCCGCGGTCATGGAGGCATACCCGGCCGCGAAGGTGCACACCTACGGCAAGGCCCCACGACCCGGACGCAAGGTCGGACACGTCACGGCCGTGGGCGAAGAGCTCGACGAGGTCGCCTACGAGGCGCGGGCCGCGGCATCCTTCTTCGAGGATTGACACCCGCTCCCTCGCCACACCGGCCGGATTGTGGCAGAACACGTGCACCAAGGACCGCGCCGTTGCGGGGTTCTTCCAGCCTTCAGCCCTAGCCTGGTCGGGTGCCCCAGCCGCTGCATTCCTCGACCGCGCCCTTGATCGGCGTCGTGATGGGCTCCGATTCGGATTGGCGCGTCATGAGCGACGCGTCGCAGATCCTCACCGACTTCGACGTGCCGCACGAGGTCGAGGTCGTCTCGGCCCACCGCACGCCCGACAAGCTGATCCGGTACGGCCGTGAGGCCCGCGAGCGCGGCATGCGCGTGATCATCGCCGGCGCCGGCGGTGCGGCACACCTGCCCGGAATGCTGGCCTCGGTGACCGCGCTTCCCGTGATCGGCGTGCCCGTGCCGCTGGCGACGCTCGACGGGCTGGACTCGCTCCTGAGCATCGTGCAGATGCCCGCGGGCATCCCCGTCGCCACCGTCTCGATCGGCGGGGCCAAGAACGCCGCGCTGCTGGCCGTGCGCATTCTCGGAACGACGGATGCCGCGCTCGCCGTCCGGATCGAGGACTACGCACGGGAACTGGAGTCGCAGGTGGAGGACAAGAACCGGCGGCTCAAGGAGTCCCTGTGAGTGTGGCCAGCCCCCCGCGCCCGGCCCCGTCGCGGGCAGCTTCGGCGAAGGTCGTCGAAGACCGCCCGATGCGGTACCCCGACACCGCCTCGCGCGCAGTGATGACCCGTCGTGGCTGGTGGCTCGTCCTGCTCAACTTCCTCCTCCCCGGATCCGCGCAGGCGGTCGCCGGCAATCGCCGGCTCGGAAAGGTCGGACTCGGCGCGACCATCGTCATGTGGGTGCTGATCATCCTCGGCATTCTGGGCGCACTGCTGTGGCCGACGGCCGCCTTCACGCTCGTGACCGGCGCGTGGCTCCCCGAATGGCTCGGCCTGCTGCGCCCGCTGCCGCTGCTGCTGATCCAGGGCGCGGTGATCGCGTACGGCATCCTGTGGCTGTTCCTCACCGTCGACACGCTGCGGCTGGTGCGGCTCGTGAAGACCGGCGCGGGTGCGCGGGTCGGGATCGCCGCCGTCGCGGTCGCGCTCCTGGTCGTGTCCACCGGGGCTGCGGCGTACGCGGCGAACGTCGCCGGCACCGTGCGCGAGACCCTCGGCAGCATCTTCGTCGCGACCGGACCACCGGTGCCGCCGAGCGACGGCTACTACAACATCCTGCTTCTCGGCGCGGACAGCGGTGAGGGCAGAGACTCCATGCGCTTCGACAGCATCTCGGTGGTGTCGGTCAACGCCGAGACGGGCGCGACGACGATCACCGGCATCCCGCGTGACATGCCGCACTTCCCCTTCGCGGCCGGACCCCTGCAGGATCGCTACCCGAACGGACACGAAGGTCACGCGGACTCGACCTGCGGGTGGGGGAGCGGCGTGAACCAGCTGCGCACCGAGGTCGAGGTGTGTCAGGACGGAAACGCCTTGTATCCGGATGCTGTCGCCAACAGCTCCGAGCCCGGCATCGAGGCGACCAAGGATGCGGCCGAGGGAATCCTCGGCATCGAGATCCCGTACTACGTGTTCGTCGACATGCACGGCTTCGCCGCGCTCATCGACGCCCTCGGAGGGGTGGACATCACCGTCGCCGAGCGCCTGCCCGAGGGCGGAGGACCGGCATACTCCGGTCAGCCGGCGGAGGAATGGGCGACCGGCTGGATCGAGGCGGGCGCGCAGCACATGGACGGCGACACCGCCCAGTGGTACGCGCGTTCGCGGTACACGACCGACGACTTCGATCGCATGAAGCGTCAGCGGCAGCTGCAGGAGGCGATTCTCGCGCAGTTCACTCCGCAGACCGTGCTGACCCGGTTCCAGGACGTCGCCAGCGCCGGCCAGGACCTCATCCAGACCGACCTGCCGCAGTCGATGCTGCCCTTCCTCGCCGATCTCGCGCTCAAGGCCAAGGAGCAGCCGGTCACGGCGATCGAGCTCACCCCCGCCGGGGGCATCGACGAGTACGACCCGGACTACCCCTACATCCAGGAGCTGGTGCGGCTCGCCCTGCATCCGCCCACGCAGACGCCCACACCCGAAGGCTGAACCGCATGACCGCAACGCTCCGGGTGATGCTCGACCAGCTCGTCGCACCGACCGACCCCGATCTGCAGATCGCCGCGCGCGAACTCACGCGCGGGCTCCTCGCGGGCACCCCCGCCGGCTGCGAGGTCGAGGGTGTCGCGCCTGCCGGGCCGGCAGATCGGCCGGTCGAGATCCCCGGACTCGTCGGCGTACGCCGCACCGCGCTGGCCCGGCGTGAACTCGCCGCTGCGCTGCAGTTCGGCATCGCGACCGGCATCGGCGGCGGGATGATCCACTCACCGACCCTCCTCGCCCCTCTCGTGCGTCACGACCGCGTGCACGAGAACGATCAGACGGTCGTGACCATCTGGGACCTGGGGCCCTGGGAGGCGCCCGCCGAGTGGCCGAAGTCCGTGGTGTCGTGGCACCGCGCCATGCTCAAACGCGCCGTCAAGCACGCCGACGCCGTGGTCGTTCCAACGCACTCGATGGCCGTGAGGCTGGGCGAGATCGCGACGCTCGGCGAGCGGATCCGGGTGATCGCCGGCGCCGCGCCGGCCGGCCTCACCGTGCCGAGCGACGAGGTCGGGCGACGCCGGCTGCTCGACCTGCCGAACGGATTCGTGCTGCTCGCCGGCCGCGCCGCGCCCACCGATGCGCTGGCTGCGGGCTTGGATGCCGTCGGCCACGCCGGGCTGGATCTGCCGGTCGTGGTCATCGGCGCCGGAGAGGGCGAAGAGCCGGCGATCGCCGACCTCGCCGCGGCCGCCGGCATCCCCGAGCGCAACCTGCACGTGCGCGGTCTCCTCGCCACCGAGGATCGCGCCGCGGTCTTCGGCGGCGCCGTCGCCTTCGTCGCCCCCGCGCAGCGCACCGCCTTTCCGTGGCGGGTTCTCGAGGCTCTGGCCCTCGGCGTGCCGGTGGTCGCGGCATCCTCACCGATGCACGACGAAATCATCGTGGACGGCGGGATGCTCGCGCAGGACGATGCGCTGGCAGAGGCGCTGGCTCGCGCGCTGAGTTCTTCCGCGTCGGTCGACCGTCTCGGCGTGCTGGCCGCGGACCGCGGCCGCGCCTACTCGTGGCGCGAAGCTGCGGACCGGGTCTGGCAGCTGCACGCGGACCTGTAGTAGCAGCAGGGGGCTCTAGGCTGAACGCCATGCCAGCACGCGTTGCCATCGTCATCCGCACAAAGAATCGCGGAGAGTTCCTCAGACGAGCGCTCGCAGACGTGGCGTCCCAAACGTTCGATGACTGGGAGGTCATCGTCGTCAACGATCGTGGCGCGCGCGAGGCCGTCGAAGATGCGGTGGCTGTGTCGGGAATCGGCAACAAGGTCACAATCATCGACACTCACCCTCCAGGGGGCCGTTGCGCGGCCGCCAACGCGGGCCTCCGCGCCTCGGATGCGGCTCTCGCCGTGCTGCACGACGACGACGACCGCTGGCATCCGGACTTCCTTCAACGCGCCGTCGCGTGGCTCGATGAGCATCCGTCCGATGCTGGAGTCATGACTGCGACAGCGATTGTCTACGAGGAACGGGGAGCAGACGGTTGGGTTGAAACGGCGAGGGTGCCGTACTGGGAGGGTCTTAGGGCCATCACTTACACGGATCTGTTGGAGATCAATCGTGCTGTACCGATCTCCTTCCTCTACCGCCGTTGGCTCCATGACGATGTCGGCTTCTACGATGAGTCACTCGACGCCGTCGAGGACTGGGAGTTCTACCTCCGCGTGACACTCCGTCATCACATCGGTTTCATCGGCGGCGAGCCGCTCGCGTACTGGACGCAACGGCCAGCAGCGCGCGGCGATGACGGTAACAGCATGTTCGCGCTGGCAGATCAGCACGAGCGAGACGATGTGGCAGTGCGAGATGAGGCCCTGCGTCGTTGGGTGGAGGAGAACGGCGCCGGTCTGCCGCTGTATATCGGCCTCGTCGAGCGACGGCTGCGCGAGGACATGCGCACTATGTTCGACGACCTGCTGCGCGAGCAGCATCGGTTGCATGAAGCCCGACATCCGATCTGGTCCCGGCTGCGTCGGCTGCGTCATCGGCTCCGCAATGCGCCGTCGCGTGCGGGCGGCGCGGGCGAGCCCTCGTAGGATCGATGAGTGCGGACGATCGGACTACGTGCCCTCTGGCGCTCGGCGCGAGAAGTTCCCGCGCTCGGCGCGGTCATCCGTTGGGCTGACCGCCTGTGGTGGTGGAGAACAATCTCCCGGTCCGATCTGGTCGATGCAGAGTTCTATGCCGCTCAGCGCGGCCGCGGGCGCTGCAGCAAGACGTTGGCGATCTGGCACTACGTCTCGTCTGGATTCCGTCGCGGGCTCAGCCTCAACCCCCTCTTCGACGAGATCCATGCCGGGGGAGGTCTCCCGGAGGTGTTCCGGGTTCCTGCGATGTATGCCTACCTGATCAGCGACAAACCGTCGGTGCCCATATCGCCATGGTGGGATGCAGTGGAGTTCGCCAGAACGGCGGGACTGCAGGCCGCGCTCGAGCACGTGTGGACGAATCGCGACACGTCCACACTGCGTTTGCGGGCGGGGCGCCGCGAGCAGGTGGTTTCGGTCGCCGAATACCGTGAGTGGGCGATCTCGGCCGCTCGTGAATGGGCGACTGGACGGCCGATCCGACTCGACGGCGCCGTGGGAGACGCGAAGTACACGCTCGTGAGAATGGTTCAGCCGGGGGATCGCGGCTTCGCGCGGAAGCTCGAACTCGCGGCCGATGTCGCCCAGAATGGACGTGCTGATGCCGTCGTCGCGCTGATCGATCCGGACGCCTCGCAATGGATCTCAGCGGTGGTTCTCACGATGATCGACCACCGCATCACTGCACTCGCAGCGCCGGCGCGCAGTTCCTATGCGGATGTCGTGGTGCGCGGCGCTGAACGCGCATCCGGTGACGTGCTCGTCGCCGTCGAGCCGCGTGCTGATCTCTCGCCAGCTGACGTACAGGCTCTCGTAGATCTCTCTCGTTCTGGCGCTGCTGTCATCCCGGTCTCGCTCTCGCTCGACGGCACGGTGTCCGGGATGGGATCGGCTCACGTCGGAGGCGACCTGCCCTACCGGATCCTCGCTGCGCATCCTCAGGAAGACATCGTGGGACTCGGTGACGATCCGATTCCCGTCCCAATGATCACGGGCCGCACCTTCGCCATTCCGCTCACGTCGTTCGTCGAAGCGGGTGGCCTGGACAGAGCTCTCGTCAACGATGGCGAACTGGAAATTCTGTCGATTCGACTGAGGGAACAGGTCCCGCATCTTGCGCTGCTCGTCGCTCCGCAGATGATATTGGTGCTGGACGAGCCTGAGCGAGCGTTCTCCCGTCGACGAGCGAGGCGGCTCTCGCGGATGTACCTTGCCCGCCGCCCCGACGCGTCAACTGGTCGAGCGACGCAGATGATCGATGCTGCCGGATTCGATGTCGAGGGGTGGGATCTCAAACCGAAAGCGGAGCCGGTTCCTCAGCTTCGATGGCGTTCTGAATCTGCTCACGGATTGCGCTGGGCCATCAAGATCTGTGCGCCCGCTGGTCCGCGCGGCGCCGTCTGGGGCGATACGCACTTTGCGCGGGGCTTGGCGAACGCACTGCGGAGAGCAGGGCAGACAGTCGTCATCGACGCGTACGATGCCCGAGCCCGGTCTACGACATACCTAGACGACGTGTCGATCGTCGTGCGCGGACCGTACCGGATTGATCCACCAGCTACGGGCATCGCGTTGGAGTGGATTATCAGCCATCCCGATCAGGTGTCCAAGGAGGAGCTGCGCCAGTTCCATCGTGTGTTCGCCGCGTCCACTAAGTGGCCGGAGAAGGTCGCGCGCGAGTGGGATATCCCGGTGATCCCGCTGCTCGAAGCTACCGACGTGGACTTGTTTCATCCTCGTCGCCTTGGGCGCACCGAGGACATCGTCTTCGTCGGCACGGCGCGGGGGATTGCGCGCCCGAGCGTCGTCGAACCGATCCGCGCGGGAATACCGGTCAAGGTGTACGGCCCCGATTGGCGTCCTTTCATTCCAGCTGCATCGATCGCAGCGACTTCGATCCCCAACGTCGACCTGAGCCGGCGCTATGAGACAGCATCGATCGTTCTGAATGACCAGTGGCCGGCTATGCGACGGGAAGGCTTCATCGCCATGCGTCCTTTCGACGTCGTGGCTTCCGGCGGTCGCGTCATCAGCGAGGACGTAGATGGCATCAAGTCGATCTTCGGCGACGCCGTCGCGGTGTACGGCGATGAGCACGAACTCGTGGAGCTCCTGCGCACCGACCCATCCGAACTCTTCCCTGACGACCAGGAGCTCGAGCTGATCGGCGCGCGAATCCGAGCTGAGCACTCATTTGACAGCCGCGCGCGCACACTCGTCGCGGCGGTCGAAGAACTGAGATGCTGGTCGAGAGCCGCTCACGAGGGCTCAGGCGAAGCCCAGGTACGCACTGGTTAGAATGATGCGACCGATGTCGAACGGCGCGTTCCTCGCGCCAGGCGTCCCGTCCCGAACGCAATCCCAACGGTGCTGCACATCGCCCAGCGCTCAAGAACTCTGGCTGATGGTGCAATACGAAAGGAAAGCTACGCGTGACAGAGCGGACCACGTTCCCCAGGGGCGGTCGACGCGTGATCTTCTACCTCTTCTGGGACCCTCGCGGCATCGTCGACGACTACGTCACCTACAAGCTGGAGCGGCTCCGTCCCTTTGCTGAGCATCTGTTCATCGTGGTGAACGGCGACCTCACCGCTGAGGGGCGCGCCACACTCGAAGGGATCGCAGACACCGTCTGGCAACGTGAGAATGTCGGCTTCGATGTCTGGGGCTACAAGACAGCCTTGGAGCAATTCGGCCACGAGCGTCTGACGCAGTACGACGAGCTGATCTTGATGAACTACACCTGGTTCGGCCCCGTCAACCCCTTCGAGCCGATGTTCGAGCGCATGGATGCGCTCGAGGTCGATTTCTGGGGGATGACCGAGCATGGCAAGCAGCGGCCGAACCCATTCACGTCCAAGGGGGTCCTGCACTCCCACATTCAGTCGCATTGGATCGCCGTTCGGCCGCGGATGTTCTTGTCAGAGGAATGGCGCGAATACTGGGCCACGATGCCGCCGGTGGTCTCCTACACTGACTCGATTCTCAGCCATGAGTCGAAGTTCACGAACCACTTTCACACCCTCGGCTTCGAGTACGAGGTCGCGTTTCCGCTGCGCAACTATTCAACCTGGCATCCGGCCTTCTACGATGCCGAGGCGCTACTCGACGATGGGTGCCCGGCGCTGAAGCGCCGACCGTTCTTCCATGATCCGCTCCTGCTCGATCGCCACGCCATCATCGCGAAGCGATACATCGAGAAGGCGGAGCAGCTTGGGTACCCCACCGACCTTGTCTGGCAGAACATCTCCCGCAGCTCCCAGCCCAAGGCCTTCAACACGAACGCGGCGATGCTTCAGATCATGCCGGATGTGGACGTTTCGTACGATCGGGCTAAGCCGCTTAGGATCGCGGTGATTATTCACCTGTTCTACACGGAACTCGCGAGAGAGTTGCTCGACTACTGCGCGAATCTGCCATCCGAATACGATCTGTACATCACAACCACCGACGATCTCAAGGCGTCGGTGATCCAGACAGTCATAGCGGAACGGAACGACCCGAGAGTGGGGGCGGTTGACGTGCGTGTCCTCCCGTCGAATCGCGGACGTGACATGGGCGCGTTCTTCGTAGGGTGCCGTGACGTACTGCTCAGTGACAAGTACGATCTCGTCTTCAAGATCCATTCGAAGAAGACCGTGCAGGAGAGCCTCAACGCGGGAAATTTCTTCCGTCGGCATCAGTTGACGAACCTGCTCAGCTCTCCCGGATACGCCGCCAACCTGGTCGCACTCTTCCAGAAAGAGCCGACCCTGGGCATCGCGTACGCGCCGACGATCCACATCGGCTATCCGACGCTAGGCCGAGGTTGGTTCGAGAACAAAGAGGCAGCCGAAAAGACCGCCAAGCGCCTCGGCATCAGGGTGCCCTTCGACGATCCTTCACCGCTTGCACCATACGGCTGTATGTTCGCGTTCCGTCCGGAAGCACTGCGATTGATGACGAAGGTTCCGTTGACCTACAACGACTACCCTGCGCCCAACAAGCATCTCGACGGAAGCATCGCTCACGTGCAAGAGCGACTGTTCTCCTACGCGGCCGCTGAGCTCGGATATCACACCCGAACTGTCGCGACGACGAGCTATGCCGCGATCAGCCACACATCGCTCGAGTACAAGCTCGACCGCATGAGCAAGAACGTGCCCGGGTACCCGATCGATCAGGTTCATCTGTTGGACGACGCGGGCGAATTCATCGGGGGCGGTCCGATGGGGTACGCCAAGGCCTACATTCGTCTGAGCAGACCAGGGTGGATTCCTACGCTGCGGGCCCTCTACTCTCCCGTGCGCGGTGTATATCGTGCGGTGCAATGGCTCACTCATCCAGCGAGTTGGCGAAGAGATGATGACGCGTCGTCGACGAGAGCCGCGAACTCGATGAATGACATGGAACTCTTGTGACGTCGCTGGCGAAGGCGTTCGACCCCCGCAACAACGCGATCGGCTTTTTGCGATGGCTCATGGCCTTCATGGTCATCTTCTCGCACGCCGGCCCGATCGCCGGCTTCTACGGTGGCAAAGATCTCGGCACGCAATGGAGCACCGAGCAGTCTCTCGGCGGCGTTGCGGTGTGCGGGTTCTTCTTCCTCTCGGGCTTCCTGATCACACGCAGCAAGATGGGGCGCACGACCACCCCTCGGTTCTTCTGGCATCGGGTGATGCGAATTTTCCCGGGCTGGTTCCTCGCGCTCTTGGTCACGGCCTTCGCGTTCGCTCCGCTCGCATACTTCCGCGAGACAGGGTCGTGGGACGGCTTCTGGAACGCGACGTACGAGTCGCCGCTGACGTATTTTTCGAACAACTTCACTCTCGTGATGTCACAAATCAACATCGCGGGCATGGGCACGTCGACGCCGTTGTACGAGGGCCACGGCATCCTGGACTGGAACGGTTCAGCCTGGACGCTCGCGTTTGAGTTCGGCGCCTACATCCTCGTCGGCGCACTTGGTGTCTTCGGCGCGCTGTCAAACCGGATCGTCGGTGGCACCATTGCCGGGGCCATCATCGCGCTCGCCATGCTGCAGTGGCTCGGCGTCGGTGATCTCCCTGGCCTGTTCGGCTTCCTGAGCGACTACCGGGTGCTCCTGCTGATGGCGCCCTTCGCCTGGGGGATGCTGTTCTGCTTCTTCAAGGACCGCGTGCCGATTGATGACCGCCTCGGCGTCGCGGCCGTGCTCATCGCTGGATACACGTACGCCCGCGGCGGGTGGCTCGTCGTCGGCCAGTACGCGTTCTGCTACGCGCTGATCTGGTTCGCGGTGCGGGTCAAGGCGCTCAACCGGTGGGACAAGTACGGGGACTTCTCGTACGGCATCTACATCATCGGCTGGCCGCTCATGTGGTTCGCGACGTTCTTCAACCTGCAGGACATGGGCTGGATCGTCTACCATGCGGTGGTCATCGCGGGCGTGCATGCGTACGCGTTCCTCAGCTGGCACTACATCGAGCGCCCCGCGATGGCGCTCAAGAACTGGACTCCCCGCTGGCTTCAGAGAGTGCTGGATCGGATACAGCCGAAACTGGACCGTTGGCGCCGCAGATGGCGCCCGGCCCTGATCTTCAATGAACCGCCGACTGGGGGAGCACTCGCCGCACCCCGATCGACGGCCACCCGTCGCGCACCGACCGCGATGCCGGCACCCGCTCCCGAGGTGGTCGCCCGATGAGCCTGACCGAGCTTCCTCCCGGTCAGGAAAAAGTCGCCGGGCCCCGATGGTGGACTCGCGTCAGCTACATCGGCCTTGTCATCCTCGGAGTGATATCGACCCTTGCTCTTGTCTTGGGCTTCGTCGCGAACGTGCGACTGGGTGCGGAGCAGGGCGAGCGTGATAGTCCTGCCGCCGTCGAGGCTGCCGGACCGATCGACGCGATCTGTCGACCTCCTGTGGCGCCGGCGACTCAGGAGCCGTGGATCTCCGGAGACGGTTCGGCCGAGGCGACCTGGCAGGAACACGCTGAAGAGATCGGCGAGCGGTACGTCATCGGCCCGAACGGGTGGATCTTCTGGAGCGACTATGTCGAGCAGTATGCGTCGCAGGCGGTTGGGCGCGCCTTCCTGACTACGGGTCAGGTGCAGA